>NZ_AKFK01000123.1:0-429 GCF_000272495.1 Methylobacterium sp. GXF4 | reverse complement strand
AGGATCCCCCGGGCCATACTAGTACTGGATGCATCTGCAGGATATCGCGGCCGCTCTAAACGTGGTAAATTGTTAACTCCGAGCTAGACTTCAGGTGGCCGTATTTATCAGATTTCCTCGTTGTGTCCTCAGAAAAAAATGCCAATACCACTTTCAGCTGTGAATATCCACCATGAAGGGCAAGACATGCTCATAATTAACTGTCAGGCAGGCCAGGCCTTCAGCTACAACGACCTTGAATTGGTTTATTCTGCTTGTCCTCTATAAGTTTGCCAGAGGGAATCACACATGAGCCAAACCTATTGAAGAAAGCATTAGGACAGTGCCAGTCTTAATCACAGTGGGGGGTATGTTATTCCCAATGAAGTCGTCCAGAAACGGACTAGGTAGTTAGCTTTTTCTAGTGCCCAACACATTAGAGGTGTGGTT
>NZ_AKFK01000122.1:0-1125 GCF_000272495.1 Methylobacterium sp. GXF4 | reverse complement strand
ATGACGCAGCATTACGACGTGGCCGCCGTCCGGAAGGAGTTTCCCGCCGCCGACTCGATCGTCTACCTCGACTCGGGCTTCCAGACGCCGCTCGCGCGCCCCGTGAAGGAGGCCTACGAGCGCTTCCTGCGCGAGGGCTATGAGACCGCCGGCCCCAAGCAGGTCTGGCTCAACCGCCTGGAGGAGACCCGCGCCAAGCTCGCCCGCTTCATCGGGGCGCGGCCCGAGGAGATCGCCTTCACCAAGAACACCTCCGAGAGCATGAACATCGCCGCCAACGCGCTGCCGCTGCGCCCGGGCGACAAGGTCCTGCTGATCGACGGCGACCATCCCAACAACGCCTACGCCTTCCTCAACCTGAAGAAGAAGGGCGTCGCGGTCGCGTTCATCCCGATGACCGAGGTCATCGATGCCGAGAGCTTCCGCCCGCATATCGACGACAACACCCGCGTCATCTCCATGTCGCAGGTGACCTTCCATGCCGGGCATCGCTTCGACGTCGAGAGCGTCGGCCGGCTGTGCAAGGAGAAGGGCCTCTACTTCGTGGTCGACGTCATGCAGGGCATCGGCGTCGTCCCGCTCGACGTGAAGGCGCTCAACGCCACCTTCGTCGGCTCGGGCACGCATAAGGGGCTGCTCACGCCCCAGGGGCTCGGCCTGCTGTGGTGGGACGCGAGCCGGACCGAGCTGGAGCCGGCCTACATGGCGGCGATCAGCCTGGCCGAGCCGCCGGCGGACTTCATCGCCCGGCCGGACAACATGGCGCTGGCCGCCTCCGCCGGGCGGTTTGAGCTGGGCAACTTCAACCTGCCGGCGATCCAGGGTCTCGGGGCGGCCCTCGACCTGATCGGCTCCGTCGGCGTCGAGAAGATCCAGGCGCATTGCTTCGCGCTGGGCGATTACCTGATCGCGCAGCTCGACCGGGAGGGCATCCGGCTGGTCGGCCCGCGCGAGCGGCAGCACCGGGCGCCGCACATCTACGTCATCGCCCTGCCGGCCGATCCCTGGCTGGACTACCTCACCCAGAGCGGCATCCGCGTCTCGCCCGAGCGCGACGGCATCCGCGTGTCCCTCGGCATGTTCAACACGCCCGCGGACATCGACCGGCTGATCGAGGCGATCCGC
>NZ_AKFK01000121.1:0-10827 GCF_000272495.1 Methylobacterium sp. GXF4 | reverse complement strand
CCCCTCTCCCGACCCCCTTCGGGGGCCACCCTCCCCCGCAGAGGGGGGAGGGAGACGCGCGCGTCTACGACCCCGCCGCGCGCTTTCGTCAAGGAAATGTGTGCCTCGCAAGCCACGAGCTCGATCGATCCCGAGCAGGCGCTGGATCGACGAGAGAGGCCCGCTTGCGGTCGGCCGCCGCACAAAATCTCCCGGATCCCGGATCGGGTCATGCCGCCCTCCTGAAATCCGGCTCCGTCGCCTGCTCCGGCACGGCCGCGCCCGTAGCCCGCACCGCCGAAAAATCCGCCTCTGCGAGCGCCGCCAGGACGAGCAGAAGAAGCCCGAGCCCGGCCAGCCCGTAGGCGAAGCCGGTCAGGTCGCGGCGGGGGCGCGGCTCGGTGTAGGGGATCGGGTTGCGCTCCAGGGCGGCGATCTGCGCGATGGCGTCGGCGACCGCCTGCGGGCCCTCGGCCTCGAAGGCCCGGTAGGGCACGCCGAGGCCCTTGAAGAACAGGTCGAGATGCCGCTCGGGGGCGGCCTGGGGGGTGTCCTCGCCCGCCGGCCGGTCCTGGATCGAGGGCGAGCCCTTGGTGCGCAGGAACAGCCAGTAGAGGTTCGGGTGCAGCTTGGTGAAGGCGGCGCGCAGGGAATCCTGCACCCGCGGGTCGATCACCGCGGCCCCGTCCGAGATGAACAGCAGGACCCGGGAGCCGCTGCTCTCCGGGGCGAATTGCGACAGCGCCATCGCGAGGCCGCGGGCGACGTTGGTGTAGTCCAGCCCCGGCCGGTCGATCGCCGCGATGGCGGCGCGCACGGCCGCGTGCCGGTCGGTCATCGGCATGACCAGCATCGGCGCGGTGGAGAAGGCCGTGACCGCAAACAGATCATGCGCCCGGGCGCCGACGAAATCCGCCAGCAGGCGCCGGGAGGCGGCGGCCTTCGATTCCTCCGCGCCCGAAGGCTGCCGCCCCGCGAAGGTCTCGTTCATGCTGCCGGACCGGTCGATCAGCATCGCGATCTGGGCGCCGACGCCGATGCGGGTGACCGGCGCGCCGGCGCCGTAGGGGCCGGCAAGCGCCACCACAAGGCCACTGACCGTGAGCATGCCGGCGGCCCGCAGCAGCCGGGCGATCCAGCGCGAGGCCGCGTCGGCGGGCGCCGCCGCGACCGCCGAGACCGGGACGCGCCGGCGCCCCGAGGCAACGAGCGGCACCAGCGCGAGCGGCAGCAGCCACAGCCAGGCGGGCGACGTCACCCCGAGCGACCCGACCATCATCGCTCAGGCCTCCCGCTCGGCGGCGGCGAGCCGACGCAGGCCGGCCTCGACCTCGGGCCAGGGCAGGCTCGCCCGGGCGGCCTCGGTCTCGCGGCCGAAGAAGGCCCGGCGCGAGGCGTCGAAGAACCGGGCCAGGGCCGGACCCTCCCGGCGGAAGGCGGGATGCCGGTCGAGGAAGGCCGGGAGGTCGTCGGCCAGCACCCGGCGGCCGTCGGTCTCGTCGAGGCCGCGGTGGATCAGGCGCAGGGCTTCCCGGTAGCGGGCTTCGCCCTCACCGCCCAAGCGGCGCAGGGCGCGGGCGGCCCGGGCGAAGGGACGACCGGGCCGGGCGACCCAGCCGCGATCGTAGCCGAGGGCGGCGAGCGCCAGGACGGCCGCCGCGAGGGCGACGAGGGCGGCCCGCAGGTCCGGCACCGGGTCGAGCCGGGGGACGCGCCCGTCCGGCCGGAGATACTCGGCCGGGTCATCGTGCTTCTCCGGCTGGACCTCCCGCAGGGGCGAGACGCCGAGCGACCAGCCGGGGATCTCGGCCTTGGCCGAGGTCGTGCCGCCCGCGGCCGCGCTCTCGAGCGACACGGAAAAGCCCGGGATCGCGACCTGGCGGGCATCGAGCGCTGCGTAGAAGGTCTGGTAGGTGAGGTGCAGCCGGACCCGGCCGGGGTTTTCCTCCACGGCGATATCCCGCAGGTCCAGCCAATAGGTCAGCGGCCCCGGCGCCGGCAGGGAGGCGCGCTGCAGGCTGAAGCCGGGATCGACCGCGATGTCGGCCTGAACCCGCACCAGATCGCCCAGGAAATACCCGAAGGCGCGGGGCACCCGCACCTCGACGGAGCGCACCTGCGCCATGGCGGCACCGGCCTGCAGAAGGAGTGCGCAGCAGGCCAAGATCATGGGATTCCGAAGGGCGAAGCCCTTCGGCGGGGTATCGGGGCGGAGCCCTGATGCCTGGTGGCTCGCCCGATCGCAGGGCTCCGCCCTGCACCCGCAAAAGGTCTCGGACCTTTTGAAACCGGGACTTTTGGTGTGCGCCCCAATCATCTCAGGTCGCCAGCAGGTGGCGGGTGAGCGCCTGGGCGTCGAAGCGGTCGACCAGGTGGAACGGGGCCCGGGCCGAGGACGCGGCGGCGAGGCTGCGCAGGGCGTCGCGCCGGGCCTGCTCCCGGGCGAGCCAGCGCCGCTTCAGGGCGGGGCGCAGGAAGACGAGGCGGCGGCCGGCGCCTTCGAGATCGTCGAGTTCCACCAGGCCCCAATCCGGCAGGCCGGCATCCTCGGCGCTGTCGGCGAGCAGCACCGGGACCGTGTCGTGAAGCGCCAGTGCCGCGAAGACCTGCGCGATCAGGGCCTGCGGCCAGAGAAAGTCCGAGACCAGGAAGACCAGCCGCGGCCGGCCGAACAGCAGGCGGGCGGCCTCCAGCAGCCCCTCGGCGCCAGGCGCGTCGCAGCGGGACGCCGCGATCCGCTCGGCCATGGCGACGGCCGGCCCGCGCCGGCGGGTCGCCGGTAAATAGAGTTCCGCCCGCACGGTGCGGTCGCAGCCGATCATTCCGAACCCGTCGCCGATCCGGGTCGCCGATGCGGCGAGCCCCGCGCAGAGGTCGGCGGCGAGACGCAGCCGGTCTCCGGCGCCCCGGAAGCGCATCGAGGCCGAGAGGTCGATCAGCGCCCAGACCTCGACGGCGTTGCGCATCTCGAACCGGCGGACATGCACGCCCTCGAACGGGTCGCGCAGGCTCGCGCGCAGATCGATCCGGCGGGCATCCGGCAGGGTCAGGAACGGGACCTGATCCCGGAACGTGCCGAGCCCGCCGGCCTCCTGGCCGCGATGCGCCCCGATCCGGCGGCCCCGCGGGCGCCAGCGCGGCAGGTAGACGATCTCGGCCGAGGGCGCCCGGGTCATGGGGCCGGCACCGTCTCGAACACCGCCCGGCACAGGTCCGGGACGATCTCGCCGCGGCGCATCTCGTGGACCGGCTCCAGGAAGATGCGGTGCGCCATCACCTCGGGGAAGACCGCCCGGATATCCTCCGGCACCAGCCAGTCCCGCCCCTCCAGCCAGGCCCGCACCCGGGCCGCCCGGACCAGGAAGGCGAGGCCGCGCGGCGAGGCGCCGCCCTGCACCAGCGTGGCCATGTCGATCCCGGGGAGCCGGATCCCGGCCTCCGCCGGGCGCACGAGGGCATCCCAGAGCCCGACCACGTAGGTCTCGATCTCCGGGGAAGCCTGGATCGCCACCTGGATCGAGGCCGCGATGGCGCCGAGGCGGGCCTGATCGAGCACGCCCTCGGCCACCTCCGCGATCAGCCGGTCGGTGTCGTGGAAGCGCGGGTCGAACACCAGGGCGCGCCGGGCCTGCGCGTCGCGCGGCGCGTCCATCCCGATCTCCATCAGGAAGCGGTCGCGGGCGGCGGCGGGCAGCTCGAAGGTCTCCTCGCGCTCCACCCGGTTGCGGTCGGCGAAGACCTGAAGGTTGGGGAACCGGTAGTCCCGGGCGAAGGCCGTGACGCTGCGCTCGGCCATGATCCGCAGCAGCAGGGCATGGACCTGCGGGCGGGCGCGGTTGATCTCGTTGAAGAAGAACACCGCCAGATCCTCGGCCCGGCGCAGGACCGGCCCCGGCTCGACCCGGGGGCGGCCGTCCTCGGCGAGGTAGGTGTGGTAGATCAGGTCGGTCGGCATCATGTCGACCGTGCCCTCGATGCGCTCGTAGGCGCCCCCGAGCGCCCGGGCGACCGCCCGCAGCAGCGTGGTCTTGCCGACGCCGACATCGCCCTCCAGCATGACGTGGCCGCGGGCGAAGATCGCCGTGGTGACGAGGCGGATGACCCGCGCCTGGCCGACCACGGCCTTGGCGACCTCCGCCTCGAAGCGGGCGGCCGAGGCCCGCCAATCGGTGAGCTGGGCGTCGCCGGGGTGGAGCGTGTTCATCGCGCTGGTTCCGGGACAGGGCGGCCGGCCTCCGGGGGAGACCGGCCGGAAAAGGCGAACCGTCAGGGTTTCGAAAGGTCCGGGACCTTTCGCGGGTCCAGGGCAGCGCCCTGGTGTGTCGGGGGCCAAGTCCGAAAGATCTTGCCCCGAACCCGCCAAAGGGCTTGTCTTTCGGGAACCCGGATCAGTTCGCCGAGATCTTGCTGACGTCGTACTCGAACTTGCCGGTCTTCTTGGCGTTCTCGATGCGCTTGCGGTTGCGCTCTTCCATCAGCTTGATGGATTCCGCCTGCTTGCCGACCTCCTTGGGGTCGTGCTTCGGGTCGTACTTCGTCCCCGCGACCTTCTCGGGGAAGCCGGGCTTGGGCTCCCAGCAATTGCCCGGCGCCTTGCAGGTCTGCCCGTCATAGGCCAGGGCCGGCAGGGCGAAGAGCGCCCCCGCGGCCACCATCGCGGCGGTGATCATGCTTCTGTTGCGCATCGTCGACTCCTTGCGTTCGCTCCCAGGGCGGCCCGACGGGCCGTTCTTCGGCGCCGGCTCGGCCGGGCGCTGCTCCGCGCGGACGCTCACTCCAGCGGCTTGCACTGGCCGGGCTCGTCCTTGGCGAAGGTCTCGCCTTCCTTGAAGGGCGTGTAGTGTTTCTTCTGCTCGTCGGTCAGCCAGGCGGCATCGCTGACCGGGCCGGTATAGAGATGCCGGATCCAGGCGATGACCTGGAGCGCCTCATCCGGGTTCAGATCTTCGTTGTGCGGGCCCATCATGCCGTTGGCCCCGCCCCAGATCGTCGCGAACAAGCCGGTATCTTCGGTGTTGGCCGGATAGGTCCAGTAATTGTCGTTGAGGCCGGGGCCGACCTTGCCCTCGGCCAGGTGGCCGTGACAGCCGGAGCAGGAGGTCAGGTACAGGCTCTCGCCGTTGCGCAGGCACGACTTGTCGTCGATGTAGAGGTTCTTGCCGGTCTGGAAGAAGGTCTGGACCGCCTTGGTGTCGCGCCCGCCGGGCTTGCCCTCGGCGAGGTCCAGCGGCTCCCCGGTGATGGTGTTGCGGAAGATCAGGCCGGTCTGCGGCCCGGATTGCGGCTGGGCCATCACGGCGGCCGCACAGAGCGCCGAGGCGGCGCCGGCCAGAAGCATCAACCGGATACGTGTGGTCTTCGTCATCTCATCTTCGCTTCACGGGGACTGGATCGCGCGGCGCTCGCTCGCCGGCCGCGCGGCGAGGGTCAGTTGGTCGCCACCGGGACGCCGTCCTGCTTCAGGATCGCGTCGATCTGCGGCTTGGCCTTGGCGATGGCGGCATCGAGGGCGTCGCGGAGCGCCGTGTCGTCCCGGCGCACGCCCATGGACTGGTCGAAGCTCTGGGGCATCTTGCGGCCGTCGCTGCTGACCGTATCGTTGGGCACGAGGGTCATGCGCAGGGGCACGGCCGAGTCCTTGACGTAGCGGGCCACGTCGGGCCCGAAGGCGACGCCCACATCCGCCTTGTCGTTGGCGACCTCGCTGACGATCCGGGCCGGGTCGATCTGCGTGTACTGGTTGCGCGGCGCCCGGAAGCCGACCAGCGAGTAGAGGTAGGCCATGTCCTCCTCGTAGCGGCCGATATCCTTGAGCATCGCCTCGCCCGGGGAACCCAGCGGGACGACCATGTGGTCGACGGTCTTGAGGCGCGGATCCGACCACGACTTCACGTCGAGGTCCTTGTCGGCGCGGGTGATGAAGACGTAGCCGCTGCGGTAGTAGGGCTTGGTGGTCAGCACCCGCGGGTCGTCGCTGTCGAGGCCGACCACCACGTCGCAGGTCCGCTTCTCGAGCCCGTCGCGCACCAGGTAGATCGCCGGCTTGGCGAGCCAGACGAAGACCGGCTTCCGGCCCATCGCCTCGGCGACCGCGACGGCGACCCGGTTCTCCAGGCCGGACCCGTCCCGCATGGAGAGCGGCGGCTGCTTCTCGGAGGCGCAGATCCGCAGGATGGACGGGTCTGGCTTGGGCGCGGCCGCAGCCTTGCCGGGCTCGGCCTGGATGGCCTGCGCCTCCGAGTCCTGCGCCCAGGCTTGCTGGGCCGGGATCGCGAGGGCGAGCAGGGCCGCGACAGAGGTCGCCGCGCGAAGGATTCCGCCGAGGAGCGGCATGGTTTCGATCCCTCAAAGGATTTCGTCGGGAGGCGGCTCCCGCGCCGGGAGGGCGGGGCCGGCGAACCGGGGCTCCGCCGCCCGGACGGGGCGGCGGAGCTGGCGCGCCAGGAGGCGCGGGTCAGGTGCGGATCACTTGGCGGCGTGCTGCGCGTACTCGCCGACATTCGGGTCGTCGTACGGCCCCTTGCCGTCCAGGGAGAACACGACCACGCCGCCGCCCATCTGGGTGTAGTTAGCGAGCTTCTTGAAGGCGCCGACCGCGCCGAGGCCGGCGGTCGGATCCTGCAGGTCGAACACCAGGCCCACGCCCGGCCAGCCGCCGACGCCGTAATAGATGGCGACGTATTGGGTGCCCTTGTGGGTGTAGGTGATCGGGTAGCCGATCGCCCCGGAGGGCAGCTTGAACTTCCAGAGCAGGTCGCCGTTGTCCGAGTCGCGCGCCTTGATGAAGCCGTCGAGCGTCCCGTAGAGCACGATGTTGCCGGCGGTGGCGGTGGTGCCGCCCCAGACGGCGAAGCGCTCCATCTTCTCCCAGTTGAACTTGCCGGTGATGGCGTTGTAGCTCTTGATCTGGCCGAGCCCCTCGTAGTTCTGCCGGTCACCCTTCGGGCCCGGATACATGTTCAGCGTCGCGCCGACGAAGAACTGGCCCGCCCGGTAGGGCAGCATGAACGGCTCCCAATCCATGCAGATGTGGTTGATGCCCATGTAGAAGGCTTGGCGCTTCGGATCGTAGGAATCGTGCCCCTGGTTGTGGTAGCCCATCGCCGAGGGACAGATATCCTTGGCGAGGTGATCCATCCGGGTGCCGTATTCCGGGTCGCGCACCGGCGTGCCGGACTTCAGATCAACCGACTTGAACACGTTCACCGTGTCGTCGATCTTGTTGGCCGAGACCAGCGAGCCGTCCGTCCGGTCGAGGGTGTAGACGATGCCGTTGCGGTCGGGATGGGTGAGGAGCTTCCTCATCTTCCCGTCCTTGTCCTTCTGCTCGGACAGCATCATCACGTTGACGCCGGCATAGTCCCACTCGTCGTGGGGCGTCTTCTGGTAGCCGAAATGCGCCTCGCCGGTGTCGACGTCGCGGCCGAAGATCGTCATCGTCCACTTGTTGTCGCCCGGACGCATGGTCTCGTTCCAGGGCGCCGGGTTGCCGGTGCCGAAATAGATCATGTTCGTGCCCGGGTCGTAGGCGTACCAGCCCCAGTTGGTGCCGCCGCCGATCTTCCAGGCGTCGCCCTCCCAGGTGGAGGTGCCCAGGCCCTTCTGGCCGTAATGGGCGTTCTTGATGTTGAAGTCCTTAGCCAGCAGCAGGTCCTCGTCGGGACCGGTGGCGTAGGCGCGCCAGACCTGGGCGCCGGTCTTCACGTCGTAGGCGGTCAGGTAGCCGCGCACGCCGAGCTCGGCGCCGGAGGAGCCGATGATCACCTTGTCCTTCACCACGTAGGGGGCGATGGTGAGCGTCGAGCCGACCTTGATGTCGGAATTCTCGACCTTCCAGACCGTCTCGCCGGTCTGCGCGTTCAGCGCCACGACATTGCCGTCGAGCAGGGTCTTCAGGATCAGCGCCGGGGTCTTGCCGTCGCCCGGCCAGTAGGCCAGCCCGCGGTTGACGAGATCGCAGCAGGCGACCGAGCGGGCGGCCGGGTTCTGCTTGGGCTTGTCCTGCCACAGGATCTTGCCCGGATCGTCGAGGTCGAGCGCGAAGGTGTTGTTCGGGAACGAGGTGTGGACGTACATCTTCCCGTCCACGACCAGGGGCGCGCCCTCGTGGCCGTTGAGCAGGCCGGTGGAGAAGGTCCAGGCCGGCTTCAGCTGCTTGACGTTCGTCTTGTTGATCTGCGTCAGGTCGCTGTAATTGTCGGAATCGTAGTTCTTACCGGGCATCACCCAGTTTTCGCCGCTCTTCGACTGCTCGATGAGCTTGTCGTTGGCGAAAGCCGCGCCCGCAAGGCCGACCGGCGCCAGTGCCAGGATCGCCAGGGCCGAGACTGAACCCGCTAGCCTTCTCATGATGCATCTCCTCGCCAGGCCGCCGGCCTTTCGGCAACGCGGCTATTCATTTTCGCAGTGCAAGATCGATCGAGGCCGCCCGCGTCGATAGTCAGCTTTATTTGCGACTTAGAGACATTCGACCTTTATGATCTGCTTATTAAGATCTTGTCACCTTTCAGTTTTATGCGCCAATGCCCGACGATGTCTTCAGGCAAGCTGACATTTGTTGGCGGGATAATTCGGCAATGCCGCGGGGACGCGGCGGAATACCCGTGGCCGGCTTGACCGTCCCCCGGCGCCCGCCCAGAACTGTGTTCCCGGCCCGCACCATGCGCGGCCTTCAGTCTTCGGGGCTGCTTGATGGGCTTGAGACGGTCCAGCCCGTTCTTTGCCGGCACAATGCCGGTCTCCGGAGCCCCCCGGCGGTCGATTCTGCTGGTGACGGCGCTGCTCGCTCTGGCCGGCGCGGCCCGGGGCGCGGACCGAGCCGGGACGGCGGGTCGCGTCGCAGCGCTGTATCCGCAGGATGCGCGCCGCGACCTGACCGGCGCCGATTTCGAGCGCTATCGGGGCGCCGGCATCCTGTGGTGCCGGGGTCCGGACGGCGTCCCGCAGAAGGCGGCCGCGGCGTGGCTGATCGCCGATCGCTCGACCGTTTTGCTGAACGCCCACAATTTCCGGGATCGCCGCCTCGCGGTCACCCGCCCGGTGGCCGACTGCTACTTCCAGATCGGCGGCCGCAACTACGAGTTCGAGGCCGACAGCCTGGTGCTCGGCACCGCCCCCGGGGCGGCCGGCCTGCACATCACCGACGATTGGGCGATCCTGCGCCTCGACCGCCCGGCCGATGCCGCCCCGCAGCCCCTGCCGGAGCCGCCCGACCTGCCGGTCGGGGACATCACCCTGCCGGTGACCATGGTGTCGCCCGCGGGCCACGGCAATTATCGCGGCCCCAGCAGCCTCGAGCGCTGCGCCATCCGGCGGATCGACCCGCCGAGCGAGGATGCGATCCGCCGCGCCCGCCACGATTGCAACGACGGCTACGGCGGCTCGGGCTCAGGCCTGTTCGACGAGGCCGGCCAGCTCATCGCCCTGCAGAGCGCATCCCTGTCGATGAACTCACGAAGCCGCTTCGATATCGAGTTCCACTACGGATCCGCCCTGCTCCTCGAAGGCGGCCTGCTGGCGGCTCTCCGGGGCCGGGCGGAGGCGGGCGGGCGCCGGTGAGATCGCGCGACGCGATCCCGCCGGCCGCCAACCGTCACTTCCGCTGCGCGGTCGGGTTCGGTGCCGCGGCGGTGTCCGGGGCGACCGCCGGATTGATGGGCGTGACGACGGACCATGTGCCGGCAATCGCGATGATCGCGGCGAACAGGGCGGCGAAGATGCCGATGAGGACGAAGCGCTTCATGAGGGGGCTTGAGACATCCAGGCGAGCCGCGGGCGTGTCGGCAACAGCCGGAGGCCGGTGATCGATCCCCGCTGCGACGCAGGCGCGCGGCCCACCCCGGGCTGCGCTTAGGCCGGCCGCCCGGCCTCGCGATCGGATGGCGGCACGGCACCGGGGCGCCGCGCCTGGGCGTGCGGGTGCAGGGAGGCCAGCGCGGCCCCGGCCTGCCGCGCCAGCATCTCCAGCCGGTAGACCGTCATGTCGTCCGGGATGACCGACGTGCACCAATAGGCGCCCAGGGCGGCGATCGGCTCCGGCGACCCGATCGGCACCATCACGAGGCTGCGCATCGACGTGGTGCGGTAGGCCTCGATCGGCACCCGGGGGTCGAACTCGATGGCTGGGATTACGGCGGTCTCGTCATTGAGCATCACCCACCCGGAAATGCAGGCGGTGAGGGGGAACCGGCGCCCCCGCCACAGGGGCTCGATCGCGTCCTCCGCGGCGTAGAAGCAGGATCCGCCCTCCCGCAGGACCACCGCGACCCCGTCGGAGCCGACGATGTCCCGCGCCGTCTCGCGCAGGATGGACACGACGTCCGGGAGGGAACAGGCGACCGCCAAACGGCCTGTCGCCCGCACCAAGCCGTCATCGGGCAGGAAATCGGCCGCTGACATGCCTTGAAGCTAGGGGAAGCGGCCCGGATCGTCCACGTCGCATTCTGGCAGGCCCCGCCCGACCGGCCTCTCAAGGGAGGTCCGCGCGGGGGCGCGGTACGCCCGGCCGCGGGTCCGCCCGCTCCGGCCCGTCACGACGCAATCTACAGGCGAGACCGGAAACGCGGGATCTGCTCTCGGGCCGAACCCCGAATGTTACACGTAGGTTAACACGCCGCGGCTGCGCGTATTGCCGAACCATATTTTTATCCGGGGTCAGTTTTGGCCGAATAATGCATGGGCCCCAGTCATCACGGGCTCGCGATGTGTTCCAGCGCACCTTTTTGGCCACCGGCCCGGAGCCTTCGCGGGCCCTGTTGCAGCGTTGCACTATCGCGTCGGGCCTTCCTGACGTCCTGTCCCCGGGCACATCCCGATCAACGGGAGATTGAGGACCAGATGATCAAGAAG
>NZ_AKFK01000120.1:0-14006 GCF_000272495.1 Methylobacterium sp. GXF4 | reverse complement strand
GCTCTTCCGATCTGCCGGGCGATATGGGTGCGCAGATGCGCCCGAAGGGTCGGCGGGTCCGCCGCCGCCTCCGGATCGAGACGGCCGGGCTCGGCCCCCACATCCGGTTCGAGACGGGCGACGCCGCAGCCGGCCAGGAGCCGGTCGGCGGCGGCGCGCCCGACGCCCGCAGCCTCGGCCACGTCGCCGGGATCGTTCCGCGTGTCGCTCAGGAGCCGCGCGAGGGCCGCCCGGCGGGTCTCCGGCCAGCGCGCGGCGATGTCATGCCGCCGGCGGCGCGGCCGCAGCCAGCCGGACCGGGCGTTCCAGCTGAGGATCGTGGCCGGCTTGACGCCGGTGCGGGCGCTGATCGCGGCGACCGACAGCTCGGTCTCGCGCAGGAGCTGCTCGACCGCGGCGCGCTGCTCCGGCGGGAGTGGATCGAGAGACCGCATCGCCGCCGCTCCGCATACGTATCGACCGTGCCTGGTATGTACCCGAGCAGCGCGCCGGTGTCAACCTATAAATTCCTATCCTTGGATTTTAGGCGGATCTCTTCCGCGCGTGCAATGCCTCACCCCTCCCAATGGGCCACGCCGCCATGGCCGGAGCAGGTGCCGCGGCGGGTGTGGCTGAAGCTCCAGGTGTCGTCCCGGCACTTGGCCCTGGCCCCGGCCGGCTTGGCGCCGTCGCGGGTCTTGGCCGGGCGGTGGACCTCGGAGCCGTCATGGCTGCGATAATGGCCGTGCCGGTCGAGGGTCGATTCGTCGGGCTCGCGGTAGTCCCGGGCTGAGGCTCCACCGGCGAGGCCGAGGAGCACGGCCCCGGCGAGCGCGAGCCGGGCAAGGCCCCTGCAGGTGGGACCCATCACCGGGCGGCACCGCATGTGCCGAAATTGTCACGCGCGGCGCCGTTCGGGCTGATCGCCTGGCCCGGCGCCCGGGAGGTCGCGCGCGCCGCGGTACCGTCCGCCAACGCATGGCTCGCACCGCCCGGGACGGCGCCACCCGGGCCGTCGCCACCCGCTCGGGCGGCGGCACCGCCGGCCGTCGGCAGCAGGACGGCCACGATCGGGATCGGTCTCACGGTGCCACCTCAAGGTTGTGTTGATTGGCATCAAGCACAACCCAAGCGGGGCCGTCACGCGCTATTTCAGGTTAGGATTAAGGCTCATCGCGGTTGCGGCCCGGCGGCTCGGCGAAGACCCCGGCAGCAGTGCGCGGGCCTGCCGTCCGGCCCCGCCGAGATGAAGCGGCCGACTCTCCAGGCAAACTGCAAAGCTCGGCCCGGAATCCGAAATCGTCCTGCGTATTGCGCATGGATTCGGCGGTCTTCGTGGGGAGTCCCGCAAAAAAACCGGGCTTGCTTGGGCTGTGTTCGGAGCGCTAACCAGAGGCAGCCGCGCGTCGGCAACGCGATCGAACGGGAATACGGGGGCGAAGTGTTCGTTCTGGTGCTGGCGACCCTGGCAGGTGGCATCCTGACATCTGTGTGCGCGTGGCCCTGGCTCGGCCTCGGTGCGCTGCTCCTGGCCCCGTTCGGGGCCGGCAGCGCGGCGGTGTTCGCCGGACTCCTGCTCGCCGCCCTGCGGAGCCGGCGTTCAGCCGCGACGCACAAGCCGGTCCTGGGCACGCCGCCCGAGGCGCCCGCCACCATCGCCAACGACACGCTGTCGGCTCACCGCCGACGGGCGTGACCAGCCTCCGGGCGGGCGCGGCCGGAAACCGGCCGCCCTGCTCCACGGCAGAGGCCGGGCGCGATCCCCTGCGGCCGCCGCACCCCGCCTTCCGAATGCCGGCAGCCGCCGTTCAGGACCGGACGCTAAGGCCCGCCGGCGCCCGGCGCCGCCGCGACGGTCGGGATCCGGCCGGGTCCGCGGAAGAGCGCCAGGCCGATCACGTGCCGGACCAGGGTCGCGAGCCCCAGCGCCAGGAAGCCGGCGCTGCCGGTCAGGACCACGCGCTCGATCCCGTCCGTGTGGATGATGTGGTCCGGCACCTCGACGCATTGGACGAAGATCTCGGCCATCAGGCCCAGCACCAGCAGGGCGAGGCCGACATGATGGCAGAGCGTGTCGAGGGCGGCCTCGTAGTCCGGCTCTTCCGTCGGCAGGCCGCCCAGCAGATGGCTGACGCCCGCCCGCTCCTCCAGGACGACACCCCAACCGATCAGGATCACGCCCATCCCCTCGATGATGTGCCCGGCCTCCTGGATCGATTCGTGGTGCCCCAAGCCCGCCCCCCACAGCAACGATGCGACCTCGTAGAGGGCCAGGGTCAGCGGCATCAGGATCACGACGTTGAACGCGACGATCGACCAGCGGCTGAGAAGCATCGTCGCCAGCATCGTGTGGAATCTCTTCGCCCAGGACATCGATGAAACGACCCGCCCCTCGGCACAGGCCTGGGTGTAATCGGAGATGTGCAGGAAGGATCGCGCCCGACCAAAGTCAACGGGCGCGCGAAACTTGGGACGCGCGCGCCTGTGATTGAGACGGAGCGGCGCGGTCGCCGGTGCCGATCGCCCCGAGATGGGTCATGCCGAAGCCGGCCCGGTATTTGAGGCCGTAGCCGAGGGCGCGGTCGAAGCCGATATGGGCGGCCCAGATCAGGCCCGCCGCCAGGATCTCCGGCGCCTGTGCGAGCACGCCCCAAGCCAGACAGGCCGCGGGCAGACCGTACCAGTGGCCGGCATTGTAGAGGGCCGCCCCGGCCGCACGCCCGGCGCCGTAGCCGAGCAGGGTCAGGTCGGGGGCGAAGAACAGCAGCGCGAAGGGCCACCAGCCCGTCTCCAGACGGCCATACGTCACCGATGCGGCGACGAGGACGAGCAGGCCTTCGAGGCGCAGCAGCTGCCGCGGCGCCCCCGTTACCGTTCCGGTCATCGCGTGTCCTCCTGAGGGGATGCCGTGAGACTCACCCATTCATCGCTGCATGGCGAGACCGGATTTCCGCATGCTATTCCCTCACAAATGAATACCCCGGACTGGACCCTGCTGCGCTCCTTCCTGGCCGTGGTCGAGATGCGCTCCCTGTCGGCGGCCGCCACCCGCACCGGCGCGACCCAGCCGACCTTGAGCCGCCATATCCGCGCGCTGGAGACGGCGCTCGGCGTCACCCTGTTCACCCGCACGGCGCGGGGGCTCGAACCGACCGAGGCGGCCCTGGGCCTGATCGACGACGCGCGCGCCATGGGCGAGGCCGCCGATGCCCTGGCGCGCAAGGCGCAAGGGCGGGCGCAGGGCCTGAGCGGGACCGTGCGCATCACCGCCTCGGTGATCGTCGCCAACCTGCTGCTGCCACCGATCCTGGCGGCCTTGCGGGCGGACGAGCCGCGCATCGAGATCGAGCTCGTCGCCTCGGATCAGCCCCAGAACCTGCTGCGCCGGGATGCCGACATCGCGATCCGCATGTTCGACCCGACCCAGAACGCACTGATCGCCCGCAGGCTCGGGGAGGCGCCGCTCGGGCTGTTCGGCGCACGAAGCTATTTCGCGCGCCGCGGCCGGCCCCGCACCGTGGCCGACCTGGCCGAGCACGACGTCCTCGGTTTCGATCGCAGCGACGCGCTGCTGCGGGCCTATGCCGCCCACGGTCTCCGGGCGGCGCGCACGGATTTCCCGATCCGCTGCGACGACCAGATGGTCTACTGGAACCTGATGCTGGCCGGGGCCGGCCTCGGCTTCGCGCAGGTGCTGCTGGCGGGGCGCCACCCCGAGCTGGAGCGGGCGGAGATCGGCCTGACCCTTGCGCCGCTTCCGGTCTGGCTGGTCCTGCACGAGGAGGTGCGCGGCAACGCCCGGATCCGCCGGGTCGCCGATCGCCTCACCGAGGCGCTCGGCGCCCTGCTGCGCGGCGCCTGACGGGGATCGCGGCGGATCCCCGCCTCACGCCGGCTGGCGCAGCACCGGGGCGAGGCCGAAGCGGATGATCTCGTGGGGGAGCCGGTCGAGCGGCAGGACCTTGGCGGCGGCGCCGCGCTCGATCGCCTCCTTGGGCATGCCGAACACCACGCAGCTCTCCTCGTCCTGCGCCACCGTGAGCGCGCCGGCCCGGCGCATCTCCAGGAGGCCGTTGGCGCCGTCGTCGCCCATGCCGGTCATCAGGATGCCGAGCGCGTTGGCGCCGGCGCATTGCGCGGCGGCGCGGAACAGCACGTCCACGGAGGGGCGGTGGCGCGAGACCAGCGGGCCGTCCTTCACCGCCACGGTGTAGTGGTTGCCGCTGCGCTGGAGCAGCAGGTGACGCCCGCCCGGAGCGATCAGGGCCCGACCGGGGGCGACCGCATCGCCGTCCTCGGCCTCCTTGACCGCGATGGCGCAGAGCCCGTCCAGCCGCCGGGCGAAGGCGGCGGTGAAGTATTCGGGCATGTGCTGGACGATGACCAGGCCCGGGCAATCGACCGGCAGCACCTCCAGCACGTCCCGCAGGGATTCGGTCCCGCCCGTGGAGGCGCCGATGCAGACGATCGGGTCGGTCCCGGCCACGCTGCGGATGCGGGTCGTGGGCGGCAGCACGGCGTCGGCGGTGAGCTTCGCCTCGACCGCCCGGAGCGGCGGCCGGCTCGGGCGCAGCTTCGCCCCGGCCGCGGCCCGCACGGCGTCGCAGACCCGGACGGAGGATTCCATCAGGAACTGGCGGGTATCCACCCGGGGCTTGGGCAGGACGTCCACCGCCCCCGCCTCCAGCACCTCGAACAGGCTCCGGGAGCCCTGGTCGGTGAGCGTCGAGCAGATGATCACCGGGATCGGCCGCTGCGCCATGATCTTGCGCAGGAAGGTCAGCCCGTCCATCCGGGGCATCTCGAGGTCGAGGATGATGACGTCCGGCACCTCCTCGTGGATGCGCCGGGCCGCGATGAACGGATCGGCCGCCGTGCCGAGCACGGTGATGTCGGGGGCCGCGTCCAGGATGCCCACCAGGGTCTGCCGGACCGAGGCGGAATCGTCCACGATCAGCACGCGGATCGGCGGCTTGCGCGTCATCCGATGGCGCCCTCGACCCGGGTGAAGATCGTCGAGGAGACCTGCGCCAGGCCCGGCACCCCGGCCCCGGCCATCGATTCCGAATGGCCGACCACCAGGAAGCCACCGGGCCGCAGATGCGTGGCGAGCCGGGACAGGACCGCCCGCTGGGTGTCCTTGTCGAAATAGATCAGGACGTTGCGACAGAAGATGATGTCCACGTCGCGATCGACCGGATACTGGGCATTCATCAGGTTCAGGTGCTTGAAGCGCACCCGGGCGCGCAGCTCCGGGACGATCCGCCCGACCTTCCAGGCCGGGTTGCGGGCCTGCATCACGTAGCGTCGGCGGAAATGCTGCGGCACCGCCTGCAGCACGTCCTCCGGGTAGATGCCGTCCGCGGCGACCCGCAGGACCTCCGTGGAGACGTCGGTGCCGAGGATCGCGTAGTCGAGCGCGTGCCCGGCCATCGCCATGTCGTGCAGCACCATCGCGAGCGTGTAGGCCTCCGCCCCCGTCGAGGCGGCGGCGCTCCACAGCTTGAGCCGCGCCTGGGTGATGCCGTTCCGGCGCAGCATCGGGATCAGCTCGTCCCGGAGCTGGTCGAAATGCGCCGGTTCGCGGAAGAAGTCGGTCTTGTTGGTGGTGACGCAATCGATGATGTGGACGAATTCCTCGGCGAGGTGACCCTCCTCGAAGACGTGCCGGCCGTATTCCGTCAGCGTCTCGATCTCGAGCGCGCGCATGCGCTTGCGCAGCCGTCCCTCCACCATGGTGCGCTTGGCCGGCGGGATCTGGATCCCGACGCGTTCCTGGATCAGGTAGGCGACCGTCTCGAAATGGCGGTCTTTGAGGCGCGGCATGAAATCGGTCCTTGCGCGGCGATCAGGCCGCGAGCGACGGCATCAGAAGGGCGGGGTCGTCGCCCGCCATCAGCGCCTGCAGATCGAACACCACCACGAAGGCCTCGCCCTTGCGGCCGATGCCGGCGATGTAGGTCGAGCGCCAGCGGCCCCCGACATCGGGGGCGGGCTCCAGCTCGGCGCTGTCGAGCTCGGTCACCTCGATGACCCGGTCGGCCACGAAGCCGACCCGCATCGCCCGCTCGCCCATGGCGATGTTGAGCAGGATGATCCGGGTCGCCGGGGTCACCGGAATCGCCGGCAGCCCGAGCTTGGTGCGCAGGTCGACCACCGGGTAGCTCTGGCCGCGCACGTCGATCATGCCGACCAGGAACGGCGGCGCGTGCGGCAGGGCCGCGGGCGGGCGGTAATCCAGGATCTCATGCACGGATTCGATGTCGATCCCGAAGATCTCGCGATCGAGGCCGAGGGTCAGGTATTGCCACACGCTGGACATGCTGGTCTCCGGCTGGGCCGGCTGCCGGTCGCGTCCCGCCCGAACCGGGGGGCACGGGCCATCGCCGCGGCAGCATAGGAATCGGTGATTTCAGGGAGAGACACCGCGCGGGGAGAGCCCGCGCGGTGCGGGGCCGCTCAGGCGGCGCGGATGAAGTCGGCGTCGCGGGAATCGCCCTCACCCATGTCGAGGGCGAAGCCGCCGCCACCGCCGGCCAGGGTGCGGCGGCCGGCGCGGGTCTTGTCGGCGGGCCTGACGCTCGCCTTGGCCGGGGCGCCCATCCGGGCCGCCGTCGCCCGCAGCTGCGTCGCTGCCACGTCGATGCGCGACTCCGTCTCGTCGAGGCGGAAATACGCGATGGTGGCCTGGAGCCGCTCGGCCTGGGTGGCCAGCTCCTCGGAGGTGGCCGAGACCTGCTGGGACGCGCTGGCGTTCTGCTGGGTCACCTTGTCGAGCTGCTGGATCGCCAGGTTGATCTGCGCCGAGCCGACATCCTGCTCCCGGCAGGCGGCCGAGATCTCCTCCACCAGAAGCGCGGTCTTGCGAATGTCGGGCACCAGCCGCCCGAGCATCTCGCCGGCCTGCTGGGCCGCCTTGACCGTGTCGGAGGACAGCGTGCCGATCTCGGCCGCCGCCGCCTGGCTGCGCTCGGCGAGCTTGCGCACCTCCGAGGCGACCACCGCGAAGCCGCGGCCGTGCTCGCCGGCCCGCGCCGCCTCGACGGCGGCGTTCAGCGCCAGCAGGTCGGTCTGCCGGGCGATCTCCTGCACGATGGTGATCTTCTGGGCGATGGTCTGCATCGCGTCCACCGCCCGTCCCACCGCGGCGCCGCTGGCCTCGGCATCCTGGGCGGACTGCCGGGCGATCGCCTCGGTCTGGCTGGCATTCTCGGCGTTCTGCTTCACGTTGGCGGCCATCTCCTCGACCGAGGCGGAAGCCTCTTCCGTGGAGGCCGCCTGCTCGGTGGAGCCCTGCGACAGCTGTTCGGCCGAGGAGGACAGCTCCTGCGAGCCCGCCGAGACGTTGCCGGCCGCCGCGTTCGCCTCCGTCACCACGGCCCGGAGCCGGCTCAGCATCGTCTGAAGGGCGAGACCCATCGTGTCCTTGTCGGACAGCGGCTTGGCCTCGACGGTCAGGTCGCCCCCCGCGATCGCGTTGGCGAGGGCGGCGGTCTCCCTCAGGTTGTCGGTCATCCGGTTCATGGCGGTCACCAGATCGCCGACCTCGTCGTTCGAGGTCACGGCGATCTTTTGGTCCAGGTCACCGGCCGAGACGGCTTCGGCGAGCGAAACGGCCCGGGCCAGTCCCCGGGAGATCGAGACCGCGAGCCAGCCGGCGATGCCGAGGCCGAGGAGCAGCGCGCCCGCCAAGGTCGCGAGCATCAGCGTCTGGCTGTCCTGCGACGCCGTCTTCGAGCGCTCGACCGCCTCCGCCATCTGGCGGCCCTGGTAATCGGTCAGGAGGTCGAAGGCCTTGTTGGTCGCCACGGACGCGACGCTGTACTCGCCTGCGACGAGCTCGATCGCGCGGATGGGCGCGCCCGGCTCGATCGTGGCAAGGGCCTTCTGGAACGAGGCGAACCAGGTCTCGAAGCTCTGCCGGACCGCCTCGGTGGGGACCTTCGCGGCAGCGCCGACCCGGAGCAGGTTCTCAAGGCCGCGGGCGATCTCATCGCGCATGTGCTTGGTCGCGGTCACGTGCTCCTCGAGCCCGGCAACGCTGACCGCGCCGGTGGCGGCCTGAAGCCGGCCCCAGGCCCGTTCGAGGGGGATCTGGAACGCCATCACCGCCTTCATCAGATCGATGGCGTTCCTGTCGGCCTTGGCTGTGAGCGCCCCCAGCTCCGTGCGCAGGACGGCGATGGCCGGGCGCCCCACGCCGGCAATCTCGGACCAGGCCCGGGCGTTGGCGTTCATCTTGGCCAGCTCGACGATCTTGTTGCCCAGGGCAACCTGCGTCTCGTATTTCTGGTCGAGGTCCTGGACGAGCTGGCCGGCCTCCCCGGTCGAGGGGCTGGCCTTGATCTTGGCGATGGCTTCCTGGGCGCGCTTGCGCATGTCGAGGGCCCGCTTGAGGGAATCGGCGATCTGGGCGTCGTTCACGGTGATCACCGCCGTGCGGAGGTTGGCGGTGCTGCGGATGGCGTTGGCCTTGGCCTCCAGCATCTGGGCTTGCGTCGCCGCGCGGTCGCGGAGGAACGCTAGGCTCCTGTCGGATTCCATCAGGCCCCGATAGCCGACGCCGCCGGCCAGACCGGCGAGCACGAGCATCGCGCCGAACCCGGCGGCCAGCTTGGCCTTGATTGAAATCCGCATATTCTCGACTCCTAAAATTAATTTAAAATTGCTGGCATGTCCGGAATAATGACAAAATCTTCGCCAGATTTCACAATGGAGCGAATGTATTCAGGCCGCCATGACGTGCCGATCTTCGGCGCCGGCTGGCGGCTCTCCAGGGCGACCGCGGTCACCTCGAACACCTTGTCGGCCACCAGCGCGACCAGGGTCGGGTCGCCGTCGAGTTCGAGCTCGATCACCACGAAGCGGGTATCCGGGGTCGCCGCGGTGATCGGCATGCCGAAGCGCTCGCGGATATCGGCCAGCGGCACGACGTTGCCGCGCACGTTGACCACGTGGCCGAGATGCGGCCGCGCCCCGGCGACCCGGGTGGTCGGGATCGGGTCGATGATCTCGCGCACCATCCCGGCCCCGAGCGCGAAGGTCTCGGTGCCGATGCGCATCATCACGGCCTGGAGGGCGTGGCCCTGCTCGATGGCCTCGACGAAATCGGTCATCACGCCACCTCACGGAATTCGCGCAGCCCGTCCGCGGCGGCGCCGATCTGCCCGCCGGCCATCAGCTGGGCCGGGTCGATGATGAGCGCCGCGGTGCCGTCACCGAGGATCGTGGCGCCCGAGAAGGTCGTGACGTCGGCGTGCAGCTTCGACAGCGACTTGATCACCGTCTGGTGGTTGCCGAGGATCTGGTCGGCCACGAGCCCGAACCGGGTCTCGCCCACCGACACGATGATCACCTTCTGGTAGGGGTCCGGCTCGCCGGCCGCCTCGAACAGGCTGCGTAGGCGCAGGAACGGCACGAGGTCGCCGCGGATGTTAAGGAAGTCCCGGCCGCGCTCGCCGCGCCCGCTCTCGGGCAGCTCGACGCATTCCTCCACGGCCGAGAGCGGCAGCACGTAGCGCCCCTCCCCGACCCGGATCAGCAGGCCCTCGATGATCGCCAGCGTCAGCGGCAGGCGCAGCACGATGGCGGTGCCCGCCCCCGGCTCGGTGGTGATGTCGATCGAGCCGCGCAGGCCCTCGATGGTCTTCTTGACCACGTCCATGCCGACGCCGCGGCCCGAGAGCGCGGAGATCTGCTGCGCTGTCGAGAAGCCCGGCGCGAACAGGAACTGGTAGACCTGCTGGTCGGTGAGCGGGGTGCCGGGCGCGACGAGCCCGCGCTCCTCGGCCTTGGCCCGGATGCGCGTCACGTCGAGCCCGGCGCCGTCGTCGCGCACGGTCACGAGGACCTGGGCGCCGACATGCTCGGCGGAGAGCGTGATGCGCCCGGTGGCGTTCTTGCCGGCGGCGCTGCGCCGGGCCGGGTCCTCGATGCCGTGGTCGATGGCGTTGCGGATCAGGTGCACCAGCGGATCGGCCAGCCGCTCGATCACGGTCTTGTCGAGCTCGGTCTCCTCGCCGTCGGTGACGAAGGTGACGGGCTTGCCGAGATCCCCCGACAGGTCGTGGACCAGGCGCCGGAACCGGCTGAACAGGGCGCCGATCGGCACCATGCGGATGCTCATGGTCGTGTCGCGCAGCTGCGCCGAGAGCCGCTCGATCTCCTCCGCGATGGTCTGGAGCCCGCCATCGGCGTGCAGGCCGGCGAGCTGGCTCAGCCGGGCCTGGGCGATGACCAGCTCGCCGATCCGGTCGAGCAGCTCGTCGAGCCGCTCGGCCTCGACCCGCATGGTGCTGGACCCGCGCGGCTCGGTGCTGCGGGCCGGGCCCTTGCGCTCGGCCTCGGGCGGCTTCGCGGCGGGCGCGGGTGCAGGCTCGACGGCCGGTGTGGCAACGGATCGGGCGGGGGCCTGGGCAGGAGCCGGCATCGGCACCGGAACGGGCGCCGGCGAAGGATCCAGGGCGGGTTCGGGGGCGGGCTCGGGCGCGTCCAGCGGCGCCAGGGTCAGCACCATGTCGTCGCGCACGAACAGGAAGACGTCCTCGATCGCCGCGCGGCTCGCGGCCCCGCGGAGCGTGACGTCCCAGCCGAGCGCCAGGCTCTCCGGGTCGAGGCCGGCGAGGTCCGGCAGATCCGCGACGCGCGGCACAACCGTGCAGGGGCCGAGCTCGCGCAGCTCGTCGAGCAGGGCCAGCGGGTTCGTGCCGTTGCGCAGCACGTCCGGGGCGAAGGCGATCCCGATCCGCCAGCCCTCGGGCGCGGCATCCGGGCTCGGCCCTTCGGCCGCCGGCTCGGTCTCGGGCGCCTCCTTCGCGCGGCTGATCAGGCGCTCGAGCTCGGCCAGGATCGCCTCACCGATCACCGGGGCGGTGGCGTCGGGATCCTCGATCAGCGTGCGGATATAGTCCTTGGCCGAGAGCGACACGTTGACCAGGTCGGCGCTGGTCGGGACATCGCCGCGGCGGACGAGGTCGAAGGCGGTCTCGAAATCGTGCGTGAAGGCGGCGACCCGGTCGAAGCCGAACATCGCCCCCGATCCCTTGATCGTGTGCAGGGCCCGGAACGCGGTGTCGATCAGCGCCGAATCGTCCGGCCGGTCGCCGAGGTCGAGCAGCGTCGTCTCCAGCCGATCGAGAAGCTCGTTGGCCTCGGCCAGAAATACCGCGCGCGGATCGTGATCAGTCATCGTCGAGCGGATCCCGTTGCACCGTCTTTCGAGGAACCGGGGCACTTCCGCACCCGGCCCGGTCGCCGACCCGAGGCTAGATCTCGCGATCCTGCCGGCTGACGCCCGATCGACCGAAGACTCGGTCCATCACACAGGAATGACACTACCTTAAAATCGTTAAAAAGTGAAGACCTGATCTGAGTTAAAAGTTTTTCCGCCCCGATTTTTTCAGACTCCGGATCCGTTCCAGCCTATAAAAGATGCTATAAATTTCCGCTTACTCACTATTTTACCGGTATATATTTTAGTTAATGCTCATTCATTGCGCTATAACAACGAACATCAGGAATTTATTGGATAACTTTCCCGGACCTTGTGTTGAATGCACCCGATGTTCTGCAAAGGCCACCCCCGGATCAGAACAGATCCACCCCGGCCAGGGGATCATCATCCGCGTCCGGCGCCGCCGCCGCGGTGCCGAGCAGGCGGCGGGACAGCCGCTCCCGGACCTCGCCCAGGGTGCAGCCGGCGATCAGCGCCTCGGCCCAGTCGCGCTCCGCCTCGGCCCGGCCGCCCGGCTCGGTCTGCAGGGCGCGCAGGATCCCCTGCAGATTCTGCATGCGCTGCTTGGCGAGATCCTGGAACTGCATGGCCACGATCGCGCCCGAGACGTCCTGGGTGATCGCCTCGGTGGTCTGCACGGTCTGGCTCAGCACGCCGGCGAACCGCGAGCTCTGCTCGACCAGGGCCTGCATCACCACGCGGACCCGGGCGTCGGCGTTGCGGCTCTCCTCCGACATGTCGATGGTGGCGATGTCGTGCAGGAGTGCGTGGCTGCTGCGCAGGCCGCCCGCGATCGAGCCGATCTGCTGCTTGATCACCCCGGACAGGGCGTTGATCGCGCCGGCCAGGCTGCGGACCTCGTCGGCCACCACCGCGAAGGCCCGCCCGGCCTCCCCGGCCCGGGCGGCCTCGATCTTGGCGTTCAAGGCCAGCAGGTTGGTCTGGCGGTTGATCTTCTCGATCTCGGCGACGCTGCCGTCCACCGAGGACAACTCGCCCAGCACGCCGTTCAGCGCGCCCTCCATGGTCGCGCCGCGGGACGACATGAAGCCGATCTTGTCGTTGAGCATCGCGAGGATCTCGCCGAGCGCCGTGGCGACCTCGGCGAGCGGCCGCTCGGTCCCGTCGATCCGCACCGACTGGATCGCCGTCACCAGCCCCTGCACGATCTCCGACTGGCCGCGTGTGGTCGTGGCGATGCGCTGGAACCGGTCCGACAGGCCGTGGACGTCGGTCTCGACATCGGCCGAGATGATCCCGAGCTCGTCGATCAGGGCGTCGAGGGTCTTGCGCTGGACCTCGGACAGGCCGAGCCGGGCCTGGATCACATCCGCGGCCCCGAGCGGGGGCACCGGCGCGGCGGGCGCGGCGGGCGCCTCCCGGTCGAGGTCGAGCGCCGCGAGCGAATCCGATACATCCTCGTGATCCGACCTCAGATTCGCACGCCCCCAGAAGGCCATCGATAGATATTCCTTGGACTCTGTCAGATCTTGCCGGGGACAGGCTCGAACGCACGATTGTGAACCCCGGGTGCCTAGGCCAGTCATCTGAATGAACAGTTATGACCGAGGCAATATGCGCGCTCAATCACACGGTTTATGTGACCCAGACCATGCGACAATTGCGGATATATTTCGATCCTCGAATATCAATGCTTTCGGCGGTTGCGGGTCGAAATGCCATCGAATACCAGCAAGAGTCTATTTCCATGCCGCCGAAGTCACCGAACAATTTTTACAATACAAACTTGCACATCTGGCACGCCATGGCAGTTTTCAACAGGAAACCCGGGATCAAGGTTCGGACAAGCTCGGTCGCTATGGTCAGCTCAAGGGAAACTTAACGGCCGCGAATCTTAAAGAGATCGCCTGCAGCCAGTCTGGCCGTTCAACCGCAACGGATTCCTCATGGCCGAACCCGCCACCCTCACCCTGCCGCCGGAATGCACGCTCCGGACGGCGCAGGCCCTCCAGGCCGACCTGCTGGCGGCGCTCAAGGGCGCGCCCGGCCTCCTGCTGGATTGCGCGGCGGTCGAGAAGGTCGACATCACCTTCGTCCAGCTCGTGGTCACGGCCGCCAAGTCGGCCGGCGCGCGCGGCGCCACCCTCGACCTGACCAACCCGCCCGACGCGGTCGCGGCGGCCTTCCGGCGCGCCGGCTTCACGCCGCACGCCCCGTTCGCGGCGGATTCCGCCTCAGCCCTCTGACCTCAGCACCGGATTCCCCTCATGGCCACCGTACTCGCCGTCGACGATTCGCCCAGCATCCGCCAAATGATCAAGATCGTGCTGGGCCCCGCCGGCCACACGGTGATCGAGGCCGAGGACGGCGCCGAAGGCCTCGCCAAGGCCAAGGCCGAGACGATCAACCTGGTGATCACCGACCTCAACATGCCGGTGATGAACGGCATCGAGATGATCAAGCAGCTGCGCACGGTGCCGTCCTGCGCGGGCGTGCCGATCCTGTTCCTGAGCACCGAGTCGGACGACAGCATCAAGCAGCAGGCGAAAGCCGCCGGCGCCACCGGCTGGATCACCAAGCCGTTCAAGCCGGAGCAGCTTCTGGCGGTGGTCTCGAAGCTGATCCGGGCCTGAAGTCGAGCCGCCCCGGCGGGTTCACGCAGCGCGGGACCGGTTCGGGAGAACCTCCCCCGTGGGGGCTGAAAGGTATTCACCTCGGCCCGCGTAGGGCGCAACGTGCGACCTCTCCTGCGAGAGAGACGTGGGGGTGAGGGACCGTGTCTGCCCGGAGAGGCCTCATCATTCCCTTCCCCCGCACGGGCGAGCCCCCCCCC
>NZ_AKFK01000119.1:0-44136 GCF_000272495.1 Methylobacterium sp. GXF4 | reverse complement strand
TTGCCGCCGTAGACGACGTCGACCCGGCCCTTGCCGCCGGTCTCCAGGCGCTTGAGCACCTCGTCCTCGACTTGTAGGTTCCAGGCGTAGTCATACTCGCCGGTCTGGAGCACCGCGCGCGCCGCCGAGACGGCGTCGCCGCCGCCCTTCATCTCGATGCTGTCGAAATACGGCCGGTTCGGCAGGTGGTAGGTCGGGTTGCGCTCGCCGCGGACGATGTCGCCGGGCCGGAATTCGAGGAACCGGTACGGCCCGGTGCCCACGGGGGCGAGATTCTGGGGCGCCTCCCGCGACTTGGCGCCGGCATAGGCAGCGAACAGGTGCTTGGGGATCACCATGCCGACGATGCCCACGAAGGCGTCGCACCAGTACGGCGTCGGTTTGTCGAACAGGACCCGGACGCTGAGGTCGTCGATCTTCTCGACGGTGCAATCCTTGTAGGAGCCGATCGTCACCGCGGCGGTGGCCGGGTCGCGGGCATAGGCCCAGGTGAAGACGAGGTCGTCGGCGGTGAGCGGCTTGCCGTCGTGCCACGCCACGCCCGGCTTGATCTTCCAGACCACCGAGCGGCCGTCCGCGGCGAACGCCCCGTTCTCCTTGGACGGGATCTCGGCGGCGAGCACCGGCACGAGGTTGCCGTCCGGGTCCCAGGCCGCCAGAGGCTCGTAGAAGATCCGGGAGGCCTCCTGGTCCTTGGTGCCGATGGCGAAATGCGGGTTGATCAGGGTCGGCGCCTGCCACCAGAGCAGGCGCAGCGCCCCGCCGCCGCCGGCCTTGGCCGGCTTGTAGGCGGCCCGGAGATCGGCGGCCATCGCCACCCCGTTCTCGGCCAGCATCAGCCCGGCCAGCGGCGCGGAGAGCCCGACCGCCAGCATACGCTGTACGAAGCTGCGCCGCGACAAGCGGCCGTCCTTCACCTGCTCGATGAAGCCACGCAGATTCCGCTCATCCATGAGTTTGCCCTCGATCTCCGCCGCGCTGCGCGCAGTGTGATCATTGAGTCAATTCGTGCCCTGTGTAGTCGATCCTGCCGTCGGCGCCCTTCGCCCACTCATACATGATGTAGTCGGGTCGGGTGATGTCACCCTTCTTGTCGTAGGAGATCTCGCCGATCACCGTCTGCGTCGGCCTGCCTTGGTGCAGCCAGTCCGCAAGCTTCTTGCCGTCGCTGGAGCCGGTCTCCGCCATGGCCTTGGCCAGAACCTGCACGGCCGCGTACGAGTAGAGCGTGTAGGCCTCGGGATCGATGCCCCTAGCCTTGAAGGCCGCCACCACATCCTTGGCGTTCAGGTTCTTGCGCGCGTCCGGCGAGAAGGTCATCAGCGTCCCCGCTGCGCCCGGGCCGGCGATCTGGACGAACTCCTTGTCGGTGATGCCATCACCGCTCATCATCGGCGCTTTCAGGCCCTGGTCGCGCATCTGACGGATGATCAGCCCTGCTTCGGTGTGCAGGCCGCCAAAGTAGACGACATCGATGTCGGCCGACTTTAGCTTGGAGGCGAGCGCCGAGTAGTCCTTCTCACCAGGATTGATGCCCTCGAACATCACCTCCTTGCCTCCTTTGGCCTTGAGAACCTTCAGAGTCTCGTCGGCGAGTCCCTTGCCGTAGGGCGTCTTATCGTGGACGAAGGCGATCTTCTTACCCTTGAAGTGCTCGGCCAGGTAGGTGCCCGCCACCGCGCCCTGCTGGTCGTCGCGGCCGCAGGTGCGAAACGTGTTCCACATGCCGCGCTCGGTGAACTTCACGTTCGTGGAGGCGGGCGTGATTTGAACGATGCCAGCGTCGAGGTAGACGTCGGAGGCCGGGATCGACACACCGGAGTTGAAGTGACCGACGACCATCTTGACGCCCTCGCTGGCGAACTTGTTGGCCACTGAGACGCCTTGCTTGGGATCGCCTGCATCGTCACCGATGACGGCCACAAGCTTCTGGCCGTTGATCCCGCCAGCTATGTTGATGTCGTCCACCGCTTGGCTGGCGCCGTTCTTGATCTGAGCGCCGAACGCTGCGTTAGGCCCAGTAATCGCGCCGACGATACCGATCTTGACCTGAGCCTGCGCTGAGCCGGCCATCAGGAGGCCGAGAATGCCGGCCAACACAGAAGCGCGCATGTTGATCTCTCAGGCTACCGCTCTCAGGCGTCACCCGTGCCTGCCTGCAAGATCGTGGCCGTCCAGAGCGGAGCTTACACCGATCAAATGGCTGAGCCGTTCTTCTCATGTGCCCGTTACCAGCGTCCAGCGACCCTATGAGGTTCTGCCTGCGCCGTAGATCCCGCCAGTGCATGGCTCCAGCCGCGCCCCATGCGCGGCCACGGGACGCCAAAACGGGTACGATCTCGATCATCCCTCAAGGTGTTCCTACACGGGCACCGCTGAAGACTGCGGACTCAACCTGATCGATGCCCGTCGCTCACGGGCGCACTTATCAGCCGTAGCGGGTAGGGCTTAGCTCATGCCTCAGTGCGCGCCCGGCGTGGTTGGAATTCCGACTGCGACCGCAAGTAGGCCCGTGAGATAGTCCCGTCCGCGTAGCCGATATCGGTCGGTTGGGGCCGTCCGCTTTTCCGGCGGAATTTCTCCGAAGCGGACCAGCGGCTTTCGGCCAAACTACGTCACGCCGGATCGCAGTCGCGCGCAGAACCGGACGTTCGGCTCTGCGCCCATGGCGGCCGTTCCAAGCGCTCTGAATGTTGCTCCATTGCAGACATTCGCGTGACGTCTTCGGCCGTAGCTATTTGCATAGGGTGTCGGTTACAAAACCACTTCGCCTCCAGTGTTTTGTCACGGTTGCTGGCAAGGTCAGCCTCATAGGCGTGGCCGATGTCTCCGCGCACCCATTGTTCACTCAATCACTTGAAGGAAGTAGCTGGCAGCCTGCCCGTCCCACGCTGCCTTAGTACCTCCGACATACGTGCGGGGCCCTCAATCTTGGGAGGACGCCTCGACGGATGCTGTCTCTTCGGTATGCGCCTGGCGATTGTCGAGCTTACGCAGCTCCGAAGCGATGTCCTGCAGGCTGGCGTCGCCCTTGCGCAGAATGCGGTCTGCCTCGGACAGGCGGTCGCGCTCCGCTGCCGTGATGTTCCGAGCGCTCAGCACCACCACCGGAACCTCGGCGCAGCCGGGCAGAATCCGGAGCCTGTCGAGGAACAAGAATCCGTCCATCACGGGCATGGTCAGGTCGAGCAGGACGAGGCGCGGCACGCCGTGCCCGACTTGGTCGAGCGCCTCTCGGCCGTCGCCGGCCTCGCGGACAGTCCAGCCGTTGCGCTCCAGCACGGTCCGAAGGCGTTGGCGCATGTCGGCATCGTCGTCGATCACGAGCACGTCGCCGTCGGCGGCCCGGAACTGGTCCAGGATCGTGCGGAGGCGCGTCCAGTCCACGGGCTTCGGCACGGCCTCGACCGCGCCGAGCGAGGCGCCGAGCGCCGCATCGGCGACGAAGCTGACCATGACCACCGGGATATCGGCGGTCTCCTGGTCAGCCTTGAGGGCCGCCAGGACCGACCATCCGTCCATCTCGGGCATCATCACGTCCAGCAGGATCGCCCGCGGTTTCAGCGACTTTGCCAACTCCAGGCCGGTGCGGCCGTCGCCCGCGGTGCGCACGGCGAAGCGCTGGCGTTCCAGAAACCGGGTCATCACCTCGCGCTGGGACGCCTCGTCGTCGATCACCAGCACGAGGTCGCCTGTGAGGGCCGCGCCTTCCGAACCCGCAACTGCCGGCATCTGCACAGCTTGGTCCGATGGCATCGCCGGCACCCGCAAGGTGAAGCACGTGCCCTGACCCGCGCGGCTCACGACCGTGATGTCGCCGCCGAGGAGCTGGGCGAAGGCGCGGCTGAGCGCCAGGCCGAGGCCAGTTCCGCCGAACCGGCGCGTGGTCGTCTCGTCGGCTTGGGTGAAGCGCTCGAACAAACGTCCGACCTGTTCGGTGCTCATCCCGATCCCGGTATCCTCGACCGTGAACCGAAGCCAATCACCGGCGCCATCCGTGTCGCGACGGGCCCGCAGGGTGATGGTGCCGCCCTCGGTGAACTTCGCCGCGTTCGAGAGCAGGTTGAACAGGCACTGGCGTAACTTCACCGCGTCCGTTCGGGCGCGACCTGCATCGTCGGCAATGTCGAGCACGAGGACGTTGCCCTTCTTTCGGACCAACGCTTCGACCGTGCCGGCGGCGTCCCGGGTAAAGGCGGCGACGTCGATGTCCTCAAGGTCGAGCTCCATCTTCTCGGCCTCGACCTTGGACAGGTCGAGCACGTCGTTGATCAGACCGAGCAGGTGCTGCGCGTTCGACTTGATCTTGCCGAGATCCTTCAGGAGGCTCTCCTGGCCGAGTTCCTCGGCCTCCTCCTCCAGCATCTCCGAGTAGCCGATCACCGCGGATAGCGGCGTGCGCAGCTCGTGACTCATGTTGGCCAGGAAGCGGCTCTTGGCCCGGCTGTGCTCCTCGGCTGCGTCGCGGGCCTCTTTCAGGGCGATCTCGAACGCCTCGCGCTCGGTGATGTCGGCATGGATGCCGACCCATTCCCGGATCGTCCCGTCGGGATTGCGGACCGGCCGGCCCTTCACGGCGAACAGCCGGTAGCCGCCGCTGCGGTTGCGCACGCGATGCTGGAGTTCGTAGCCCCGGTTCGCCGCCACGGCGTCCCGCCACGCGGCCTTCGTAGGCCCGACATCGTCGGGATGCACGGCCTCCGCCCAACCGGTTCCCTGGCACTCGGCCTCGGATTGCCCGGTAAAGGCCTGCCAGTACGGCTGCGGTCCGACCATCGCCCCGCGGGCGTCGGTGGTCCAGATGATGTCGCCGACCGCCTCGGCGGCGGCCCTGAAACGCCCCTCGCTGATATGAAGATTCCGCTGTACCCGCTGCTGTTCGAATGCGGACGCCAGCATGGCGATGAACAGGATCAGGAACGTCGCCCCGGCCACGGAAAGCGCGAGGTACTGCTGGCTCACGCCGACGCCGGTGGCATGGGCGGCGTGTGCGCCGGCCTCCTCGGCGGTGAAGGTCGCCGCCGCCATGCCGGTGTAGTGCATCCCGGCGACGGCGAGCCCCATGACCGCGGCTGCAGCGAGCTTCTGCCAGACGCTGTTCTGCCGGAAGGTCAACCAGAGCGCGGCGGTCGCGGCGGTCACCGCGATGGCGACAGAGATGGCGACGATGGGCAGGCTGTAGGCGAGGTTGCCCGCCACCCGCATCGCGGCCATGCCGGTATAGTGCATCCCCGCGACGCCGAGGCCCATCAGCGGGCCGCTGACGAGGACATCCCGCGTGTCCGCACCCTTGCGACTGACCCAGGCGAACGCGGCGCCGGTGGCGGCGACGGCGATGAGCAGCGACGCGACCGTGATCCCGAGATCGTAGGCGGCAGGCATGCCCATCTCGAAGGCGAGCATGCCGACGAAGTGCATCGCCCAGATGCCGCCGCCCATCGCCACCGCCGCGAGCGCCACCCAGGCCCAGCGCACCCCCGCGGCCGCACCTCTGACGCGCCCGCCTAGGTCGAGTGCCGTATAGGAGGCGAACACCGCGATGGCGATGGAGAGGGCAACGAGGGAGGGGTCGTAGCCGGTGTGGACCATAAGCAATCCGGAGAAGCCGCTGGTCGTGTCGGACCACTGCAGGAAGCAGGCTTGGCAGAGGTGAGTCTTGGTAGGAAGGCTTTGGGCCTGCGACAGACGTAGCAGCGCGCCCCGTCCGCCATCACGGACGTGTGACCACACGCTCATGCATGACGGTCGATCCCGCAAGCAGCCCGGTTTGGGCGGCCGATAACGGATCGGATTTAGTGAGGACGGCTAACTGTAAAGACCCTGTTCCCAGGCATAGGCCGTCGATGAGCGGTGTGACATCCGCGCCCCTGGTATAGGCGGAGTCGTTCTCTAGAACGAGAGCGATTAACGGGATCTCTCAAGCTTGAACGGCTTCTCAGACGGCGCGCGGATCGACGCCGAGATCACCAGCACCGTCGTGGGCTCCGATCCCTTCGCCGCCGCCGTACGGGCGACGCGGATGCCGATGGTGATCACCGATCCGCGGTTGCCCGACAACCCCATCGTGTACGTCAACGACGCCTTCGTGAGACTGACCGGCTACGCTCGCGAGGAGATTATCGGCCGGAACTGTCGCTTTCTCCAGGGGCCTGAGACGAGCCTCAAGGATGTCGCGCGGGTCCGGGATGCCATCGAGCGACGCGTCACCATCGAGATCGACCTGAAGAACCGGCGCAAGGATGGAACCGTCTTCTGGAACCGGCTTCTCGTCTCGCCCGTCTTCGCATCCGACGGTGAACTGACCTACTTCTTCGCCTCGCAGTACGATGTGACCCTTGAGAAGGAACGCCTCGTCATCCTTCAGAGGGACCGGGATGCCCTGGAAGCGGAGTCCGCGCGCCGTTCCCTCGAGCTCATCCAGAGCGAGGAGCGCCTGCGCTTCACGCTGAAGGCCGGGCGCCTCGGGGCGTGGACGCTCGACCTCGGTGTCATGCGCCTGATCTCGTCGGACGGGCTCAGGGAGAACCTCGGCCGCTCGCCGCACGCCCCCCTCAGCTACGAAGAGATGATTGCGGCCATCCACCCAGACGACCGACATAGGAAGCTGGCGGCACGGGATGCGGCGATTGCGGGGCACTCGGATTACGACATCGAGATCCGTATCATCACACCGCGGGGCGAGATCCGCTGGCTGCAGTTTCGCGGCCGGGCATCGTACCGCGCGGATGGCACGCCGCTGAGCATTGCCGGGATCAGCCTGGACATCACCGACCGCAAGAGGGCCGAAGAACACCGGGACCTCCTGGCGGGCGAACTGAACCATCGCATCCAGAACACCCTCGCGACCGTGCAGTCCATCGCCCGGCAGACGCTGCGGGGGGCAGCCTCCTTGGAGGAGGCGCAGGTCGCGATGGAATCGCGCCTGCAATCGCTGTCCGCCGCGACGGAGATGCTGGCCCGGGGTAGCGGCGATTGGGCGACCCTGACGGAGGTGGTCATCGCAGCGCTGCACCCGTTCGGCGTCGAGCAGGATCAGCGCTTCAAGATCGGCGGTCCGATCCTGCGCCTCGCGCCGCGCATCGCACTGGCGTTCGCCCTCGCGATCCACGAACTCGCGACGAACTCCGTCAAGTACGGTTCCCTCTCGGTGGACGATGGCCGGGTGATCGTGAGCTGGGATGTCGTGGACGGGTCTAGCCCCGACCGGCTCTGGTTCCAGTGGCAGGAGGTGGGCGGACCTCGGGTCTCGCGGCCGACGCGAACCGGCTTCGGCTCGCGGATGATCGAGCGGGCCCTGGCCCAGGAGATCGGAGGGACGGCCGAGATCGATTATCGGCCGCGCGGCGTCGTGTTCACGGCCGAGGCTCCACTTCCGGAGATCACCCGAGACTGAAGGCCCCATGGCGGCCGCCGCTGGAAGTCCCGAACCGCCGGGAGCCGCGCCGGACTGGGCGGGCGCGCTCGGCCAGGGGTACGCCGCACGTCGAACCAGGCCTATCGCCCTCGGTGAACGCAACGGGTGAGAGGCGCCGTTCCCTGACGAGCTTCAAGGCCGGGAATGCTCCACGGGCCGCGTCATCGGCGCCCACACCCCACCGCCGAGACGTCTCCACGGTCAGTGAGTGGCGGTTCAACGGGATCCTCCCCGCCGCGCTTATCGAGCGTGGATGAGGTCCTTGATCCGGGAGGCGAGCGCTTCCATCGCGAACGGCTTGGTCAGCATCTGCATCCCGGGCTCCAGATGCCCGTTTCCGAGGAACGCATTCTCCGCGTAGCCCGTGATGAACAGGACCTTGAGGGTGGGACGCCGTTCCCGGCCCGCATCCGCCATCTGCCGGCCGTTCATGCCGCCGGGTAGGCCAACGTCGGTGACGAGCAGGTCGATGCGCACGTCGGATTGCAGGACTTTCAGCCCCGCGACGCTGTCGGCCGCCTCGATGGCGGTGTAGCCGAGATCCTCCAGCACCTCGGTCACCAGCATGCGGACGGACGGCTCGTCGTCGACGATGAGCACGGTCTCGCCCTGTGCGGCACGCGCCACCTCGGACAGTCGCCCGACGACGTCGTCCTCGTCGGTCTCCCCGTAATGGCGCGGCAGGTACAGGCACACGGTCGTGCCCTGACCGACCTCGGAATAGATCCGCACCTGACCGCCCGATTGTCGAGCGAAGCCATAGATCATCGATAGGCCAAGCCCGGTCCCCTCGCCGATGGGTTTGGTGGTGAAGAACGGTTCGAAGACCCGGGCGATCACCTCAGGCGGCATGCCGATGCCGGTGTCCGTCACGCAGAGCGAAAGGTACTGCCCCTCCGGGATCTCATGTTTGATGGCGGCCGGTCGATCCAGCCACTTGTTGGCTGTCTCGATGGTGATGCGCCCCCCCTCCGCCATCGCATCCCGGGCGTTGATGCACAGGTTGAGAAGTGCATTCTCGAGCTGGCCCGGGTCGATCAGCGTCGGCCACAATCCTGTCGTACCGACCACCTCCAGCGCGACCTGCGGGCCGATGGTGCGCCGGATGAGCTCCTCCATGCCGGCGACCAGGCGGTTCACGTCGGTGGGCTTCGGGTCGAGGGTCTGGCGACGGGAGAAGGCGAGCAAGCGGTGCGTCAGGGCCGCCGCCCGCTTGGTCGCGCCCTGGGCCACGGTCATGTAGCGGTCGAGATCGCCGAAACGTCCCTGGCCCATGCGCGTCTGCATGAGCTCGAGTGAGCCGGAGATGCCGGCGAGCAGGTTGTTGAAATCGTGGGCCAGCCCCCCTGTGAGCTGGCCCACCGCCTCCATCTTCTGCGCTTGGCGGAGCTGCTCCTCGGCCTGCATGAGCTCCGCCGTCCGCTCGGCGACGTGCTGCTCCAGGCTCTCGTTGAGGGCGCGAAGCTCGGCGGCGACGCGGTCGCGCTCGGCCTCGACCGCGCGCCGCCCATCCACGTCGATGAGGACGCCGGGAAAGCTCAGGGGTGTGCCGTCCGGGGCATGCTCGACCCGGCCGTTCGCCTCCAACCAGTAGTACCGCCCATCGGCGCGGCGCACGCGATACTGGTGGGCGTAGGCGCCGCCGCGGTTGACGGCATCGTTGATGGCCCGGGCCAGTCCCGCTTGGTCGTCGGGGTGGACGGTCTCGACGATCTTGGCGAGGGGAATGCCCTCCCGACCGTGCGCCGGATCGAGGCCGAAGGCGCGGGCAAAGGCCTCGTCCACCGTGAAGCGGTCCTTCGGCAGATCCCAGAACCAAGTGCCGATGATCGCACCGGCCGCGAGTGCGAGCTGGACGCGCTGCACGTTCTCGCGGGCCAGGGCCTCGCTGGCGCGCAGTTCCGCCTCCGCCTTCTTGCGGGCGGTGATGTCGGTGAACAGAACCGCGACTTCGCGCCGGCTGGCCGGTTCGATCCGATGCGCGGACACCTCCAGGTGCCGGCCGGTCGGACCGAACATACGGTCGAATCGGACAGGCTGGCCGGTGCGGAGGACATCGCCGTAGCGCTGGAGCCAGTGCTCAGTCTCGAAATCAGGGGCGATGTCGCGCAGCGTCTGGCCGGCCACGTGCGGGATGCCGAGGTGATGCTCGAAGGCGAAATTGGCCTCGACATGAACGTAGTCGCCGAATGGTCCATGCGGTCCGTCCACGAAGCGGATGATGCAGAAGCCCTCGTTCATGCTGTCGAACAGCGTGCGGTAACGCCCCTCACTGAGGGCGAGCGCGTCGCGTGCGATCCGCTGCTCGGTGACATCGCGCGCTATGCCCGCGAACCGAACGGGACGCCTGGAGGAATCGCGCTCGATCTCCCCCTTGCGGGCGATCCATCGGATCTCGCCGGTGTCGGGGCGGCGGATGCGGTACTCGACATCCCGGGGCGGCGCGCCCTGCTTGCGCGTCTCCGCCGTCGAGACGAGATGCGCGTCATCAGGGATGATCAGTCTCTCGAACGCCGTCGACGGGTACTCCGTCCGTTCGGGCAATCCGTAGAGGCGGCAGAACTCCGGGGTCGGCTTGAGGACGTTGTCGGCCAAGTCGATGGTGAAGAGGCCAACTCCGCCGGCCGTCTGGGCCTGGCGCAGGCGCGCCTCGGCGTCCGCGAGCGCCTTTCCCGCGAGGTGCTCGTCGGTTCGGTCGCGGAGGATCTTGACGAAGCCGGTGGCGGAGCCGGCCTGGTCCCGGAGGGCCGACATCTCGCCGCTGGCCCAGAACAGCTCACCGGTCTTGCGGAGATGCCAGCGTTCGTCGACCGCACGCCCCTCGGTGAGGGCTCGCCGCATCTCCTGCACCGGTATGCCGGCGGCGCAGTCTTCCATCGTGAAGATTGCGTCGCCGGAATGTCCCCTGATCTCCTCGGGCGTCCAGCCCAGGATGCGGGCCGCCCCCTCACTCCAGTTCGTTACGGTCCCATCGAGGTCCATCACGATGATGGCGTAATCGACGGCGCTCTCGAAGATCGCCCGGTAGCGGCTCTCGGTCGCCTGGAAGGAGCGCTGAGCAGCAACCTCCCGCGCTTCAACCAGGCCTGCCGAAGCGGCATCGGCAAACAGTCGAACGACCTGCAAGTGGCGGTCCGTGAACGCATCCGGCCGGCTCGATTGAAGCCTGAGGACGCCAATGCTGGTGTGTCCCCGAAAGACCGGGACGGCGACGCATGAGTGCATCCGCATCCGCTCGGCAAGAAGCTGGTTGACGCGCATGTCGACCCGGATGTCGGGCACCAGCAACGGTTTGCGGGATTTGAAGCATGCCCCGGACAAGCTGCCTTCCACCGGGACGCGCCGTCCCCGGAAGGCTTTCAGGGTGCCGGCAACGGCGCGGTATTCCAGGTCCTTTCCGTCGGCCAGCTCGACGACCCCGCCGTCGGCTTCGGGCGCGGCCTGCATGGCGCCATCGACGAGGATATCCAGGATCCTGTCGAGGTCGCCCCCAGCGTCCGAGATGGCCGCGTGGGTGCGGTGCAGGACTTCGCGGGCGTGGTAGATCGCTGCCTGCTCAGCCATCAGCGCATCGCGTGCGGCCAACGAACGCCGGAGGTCGAGTTGGCTCATAACCTGCCGCGCCAGCGCCTTCAGGTTACTGGCCTGGGCCTCCGTCAGGCCGTCCGCGCGCGGCTCGGTATCGATGACGCACAGGCTCCCGATGACCTGCCCCTCAGTCGTGCGCAGCGGTGCACCCGCATAGAAGCGGATGAAGGGCACGCCGGTGACGAGCGGGTTCGCCTCGGTGCGCGGGTCGCCGGTGAGGTCCGGGATGACGAGAAGGTCGGGCTCATTGAGGGTGTAGGCGCATACAGAGCTGTCGATCTCGGTCTCACACAACGGGAACCCGACGCGGGACTTGAACCACTGCCGGTCGGCCGCCACGAGGCTGACGAGCGCGACGGGAGTCTGGCACAGTTGGGTGGCCAGTTGCACGATGTCGTCGAAACCGACCTCGGGCTGGGTATCGAGGATGTCGTAGGCCGCGAGTGCGGCGAGCCGGTCCGGGTCGCGGACGGTATCGGCGATCATGGACACGGCGTCAGGCCGAACGACGCATGATCCCGGGCCACACCGTCGCTGATCCGGGCTCGAAAGCGGCGCCCTCAGCCCGGACAAAGCCCTCCTGGGTCGTGGTCAAGGCGATGCTGCGAGGGGGCGTAGCGGACATGGGGTGCCTTCGCACGGCGATGCGGATCGATCAATCTTCACGGAGATCCCGGGTTTACGATCAACCCACGATCCTTGAAATGCCGCCACAGCGGCCCTGTCAGCTCTATTGGCCCGGGACGACCATCTCGAAGCGCAGTCCCCGGTCGTCGATGGTGCGCCGGAAGTTGCCCCTCAGGCTGCGCTCGATCGTCTGCTTCAGGAGGCGTGACCCGAAGCCGGTGCCATCCGATTTCGTCGCCGCTGCCGATACGGCTTTTTCCTGCCAGATGAGCCTCAACGCCTCGCCGTCGATGCGACCGGTCAGCGTGAGCGTACCCGAGCCCGAAAGCGCCCCGTATTTCGCGGAGTTTGTCGCAAGTTCGTGAAAGATCATCGCGTAGTCGTTGATTCTGTCAGGGGTCGCCGCAGCGGCGTCCTCAACGTCAACCGTGATGTTGGTGCCGTCCCGGTAAGGGGCCAGGACGCGCTCGGCGAGATCGCGTAGCCTGACGTTACCCTGGTCAAGCGTGTGCGACCGAGTTGCCAGGGTCGTCGCCTCATGCAGGACACCGAACCGCCGGGACAGGTCCTCGGCGAATTGCGGGGTCGACTTTGCCTCACGGGCGACGAGGGCGGTGAGCGCGCGGGCGACGGTGAACATGTTCGAGACGCGATGGGCGAGTTCGGCGGTGAGCAGGTGTTCAGCCTCCTCCGCGCGCTTCCGGTCGGTGATATCGAGAAAGATGGCCTGGACCCATTCGCCGACACGGCCGGCTTCCCCGCCGGCACCCCGCGCGGAGATCCAGCGGGCCTCGATCCCCTCGCCGATGCGAAAGTCAAAGCTGTAGGGCTGCGGATCGTTCGCGCTCGCCGCCCAGTCGAGCGTCATCCGATCGCGATCCGTGTCGTTGACCTTGGCGAAGAGCGTGTCGATGTCCACCACCGACTGGGATGTCCCCCAGAACGTCCGGCACAGGCCATCGAGCTGCGCCAAACGCCGTTCCGGGGACCAGGCCCACAGGCCGACGCCGCCCCTGTGGATCGCGCCGGTGAAGCTGGCGAGGGTCCACTCGTCACCCGTGAGGACAGGGTCGTCAACCATGCGCGTTCTGTTCGGCGAGGGGGCAGGAGGTTAAGGGTTTAACCGCCGGGACTGGAAACCCGTCGGCGGCGGAATTGCTCCATTCCTCGCCCTTCGTGCCGTCACGGACGAAGACCGACGCGACAGATGTGCAATCGTCGTAGCGGCTTGCAACCGATGCCGACATCGCTTGTTGACCGGCCATGTCGCTGAAACGCGCCCCGGAAGCTTCCATCATCCTCGTCGTGGAGGACGATGATCTCGTGCGGATGAATGCCGTCGAATTGCTCGAGGATGCGGGATTTGCCGTGATCGAGGCGCGCCACGCGGACGAGGCGTGGTTCATCCTGCATGACCGGTCGGATATCGGCGTGCTGTTCACCGATGTCGACATGCCGGGGTCGATGTGCGGCGTAACCCTCTCTGAGCGTGTCTACCATGCATGGCCCGACATTCGGCTGGTGCTGACATCCGGGCGGCACCGGTTCTCCGACCGGGAGGTGCCCGACCACGGTCAGTTCGTGCCGAAACCCTACAGCCAAGCGCAGGTCGTCTCGGCCATCCACAACGCGGATTGACGGACGAGAAGGATCACTCGTGAGATTAGGGCCCACGTCTTCTCCACGCTTTGTTTCACGGCCCGAGCGATGCGTCCGACTATAAAAGCTACCTTACATAGCCTGCGCGCAAGCTGGGTCAGGAGCAGGGTATGCGCGGCACGATGAAAGCCGGCAGAAGGTGGACCGGGGGCATTCCTCCAAATCCTGGCGTTCCTGATAGCCTGCGTGAAAGTCTTGAATGGCCAAGCCTTCATCCGTCCAGTTCGCCTCAAATCATGATCCAGGCGAAAAAGATCTCGTCCATCCGCGCGGGGCAAATCAATGTCACAAGTCGCGATTGTCTGGATGAACCACGCGACCATCATCGATACGCGTCGTGAGGCCCCGCGCGTCGAAGTAGGCCAGTAGCGGCATGGTCATGTTCCGACTGATGCCGGTGGTCTCGCGAAAACGGCCGACCGTGAGGAGTGCCTGGGGATGCTCGGCCGCGACCGCGCGCGCCCTGTCAGCCAACTCGGCCAAGACATCGGGCAAGACGTAGTAGTGCCCCGACACGCGCCTCAGCCATCCGAGTCGTCCGAACTTATCGAGATGGGGCCGCAGGGTCTCGGGCTCCCGGTCGACCCGTGCGGCGAGATCCGCGAGGCGCGGCTGGTCGAGCCCCGCTTCCTCAAGAACGGCGCGGACGGCTTCATAGAGCGCTGCCTCGGGCGCAGCGAGACGGACCGTGTGCCCGGCCAAGTGGTAGAGCGCCCCCCGCCGTTCGATGCGGCCCGCGCCGAGAAGCGGGTCGAGGGCCGCCCGCAAGGCGGGGCGGTCCGCACTGGCCACGCGTTCGCTCAACTCCTCGACCGTCAGGCCCGGATTGTCCGGCTCGAACCTGTGTGCGTCGTCGAGGATCGCGGCGACCGACTCTCCGAGCGCTGTCATCCGCCCTTTTGCAAAGCCCAAACGCTCGCGCGGCGTGTCGACCGCTATGAGATCGACCTCGCGCGACAGAGCTTTCATCCTCGCGGCCGGGACGTTGCGCGAGCGCGCGAAGTGCTCGAGATCGAGACCCTCCTCGCTGTGAGCGAGGAGGTGGGTGAGCGCCGCGCCGTGGTCCGCCGTGTTCAGAGCCTCGACGATCATGCGCCGCCCTGGCGACCATGCTCCCCGGCGGGGTCCCTCGATATCGATGATCCGCCCGCCGCCCAGGGTGCGCACGGCTGAGACATCGCGCAACACGAAACGGTCGCCATGCAGCGCACCCAGGCTGGCATCGAGGACGATCTGCGCGATCGCCGCCGCACCGGGTTCGACGCTGGAGCCTTGCGGCAGCAGAACCCGGCCGGTCGCGGAAGCAGCGCCGTGATGAAGGTGGACGGGCGTTCGATGGCGCAGGGGACGAGTTTCGCTCGGCAGCACCCGCAGGGACACGTCGAGGCGGCGTGCCGGCCCGTGCAGGTGTGGTGCCAGGATCCAATCGCCCCGGTGGATGCCGGCCCGCGAGAGTCGCGGACCCGTCAGGTTGAGGGCACATCGCTGCCCGGCCGCGGCCACGGCGCAGGCGTCGTGACCGACGCGCAGGCCCCGCACCCGTGCTTCGACCCCGCTCGGGGATACGAGGAGCGTGTCGCCCGGTCGGACGCTGCCGGAATGGACGGCCCCCGTGACGACGAGGCCAGCGCCGACGACGGTGAAGCAGCGATCGACGGCGAGGCGAAAATCGCCTTCGGCGGCCGCGGGGGATAGGTCGGCTGCGGCCGCTTCGAGACGCCGGGCCAGGTCCGGGATCCCGGCGCCGTTCAAAGCCGAGCAGGCGATGACGGGCGTCTGCACGAGCGCGGTCTCGGAGAGCACGGACCGAATCTGCGCCTCGACCTCGGACAGGCGTCGCGCATCGACCGCATCGCTCTTGGTGATGGCCACGAGGCCGCGGCGGAGACCGAGCACGTCCAGGATCGCGATGTGTTCGCGGGTCTGGGGCATCACACCATCGTCGGCCGCCACGACGATGAGGGCGAAATTCACCCCGGTGGCGCCGGCGACCATCGTGCGGACCAGGCGCTCGTGGCCGGGGACATCGACGAAGCCGATCGTGCGGCCGCCGAGGGCCGTATAGGCGAAGCCTAAATCGACGGTGATGCCGCGGGCCTTCTCCTCCGGCAGCCGGTCGGCATCGATCCCGGTGAGCGCCTTCACCAGGGTCGTCTTGCCGTGATCGATATGGCCGGCGGTGGCGACGATCATCGTGTCCTCGCTCCTGTCGGCCTTGCACCTAAGACGGGCGGCACGGGGAGCCCCCGCGCCGCCTGCCGCCTCAACCCTTGATCCGGGTCTCGGCCAGTTCCGACATGCAGGTGTCGTAGGGCGTGAACGCCACGCGGTCCGACACGGCGAACAGCGTGTAGGGCGAATACAGGAACAGGGCCTTGGCCTTGTCCTGGAGGTAGCGTTCGACCTCACGCACGACCGCCTCCGTGTCCGGCTCCTGCGACGTGTGCAGGAGCTTGTCGTAGAGTGCGTCGAACTCCGGATCCTCCGGTCCCTGGCGAAGGGTCGCATCCTTCCCGAAGAACTCCCGATGCACGCAGGCCACCGGATATTGCGGCGTCCAGTCGAAATACCATTCGAGCTTGACGTCGAAATCCTCCGGGGGCTCCTCCTTGGCACTGACGAAGCGGCAGCCAAGGCCGACCTTCGAGAGGCAGTGCCCGATCGCCTCGACGACGCCCTTCCAGGCGGGTGAGGCGACGAACACCAGGTCCCGCCCGCCGATCCCCGCCGCCGCGAGCGCCCGTTTGGCGGCCTCGGGGTCGTAGGGGAACGGCTTCATGCCAGGGTCGGCGCCGTAGCGACCGGGCTGGATGAAGGCCGGGATCACCGTGCCGTAGCCGTATGCGCCCTGATCGAGCACGACCTGCCGGTCGATGGCGAGATTTAGCGCCCGGCGGGCCTCCGGGTTGCGCCAGGGCGAGTCCGGACGGTTCTCGTTGAAGACCCCCGTGAGGATCGTCTTCGCCTTCTGCGTCTGGATTTTGCCATGCTCGCTCGCCGGGAAGGCCTTGGCCTCGTCCGGTGTCAGGTCGAAGACCACGTCGACCCGGCCGTCACCGGCCGCCACCGACTTGATGCCCTCGGTCTTGCCGATCACGTTGTCGTAGATGATCCGGACCGTCGGCTTGCGGTCGGGATTCCAGTAGGTCTCGTTGGGCTCCATGACCACGCGGTCGGAGCGCGAATCGATCAGCGAAACGCCTTCGGTGAGCACGAACGGGCCAGTCCCCCACGGACCAGGCGCGTCAATCACTCACCAATGGCCTTCGGCCGATCCCGTCTTCGGGTCGACGAATCCCCACTCGTTCCAGAAGCGCGTCGAGGGCAGGTGCATGCCCCGCAGCTTCATCAGCGCCGCGGAATCGCCGCCGGGGAAGCGCATCCGGATCGTGCGGTCATCCACCGCCTCGCAGGTGACGTCCCGGGCGAAGTTCAGGAAGGCGCCCGGCGGATGCGGGTTGGTCCATTCCTGCACCTTGTCGAAGCCGAGCTTGAACATCGCGGCGTTGAACGGCTCGCCGTCCTGATAGACCGCGTCGCGCATCGTCAGTTCAAGGGTTTCGCCGTCGAGCCAGCGCCAGGCTTGTGCGAGGCTCGGCTGGCCGATCCCGTCATGGTCGACGCGGTTGGCCTCCTCCATCGTATTCCAGGTGATGGAAAGCCAATTCACCGGCGACGGATCGACCACCGTCACCGTATTGTGGGGCCCCCAGGGCTGCGCTCGCCCCGGATCCCCGGTCGCATGTGCCGTCATGCGCTGTCCTCCTGTTTCAACCTGCATGGCGTGCAGGGGCGGCCACCTCGGATAGGGGCCAGCAGAAAGAAGCTAGTGCACAAGCGCTTTGCTCTCAATCGATCCCCGGTGACGATCTAGCGACCATGCCGATGCCGGGCCGGATCGCCGGCCGCGCCCGAACCGAAAGGACGCTTGCTGCGAGGCCGCAGCGCCTGAGGCGACGTGAGAAGCAGATGCCGTCGATGCGCGCTCGATTTCCGGAATCTCGGTCTGTGATCGCGCAGATCACGTCGTGTCATCAGCGGTCTGTGCTCACACAAACAAAGCGACGGAAAGGAAAACGCGTTGGCGATACGCGATTCCAGACCCATGACGACCCTCGCTATTTGCCCCCCGTCCCACAGAGCGATGGGACGGGGGTGTCGGCTGACGCGACGGCGGCGGATCAGGCCGCCATGGGCCCGGAGCGCCGATGCCCCTTCACGTCGTAACGGTCGAGCATCATCACCTTGTCCCAGACCCGCACGAAATCGGCCACAAACCGAGTCTGGCCATCGCTGCCGGCATAGGCATCGGCGATGTTGCGCAGCTGCGCGTTCGACCCGAAGACGAGATCGTTGCGGGTGGCTTCGAATTTCGCCTGCCCACTGTTGCGGTCCTTGAGCGTGAAGGTCGTCCCGGCCGCGTCGGCCTTCTCCCAAACCAGATCCGTGTCGGTCAGGTTGCGGAAGAAGTCGGTCGTCAGCACGCCCACCCGGTCGGTGAAGATGCCCGTGTTCGACCCGTCGTGGTTGGCGTTGAGGGCGCGCAGGCCACCGGTCAGCACCACCCATTCCGGCGCGGTCAGCGTCAGCAGGTTGGCCTTGTCGAGGAACATCTCCTCCGGCGACAGGCTTGGCGCGATCGCTCCGAACCCGTCATCGACGTAGTTGCGGAAGCCGTCCACAACGGGCTTCAGCCACTCGAACATCTCGATGTCCGTCAGGTCCTGCGTGGTGTCGACCCGGCCAGGCGTGAAGGGCACGTGGGTCTCGATGCCCGCGTCCAGGGCGGCCTTCTCCACGGCGGCACAGCCACCGAGCACGATGAGGTCGGCCAGCGAGACCTGCTTGCCGTCGCTGCGCCCGCCGTTGAACGCGGCCATCACCGCCCGGAGCGCCTCGATCACGGGGGCGGCCCGACGATTGACGGCCCAATCCTTCTGCGGTGCGAGGGCGAGACGGCCGCCATTGGCACCCCCGCGCTTGTCACTGTCGCGGTAGGTCGCGGCCGCCGAGAAGGCGGTGAAGGCGAGGTCCGAGACCGAGATGCCTTTCGCCATGATGGCCTGCTTGAGGGCGGCAACCTCTGCCTCGCCCACCGGGGCGTAGGCGGCATCCGGGATCGGGTCCTGCCACAGCAGGCCGTCCTCGATCGTGACCTCCGGGCCGAGGTAGCGGTGCTTGGGGCCCATGTCGCGGTGGGTGAGCTTGTACCACGCCTTGGAGAAGGCCTGGGTGAAGGCGTCGAAGTCGCTGAGGAACTTCTCGCAGACCTTGCGGTACTCCGGGTCGACCTTCAGGGCGATGTCGGAGGTCATCATCATGAGCGGATGCATCTGACCCGCGACATGGGCGTCCGGCGTCTTGGGCGCGTTCGGGTCCTTCGGCGTCCACTGCAGGGCGCCGGCGGGGCTCTTGGTCTGCTCCCACTCGAACTTGAAGAGGTTTTCCAGGTAGGCGTTGTCCCACTTGGTCGGATCGGGGGTCCAGCTCCCCTCGATGCCGTTGGTCATCGTGTCCTTGCCCGAGCCGGTGCCCTTCGGGTTGTGCCAGCCGAGCCCCATCGCCTCCATGGGCGCCATTTCCGGCGGCGGTCCGATCTCCTTGGCGGGCGTCATGCCGTGGCTCTTGCCGAAGGCGTGGCCGCCGGCGATCAGCGCCACCGTCTCCTCGTCGTTCATGGCCATGCGGGTGAACGTCACGCGAATGTCGTTGGCCGAGCTCTGCGGATCACCATTCGCGTAGGGCCCCTCGGGGTTCACGTAGATCAGCGCCTGGTGGGAGGCCGCGAGCGGGTTCTCCAGGTCGTAATCGGTGTCGCCGTTCTTGCCCCGCCAGCGCTTGTCGCGGTTCACCATGTCGTCGAAGCTCGACACAGAGCCCATCTCGACGACTTCCGGACCCCAGTAGGTGGCGTTATCCGCCTCCCAGGCGTCGAGGCGCCCGCCGGCGAAGCCGTAGGTCGGCAGCCCCATGATCTCGAGGGCGCAGTTGCCGGTCAGTACCATCAGGTCAGCCCAGGAGAGGGCGTTGCCGTATTTGTGCTTGATCGGCTGCAGGAGGCGGCGCGACTTGTCGGTGTTGCCGTTGTCCCACCAACTCGAGATCGGTGCGAACCGCTGCATGCCCGTGCCGGCGCCGCCCCGCCCATCCGCGATGCGGTACGTGCCGGCCGAGTGCCAGGCCATCCGGATCATCTGCGGGCCATAATTCTTGTAGTCCGACGGCCACCAAGCCACGGACGAGGTCAGGAACTGCTTGATGTCGCTCTTCAGCGCGTCGAGGTCGATTGTATTGAATGCGGCGGCATAGTCGAAATCAGGCCCCAGCGGATCGGCAGCGACCCCGTTCTGGTGCAAGAGCTCGACCCTCAGGCGGTGGGGATACCAATTCTCCAGCGCCGGGCGGCTCCCCAGAACTCCGCCGATACGGTCGCCTCCGAACGGGCATTTCCCTTGCATAGGGTATGATCTTGTATTGGTCTTGTCGATCGTCATCTCGTTCATCAACATCCCCTTAGGCGTAGGACCGGTATCATCAAGCGGATTGTGCCACTAAGCTTTCGCCGACGGTGGCGCGTTGTGTGCGTCACGTCTTTGCCAGAGTAGCGCCATGGGTGATCTGACCCTGAGCGCGAAATCAGGCGCCCATCTCTAAAATCAAGATGTTGTCGCCTCTCTTGAAGGCCAGACCGCAGCCGACCACGCGAAAGGCGAACCGCCTCACATTTGCGCGAGTCCCTAGAGCGCGAACTGGAAAGGAAACGGAAGGTTAGACGTCAAACCACATCACTCGCGGGTCTCGATGCTGGATCTGTCGGTGGGTCATACGGTCGGTCACTGCACTGTGAATGATGCGCTCCGGGACAAGCTCTTCACAGCGCGCAGCCGTGACGGAGGCTACCCAGTGCGACGCGGCACGGCGCAGCTGTGGCTCAGCACCCGATCGCGCCGTTGCGCCGTTGCGCAGGAGAGCGTGCGGACTCCGCGGCGAACTGGCCCCTCTGTTTCAGAGCTGGGGGCCTCGATTTGTTATGATGGTGGTGTGGTGCCTGGGCTGTCCGCACTCAGCAGCCTCGCACGGGATCCGAATGTCCGCCTCGCAGTTCCATCTGCTCCTACGCAGGCCTATTACCCTCGTTTAGCTACTGTCGGTTGACTGAACTCACCCTTGTGAGCTGGTAAAAGCCCGTTGCTGCCTTCACTGCGGTAGACAGGGAAGCCAAATCAGGGGCAGCGCGATGCAACTTATAGATGATCTCGTCGACGCTGGGTTATCTGGAATTCCCGGCGGACCAAGGAAGACCGCTTGTAAAGCTGCAGCCCGCGCCGCACGCTGTCCCAAAGAGGTCGTTGCGCCATATGACGGTGATCGAACACATGACCGTGATCCTGATCGCCCCCACATTACCTAGTCCATCGCATTGGTTGAGGACACGGCAGAGACCCACCAGTGAAGTCACGCTGTCGTGACACCCCCAGTATGCTCACAGCCTGTTCACCAGCCTGTGGTTTAGCCTCCTCCGGTCGGCGGCCTTGAAGGCGACGTGGCCGACGTGATCTGAGCAGCGGCCCGTACGACGATGAAGATGAGGCTCGGGACACTCGCGCGGACTGCCGCGCTCGCGGTCGGCCTCGGCGTGCCCGCACTCGTCGGCTTTGCCGTTTTCAATCAGCGTGCGCAGGATATCGCCGACGCCGAGATTCGCGCGGCCAATACCGCCCACGCTCTCGAACAGCATGCCGCTCGCACCTTCGAGACCATCGACACCTATCTGCGAGCCGTAGCGCCCCTGGTCGGGCCTCGGGCGGTCGACTTGCCATCGGAAGCAATCCACACCGCGTTGCGCGATCAGATGCAGCACTCGCGACTGAACAACATCATCATTATCGACCGGAACGGCCGGGCGACAGTCGAAGCGGATGCCTTCCCTGCGCGTCCGCTCGATATCCAGGATCGCGACTACTTTCAGGCACTGCGTGATCGACCGAATTCTAATGTGGTGATCGGCAACCCGATCACCGGGCGCCTGACCGGTAAGGTGCTGATCCCCGTCGCTCGGCGCATCGAGGGGCCGGACGGAACGTTTCTCGGCGTCGTGCAGGCGACCGTCGACCCGCAGACCTTCGAAAGCGTGTACGGGGCCATTCATAACGGGCCGGGCGCGGGGCTTACCCTTTGGCGATCTGACGGCACCCTGCTGGTACGCTCGCCACCGCTCCCCTCTGTCATCGGCAAGAATTTCGCCGAGGGCGAGAACTATCGGCAGCACGTTCCGGCTCGGGACACGAAGCCGTACTGGTCGGCCACCATGACGGATGGAGTCGAGCGCGTCGTCGCCCTGAGCTTCCTCGCCGAGTATCCCTTGTACGTCGGCGCCGCGTTCGCGCGGGACGATATGTTGGCCGATTGGCGTCGGTCTGCGCTCGTACAAGGGGCGGTGGCTGGAGGGCTGACGCTCGTGCTCGTTGGCGCCCTGCTTCTGCTCGGCCGCGAGATCGAACGGCGCGAGGCGGCGGATGCGCTCATCCGAGAGAGTGAAGCGCGTCACCGGCTACTGGCGGAGAATGCCACCGACATCATCATCTGGTGCGACCTGGATACGACCCGGCAGTACGTCTCGCCCGCCGTCACCGCCGTGCTCGGCTACGCCCCCGAGCAATTAATCGGCACCCACACCCTCGACTTGGTTCATCCCGATGAAGCGACCGGCTATGCGGAAACCCTCGTCGACCTGACGACCGGGCGCGTCGGGCGCACCACGACCTGCCATCGCTATCTTCACCAGCAGGGGCACTGGGTCTGGCTGGAGATCTCGCTCAATCTGACGCATGACGCGGCGACGGGCCGGGCGGACGGGTACGTCGCGACGTTGCGTGACATCACTCAGCGCAAGGCCATGGAGGATGCGCTTCGCGAGAGCGACGCGCGTTACCGCTCCGTGACCGAGGCGCAGTTGCAGGAGGCACGAGCACGCGCCGACTTTACCACGGCCACGAGCGCGGCAATTCTGGCGCAGCTTGCAGAGGGCGTTATCGTCACTGACGCCGCAGGGAGGATCACGCTTGTCAACAAGGCGGCAGCCGAGATCCACGGCGTGGCTCGGCTCGACATAGAGCCTGATGCCTACAGCGACACCTATCACCTATTCACCGAGGATGGCCGACCTCACCCGCCGCGCGATCTGCCGCTCGCCCGAGCTGTAGCGGGACAGATAGTGCGGGACGCGCGTTGGCGAGTTCGACGGACGGATGGCACCGAGGTTGTTGCTATCGGCAACGCTCAGCCGCTCCTTGGGCAAGATGGCGCACAAATCGGCGCCGTGCTCACGGTGCGCGACGACACCGCGCGAGATGCAGCCGAGACGGCCCTACGCGATCTGAACGCGACGTTGGCCCAGCGCGTAGCTGAGCGGACGCACGAAGCGGAGACGGCCCGGGCTCTGGCCGAAGCCGCGAGCCATGCAAAGTCTGAGTTCCTGGCCTCAATGAGTCACGAGATCCGGACCCCCCTGAACGGAGTGATCGGCTACGCCGATCTCCTATGCGAGGAACCAAACCTCAGTTTGCGCGCACGTCAGCACGCCGAACGCATCCGCACGGCCGGCGCGGCACTCCTGACCGTGGTCAACGACGTGCTCGATTTCTCGAAGCTGGAGGCCGGACAGGTCGAGATCGTCCCGCAGCCGTTCGCACCCGTCACACTGATCGACAACACGGTGTCGATCGTTCGCGGCTCGGCTGAGGCGAAGGGACTGACGCTTGGCGTCAGCTTCGATCCTATGGTTCCTGCGTGGCTGTTGGGCGACGAGGATCGACTGCGGCAGGTGCTGCTGAACCTGCTCAACAACGCCGTGAAGTTCACCGCACGAGGCCGGATCGATCTGAACGTGGCCGTGGATGCCGTGTCTGAAGACGCTGTCCGTCTACTCTGCTCGGTGCAAGATACCGGCATCGGCATACCGGCGGACAAGCGTGACAGGCTGTTCCAGCGTTTCAGCCAGGTCGACGGCTCGATCGGACGCGACTACGGCGGCAGCGGGCTGGGGCTGGCGATCTCGAAGGCGCTCGTCGAGCGTATGGGCGGTGCGATCGATGCGAAGAGCGAGATCGGGCAGGGCTCGATCTTCTGGTTCGCACTCGACCTGCCTATCGCGGCCGAACCAGCTATTGGCTTCGAGCCTTCATCAAGCGCGGGCATCCGCTTAGGCCGGCGACTGCTGTTGGCTGAGGATGTGCCGCTTAACCAGGATCTCGCCCGCGCAATCCTCGAGCGCGCCGGGCACAGCGTCGACGTGGTCGGCGACGGTGCCGCGGCGGTAACCGCGGTGCAGGTGAAGACCTACGACCTCGTGCTGATGGACATTCAGATGCCGGGCATGGACGGCATGAGCGCAACACGGCGCATCCGAGCCTTGGACGGCGTTGCCGCTCGCGTGCCGATCGTGGCTATGACCGCTAACGTCTTGCCGGAGCAGCTTACGGAGTTTCGTGCCGCAGGCATGGATGATCACGTCGGCAAACCGTTCCGGCAAGAAGCACTGCTATCGGCGATAGATCGATGGTCCTCGGGTGGGACTGAAAGCACCCCGGCTTCCAGCCTGGACCACGCAGCTTACGAGGAGATCCAAGTTTTGGTCGGCCACGAGCGCATGGTCGGCTTGCTTTCGATGTTGGCAGACGAACTTACCCATCGGTTCGGACCGTCTTCCAACTCTCACGATCGGAAGCAGATCGCTGAGGATGCGCACGCGATGGTCTCGGCAACGAGCATGGTCGGTTTTGAATCGCTGGCTACTCTATGCCGAAAGGTCGAAGCTGCATGTCGTTCGAATGAGGATTACACAATGCTATTCAAAGTCTTGCAAGCCCGCTCGTCCGAAACGATCAGCGAGATCACGGTCATGCGCTCAAGATCAGCATAAAGGCGCGGACTCCGGCCGCAAATGAATTCGATGTTCTAGTGGCTAAATCGGTGTCGAGCCTTTACGCCAGACTGACCAGTTATCCCTTGTTCGTGAGGGCCGACACCTGTCTTAAGAGTGATGATACGAGACATTCAAGCGAGGCCTGTCCGCTTTCTCAGCAGACGTCCTCCGAAGCGGACCGGCGGCTTTCGGCCAGACCACGTCATGCCGAATTGTCATCGGCGGCAAAACCAGACGTGCGGCTTGGCGCCGTCCCGGTCATGTATGGCGCGGCCGGCGGATTCTGAAAGCGGGTCTTAAGCGTAGAATCCCTCCGTCACCGCAATATCGCGGCGCCAAGCGAATCTGCTTGTGTTGCAAGCTCGCCGAAGCCCGTCGATAGTTCGGATTTCAGGGCCTGGTAGAACATTGATGCAGCAGGCGTCAGTGATGTATTGCGACGACGCACCAGGCTGATCGTGCGGTGGATTACGGGCTCGGTCAGCAGGATCTCCACGAGATTGTCGCGGTGGGAGGCGCCCTTCAGGGCTGCCGGGAGAATTGCGGCGGCGATGCCCGCCGACACCAGCGCCAGGGCGGTCGGCGTGCTCTCGACCACGAACCGGCCGCGTGGTGACAGGTCCGCGGCGGCCAGTTGAGCCTCGACGCGGGCCCGGTTGCCGCTGGCGCCGCCTAGGGTGACGAGATCCACACCAGATAGGTCGCTCCACCGGATTTGGCGTTGCCCGGCCAAGGGATGGCTGTTGTGGCAGATCAGCACGAACGGATCCCGCACCAACTGATCCTCGATGAGATCGGGATCCGCCTCCTGCTGGATGTGGATCCCGAAATCCGCTTCCCCCTTACGCACGGCTTCGGTCACCAGCGCTCCGGACCGCTCGAGAATCTGAACCCGGTTCTGTGGGTGCTCGCGGGCATAGCCTTGCAAGACCGTCGGTATCCGGCGGAAGGCGATCGATTGGACGGTGGCAACCGTTACGTCGCCGATGCCGAGCCGCGACGTCGTGCGCAGGCGTTCGACCCCGTGGGTGAAATCGCTGATGAGCCGGGCCGCCAGCGGCAGGAACTCGCGGCCCACTGGGCTGAGGCGCAGCGTCCGCGTCGTGCGGTCGAGCAGGACGGCGCCCAGGAACCCTTCGAGCTTCTGGATCCGTCGCGTCAGAGCCGTCTGTGTCAGCCCAAGGGTCTCTGATGCCCGACGATAGCTGCCGAGTTCCGCGATCAGCACGAAGGCTTGGACGCCGTCTACGGGGAGCTTCATGCCAGAAAATCATGAATCGATGAGATCAATTCATTTTACTCGATGATGGCGGCGCAGGACAAGAGACGTCGGGGCGACGCCCGCCCGACACAAAGCGACTCCGGCTGAAACGGAGCGAGGCGGAGGAAACAATGAGTGCGGATGCCGCTGCCGGGTCGCCGGTCGCGACCTCAACCCGTCCGGCGACGTCGCCAGGATCCATCTGGACGCGGGCCATGGAGGTCCGGGTCGGCATCATTCCGCTGCCCGTCTATCTTCTCCTCCTCGCCCTGGTCGTCGCCTTTGCCGTCAGGGGAAAGATCTCGGGCGAGGTGACGGTGATGATCGCTGTCTTGGTCGTGGGTGGCTTCACCTGTGCGGAGATCGGCCGGCGCATCCCGTGGCTGCGGGCGGTCGGCGGATCGTCCCTGGTGACGATCTTCCTGCCCTCGTTCCTCGTCGCCCATCAGCTCCTGCCGGCGCCGCTCGCGCAGGCGGTGACGACTTTCACGAAGTCGACGAACTTCATCTACCTGTTCATCACCGCCGTGGTCGTCGGCTCGATCCTGAGCATGGACCGGCGGGTGCTGATCCAGGGGTTCGCCAAGATCTTCGTGCCGCTCGCGCTGGGTTCGCTCGCCGGTCTTCTCGTCGGTGGAAGCGTCGGCTGGCTCGTCGGCATCGGCTTCTGGCGGTCGATCCTCTATGTCGTGGTGCCCGTGATGGCCGGGGGCGTCGGTGAGGGTGCGATCCCCCTTTCGGTCGGCTACGCGGAGGCGCTCGGCGTCGACCACGGCGGGATGCTGGGACAGATCCTGCCGCTAGTCTTTTTCGGCAACCTCGTCGCCATCATCTGCTGCGGCGCCCTGAACACGCTGGGCAAGCGCCGCCCCGATCTCACCGGTAATGGTCGGCTGCAACCGACCGCGGACGGCGAGGCGGACCCGGGCCATGGCTCCATCCACCGCGACACCTCCGGCATCGATGTCGCCACCGTCGCGGCGGGCGGCATCACCGGCATCGCCATCTACGTCTTCGGCACGCTGATCCATGCGCTGATCGGCCTGCCCGCGCCGGTGGCGATGCTGTTCCTAGTGGTGATCGCCAAGCTGCTGCGGGCGGTGCCAGCCTCGCTGGAGGAGGGAGCCCGCGTGGTCTTCCGCTTCTTCGTGGTGGCGGTGACCTACCCGCTCCTGTTCAGCACGGCGGTGGCGCTGACACCCTGGCACGAGCTGGTAGAGGCGTTCCACCCGGCCAACCTCGTCACCATCGTGGCGACCGTGCTCGCGCTGATCAGCACAGGCTACGTCGTCGGGCGCTGGCTCGCGATGTATCCGATAGAGACCGCGATCGTGAACGCCTGCCACAGCGGCCTCGGCGGCACGGGCGACGTGATGATCCTGACCGCCGCCGAGCGGATGGAGCTGATGCCCTTCGCTCAGGTCGCGACGCGGATCGGCGGGGCCCTCACCGTCACCGCCGCCATCATCGCGATGGCCCAATTCAAGATCGTTTGAGGAGGCGCTCCATGCTGATGCGCTCGAAGCTGTTCGTCCCAGCCTCCCGGCCCGAATTGTTCGCGAAGGCCACCTCCGGCCTCGCCGATGCCCTCTCCTTTGACCTTGAGGATGCGGTCCCAGAAGCCCGCAAGGGCGAGGCGCGGGACAATCTCGCGGCGTATCTGCGGGCGGCGCCCTCCGGTCTGCGCCAGACCGTCGTGGTGCGGGTCAACGCCCCGGGCACGGTGCACTTCGCCGCCGATCTGGACGCGGTAGCCTTGCCGCGCACCGATCTCATCAACCTGCCAATGGTCGAGGATCCGGCCGCCATCACCGAGGCGGCCACCCGCCTCGATCGCCTGGATCCGGCAGGCCGCATCCGCCTCCTCGTCAACATTGAGACGCCACGCTCCCTCCGCCGGGCGGCGGACCTCGCCTGCGCCCATCCCCGCGTCGCCGGCCTGCAGGTCGGCTACGCCGATCTTCTGGAGCCCTGCGGCATCGACCGGGACGATGCCGCCGCCCTCGCCCATATCCGCGTCGCCGTCCGCCTCGCCGCTGCCGAGGCCGATGTGCCGGCGTATGACGGGGCTTTCGCGGCGGTGAAGGAGCCCGAGGCGTTCCGCGCCGAGTGCGAGGCCGCCCGCCGCCAAGGCTTCGCGGGCAAGACCTGCATCCACCCGAGCCAGGTCGGGATCGCCAACGCCGCCTTTCTACCGCGCCCGGACGAGGTGGCGTGGTCGCGACGCATCCTGGCGGCGGCCGCAGAGGCCGAGGCCCGGGGGCTCGGCGCGATCCTCGTGGACGGCCGGATGATCGATCCGCCCTTCCTGACCCGCGCCCGCGCCGTCGTGGCGTTGTCCGACCTCCACGCCGGGACGGAAACCCAATGACCATGAGCGACCTGCACCGACGCGATTACCGGCCCGAGGCCAGGGGCATCCTCGACGGCGTGCGCATTCTCGATCTCTCCCGGCTCTTCGCCGGCAATGTGCTGACGCAGATGCTCGGCGATTTCGGCGCCGAGGTAATCAAGGTCGAGCCCCCCGAGGGCGACACTCTGCGCGCCTGGAAGACCGAGGGGGTCGAGACCCATTGGAAGATCTACGCCCGCAACAAGAAGAGCCTGTGCCTGTCGCTGCGCGATCCCCGCGCCGTCGAGGTGCTCCGCGCACTCGTACCCTCCTGCCAGATGCTGGTGGAGAGCTTCCGCCCGGGAATCCTGGAAGCAATGGGCCTCTCGCCCGAGGCGCTGCATGCCCTCAATCCCAGACTGACGATCATCCGCATTTCCGGCTGGGGGCAGGACGGGCCCTACGCGCAGCGGCCCGGCTTCGGCACGGTGATCGAGGGCTTCTCGGGCTTTGCCGCCATGAACGGCTTTGCCGACCGGGAGCCGGTGCTGCCGCCGATGTACCTCGCGGACGGCGTCGCCGGGCTGACCGGTGCCTCGGCCGCGATGATCGCGCTCCGCGAGGTCGAGGTGAACGGGGGCCGGGGGCAGATCATCGACCTGCCGCTCCTCGATCCGCTCTTCGCGATCCTCAGCCCGCAGGCCGCCAATTACCGCCTCACCGGCAAGGGAAAGCCGCGGACCGGATCGCGCTCGACGAACTCTGCGCCGCGCAACGCCTACCGGTGCAGCGATGGGCTCTATGTCGGTCTGTCGGGCTCGATCCAGAAGATGGCGGAACGCCTGTTCCGGGCGATCGGACGCCCGGACCTCGTGGACGACCCGCACTTTCGCACCAACGCCGACCGGCTGCGCAACGTGGACGAGCTCGACGCGATCATCGGTGCCTTCATCGGGCAGCGGACGCAGGACGAGAACGTCGCCTTCTTCGAGGCGGCCGAGGTGACGATCGGCCCGATCAACGATGCGGCCAAGCTCGTCGCCGATCCGCACGTGGTCGAGCGCGAACTCATCGCCGATTATCCCGACGCCGACATGGGGATGCTCCCCATGCACGCCGTCGTACCGCGCCTGCACGATCGGCCGGGCTCGATCCGCACCCCCGCGCCGGCCCTCGGCCAGCACAATCGGGAGCTGCTGGGGCAGATCGGCATTGCGGGCGATGCCTTTGACGACCTCGTCGCCGCAGGCGTGGTCCGCAGCGGCGACGCTCGCTGACGACAAGGACAGGGAGGATGGGAATGCCTACGCTGACACGCCGCGGCTTCGTCGCGACCGCCATGGCCGGACTGGCGGTGGCCGATGCAGCGCTCGCCACCGACGGAGCGGTCCCGAACTCCGCTGGCACCGAACGGCCGCGCCATCGGGCGCCGGCCAAGGCCTGCGATTCCCACTTCCACATCATCGATGCGCGCTTTCCGCCCCCGGACACGCCGAAGCCCCCGGGCATGACATTCGACGATTACCGCCTGCTCCAGGCGCGCCTCGGTACGACCCGCGCCGTGCCGGTCCAGCCGAAGAACCACGGCACCGACCCGACCTGCCTCCTCGACTCCCTCGCGCGCTTCGGCGGGAACGGGCGCGGCATCGCCGTCCTTCGTCCGGACGTGACGGACGCCGAGCTAAAACGCCTCGATGCCGGCTATATGCGCGGCCTGCGCTTCAGCGTCTGGAATCCCAAGGACACGGTGGCCCCCATCGCGACGATCGAGCCGCTGGCCAAGCGCATCGCCGATCTCGGCTGGCACGTGCAAGTGCACATGTCCGGGGAGCAGATCCGTGAGAACGCGGCGCTGTTGAACCGGCTGCCGTGCCCCATCGTGTTCGATCATATGGGCCGCCTCGACCCCGCCAAGGGCCCCGACGATGCCGGCTTCGCCACCATCGCCGGCTTGGTCGAGAAGGACCGGGCCTGGGTGAAGCTCGCGGGTGCATACCTGAACACCAAGGTCGGCCCGCCCGGCTACCCGGACGCAACGCGCACCGCCCGGGCGTTCGTGAAACTCGCCCCCGAGCGCCTCGTCTGGGGCAGCGACTGGCCGCACGTTACCGAGACGCACAAGCCCGACGACGCGGTGCTGTTCGACCTGCTCTCCGACTGGGCCGGCAACGAGGCGGTGCGGGATAAGATCCTAGTCGACAACCCGGCCAAGCTTTACGGCTTCGCCTGATGGGAGAGCGGCTTATGCGGATGACGCCCTCGCCCTCCCGCCGCCAGGTCACGGCGTGGCTGACCGCGGGCGCCGCCCTGGCCGCCAGACAGGCGAGGGCCGCTCCCGACGGGGAACCTCCCATCGCCGATAGGCTCGCCGCCTATACCCATGGTCTGCGGTTTGAGGATCTCGATCCGGCCACCGTCGAGACGGTGAAGATCCATCTCATCGACGCGCTGGGATGCGGGCTCGCCGCCCTCGATGCCGGGCCCGTGCGGATCTGCCGGGAGATCGCGCTCAGTGACGGGGCGGGCTCCGCGACGGTCCTCGGCACCGACCGGCGGACCAGCCCGGAGCTAGCCGCCTTCGCCAACGGCGTCGCCATCCGCTACGAGGATTTCAACGACGTCTATGTCGGGCGCGAGCCCGGCCACCCCAGCGACACCATCGCCGCCTGCCTCGCCGTGGCCGAGGCGGAGGGGGGCACGGGCCGCGATTTGATCGCTTCCATCGCACTCGCCTACGAGATCGATTGCCGCCTGCTCGATGCCGCCGAGGTGACGGGGCGCGGCTGGGACCATCCCGTCTACAGCCTTCCCGCCTCGGCGCTGGCGGCGGGCCGGCTGATGCGACTCGCGCCGGAGGCCCTGACCCAGGCCGTCAATCTCGCGATCAACGGCCACATCGCCATGAACCAGACCCGCGTTCAGACGCTTTCGGACTGGAAGGGCGTGGCCGATGCCGAGGCGACCCGGGCGGGCGTGTTCGCCGCGCGCCTCGCCCGTGCCGGCCTCACGGGCCCGGCCCCCATCTTTGAAGGCCGCGCCGGGTTCTTCAGACAAGTTTCGGGTCTCTTCACCGTCGATGTCGCAGCGTTCGGCGGTGAGGGACGCCCGTTCCGGATCTCGCAATGCGGGATCAAGCCATTCCCGGCGCAGGTCTACTGTCTGACCGCGATCCCGGCGGGCATCGCCGTCGCCGCTGAAGCCGGTGGCGTAGACGCCATCCGCAACCTGCGCATCGACACGACGCATCTCGGCTACATCACCGCCGGCCGCGACCACGAGAAGTGGCGCCCGACGACGAAGGACACCGCCGACCACAGCCTGCCCTACATCACAGCGCGGGCGATGCTCGACGGCGCCATCACCAACGAGAGCTACACGTCCGACAAGCTTCGCGAACCGGCTCTGCTCGCCCTGATCGACCGAATCACCATCGTCGAGGATCCTGCCCTCACGGCCCTGCAGCCGAGAGCGGTGCCGAATCGTCTGACCGCGACCCTGACGGATGGACGCGAGATCGTCCGACAAGTCGATGACGTCCCGGGCTTCGTGGTGCGGCCGATGACCCGGGACGATGTCGAGCGCAAGTTCCGTATGAATGCCGGCCAGCGTCTCGATGCGCTCAAGGTGCGTCGCGTCCTCGACGCCTTCTGGACGATCGAGGACAGACCCGACTTGACCGGTCTGCTCGCGTTTCTGTCATGAGCAGGAATTCTGCTTTCGGCCGGTACCAGTCGCGTTGGCGGGCGCGGGTGAATGGCTGGGTTGGGTGGAGAGCGGTCCGGCGGCTTTTTTGGTCAGGAAGATGCAGAGCGGACGCTGAGCGTTGTTTGACGATCTCGTTGTTCAGCTCCTGACCAACCTAATATGTGAGTTCGTTATGGCTGCACCTTCGCGAAACTCTCGCGCCCGTCCGTCACCCCACTCACGAGGTTGAGGCCGAGCAGGAATTCCGCCGGGAATTCCCTCCGCAGCACCGGCTCGCGAGCCACATCGGGCTTCAGCGTGTCGGCCTCTGCCTTGCGGGCGGCGACGGCCTCGCCGACGCTGACGGCGGCAAAGCGGATCGTCGCGCCGCCCTGCACCTGCGCCAGCCGGCCTAGATCCGGGCCGATCACGGTCGCGATTTTCGGATAGCCACCCGTCGATTGCCGATCGGCCATCAGTACGATGGGCAGACCGTTGCCTGGCACCTGGATCGCCCCCATGGCCACCCCGTCGGAAACGATGTCGTGACCCTTGGCGTGGGTCAGCGGGGTGCCATCGACGAAGCAGGCCATCCGGTCTCCCCGTGGCGAGACGGTCCAGGGCCGCTCCAGAAAGGCGGCGATCTGGTCCGGGGCGAAGAAGTCGTCCTGCGGTCCGAGCACCACGCGGATCGTCGCCGGATCGCGCTCCAGCCACGGGGCCAGCAGACGCTGCGGCGCGCCGTCTCCTGAGCGGGGCGCGGAGACGGCAAGCCGGTCCCCGGCCCACAGGCCGCGCCCATCGAGGCCACCCAGCGCTGAGCGCGTGTGGGTGGCCGTGGACCCGAGAACGGGCGGCAGGTCGATGGTGCCGGCGATAGCGAGATAGCCCCAGGCCCCGATGCTGCCCGCGCGGACGGTAAGGGTCTGGCTTGGCACCAAGGTGAAGGCGCAGGCCTGAGGCAGGGTCTCGCCGTCGAGCATTGCGCGGAAACCGGCGGAGACAAGGGCGAGGCCGAGCGGTCCTTCGGGGGCGCTGACGGTGAGGCCGCCGGTCGAGATTTCGATGGCCGTCGCGTCCAGGGCGTTGCCCAGCGCGCGGTTGGCGGTGGCGAAGAGCAGCGGGTCCATGGGGCCCGCCGCCGTGATGCCGAACCGGAGGTAGCCCTTCCGCCCGCCGTCCTGCACGGTCACGCCCGGCCCCGCGGCCTCGATGGCAAGCGCGCTCACGCCGACCCCTCATCACGCCGGGCCGTCCGCTCCCCGGCCGCCTCACGGGCCGCGATGCCGGCGAAGGTCGTGGCGTCCACGGCCTCGAAACGAAGACTGTCGCCGGCCCGCACGAAGAAGCTCTCCGCCCGCTCCGGCGCGTAGAGCTTGCACGGCGTCGCACCGACCACATACCAGCCGGTGGGCATCGAGACCGTCGCCACCGCCGCGAGCCCGCCGCCGATCATGATGGCGTTGGTGGGATGGGGTGGTCGCGGGCTCGCGCGCCGGCGGACGGCCAAGACATCGGGCAGACCGCCGCAATAGGCAAAGCCGGGGGCGAACCCGTACATGTAGACTTGGTAGGTCGCCTCGGAATGGATGGCCACGACCGCCTCGGATGTCCGGCCGATCAGGCCCGCCACCTCCACGATATCCTCCCCGTGGGGAGCATCGTAGCAGCAGGGCAGAACCCAGCGGGCCGGATCGCTGGCACGCTCCGCGGCGTGGCCAGCCAGGGTGCGCACGTGGTCCGCCAGCGTCTCGCGGTCGAGCACCAGCGGGTCGTAGTGGATCATCAGCGAGCGGTAGGTGGGCACCGTCTCGGCGATGCCGCGCGGCCGGTCAGCGGCCAGCGCGTCGTCGAGGGCCAGCACGCGGTTGCTGATCGCCGGATCGACGGTCGCGCCGAACTCCACCACCAGGGCCGCCTCTCCCGCGTCAAGAATGCGCGGCGGGGAGCTCTCGGCGAGGGTGCTCATGGCCGGAACGGGGCGAGCGTTACCCCCGCCCCTTCCAAACGAGCTCGCACCGCGCGGGCCGTGCCGACCGCATGGGCGGAATCGCCGTGGACGCAGATCGAGCGGATCGGCGTCGGCAGCAGGCGGCCGGAACTCGTCAGGATCGCGCCCTCGCTGACCATGGTCAGGACCCGGCTCGCTGCCTCGTCCTGATCAGTGATGAGCGCACCGGGCTGGCTGCGAGCAATCAGTTGTCCTTCCTCGGTGTAGCCTCGGTCCGCAAAGATCTCCTGATAGACCTCGAGGCCCGCCGCCTCCCCAGCCGGGACCTGCGCGGTGAGGGCGATGGCCAGCAGCGCGAGGCTCCGGTCCACCGCGCGGACCGCCCCGGCGATCGCGTCAGCGACGGCGTGGTCCTCGGCGGCGACGTTGGCGAGCGCCCCATGCGCCTTCACGTAGGTGATGCGGTGCCCGGCATAGGCGGCCATCGCCGCCGCCGCGCCGACCTGATAGGCGACGAGCCGCTCGATCTCGGCGGGTGTGAAGGGCATCCGCCGACGGCCGAAGCCCCAGAGGTCGGGGAAGCCCGGATGGGCTCCCACCGCCACGCCCTTCTCCTTCGCCAAGCGGAAGGTGGCCGCCATGATCTCGGGATCGCCGGCATGGAGGCCGCAGGCGACGTTGGCCGAGGTCACGACGGAGAGCATCGCCCCGTCGTCACCGCAGGCATAGGCTCCGAAACCTTCCCCGAGATCCGCGTTCAGATCGACGCTCGCCATGGCCGTTCTCCTCGTCTCCCGCCGGGGTCAGGCCGTCGCGGTCGCAGCCGAGGCGACGGGTTCGCCGCTCGAGTCGAGTTCCCGCCCCGCCGTTTCTGGCAAAAGAAGCGCCGCGACGATCACGAGGCAATAGGCACTGGCTGCCACCAGGCCGATGGCGACGCATAGCGTGAGCGATCCGCTGAGGTAACCAACCAGGGCCGGGCAGACGGCGCCGGTGGCCCGGCCGAAGTTGTAGCAGAACCCTTGCGCTGACCCACGCACCCGGCTCGGGAACAGCTCGCTCAGGAAGGCGCCCATCCCGGAGAAGACGCCCGATAGGAAAAAGCCCAGCGGGAAACCGAGGAACAACATGGCAGTGTCGGTGATCGGCACCAGGGTGTAGCCGAGCACGAGGCCTCCAGCGCAAAAACCGAACAAGATGAAGCCCTTGCGGCGGCCGATCCGGTCTGACAGGTAGGCGCTGGTGAGGTAGCCGAGAAACGAGCCGAAGATCAGCATCAGCAGGTAGCCGCTGGTGTTAAGCACCGAGAGTTGGCGCTCGGTCTTTAGGTAGGTCGGCAGCCAGGTGGTCACGGCGTAGTAGCCGCCCTGCATCCCAGTCGCGAGGAGGCTCGCGAGCACCGTCCGGCCGATCAGGTCACGGGAGAAAATGTCGAGGAAGTTGCCCGTGTCGCCGGCCTTCAGCATGGCCGAGCGGGTCTCGCGGTAGACCTCCGGGTCCTCGATGTTGCGGCGGATCCAGAAGATCAGCACCGACGGCAGGGCGCCGAGCCAGAACAGGATGCGCCACGCCACCGCCGGTTCGGCCAGGGCGAAGACCGCCCAGAAGGCGATGGCGGCCACAGCCCAGCCGACGGCCCAGCTCGATTGGACGAGGCCCACGGCCTTGCCCCGGTAGCGCGCCTGAATCGTCTCCGCGATCAGCACCGACCCCACCGACCACTCGCCGCCGAAGCCGAAGCCCTGCATGGCGCGGGTGAAGAGCAACTGCTCATAGGACTGGGTGAAACCGGACAACACCGTGAAGACGGTGAACCACAACACCGTCCCCTGCAGCACCACTACCCGTCCGTACTTGTCGGCCAGGATGCCCGCCGCCCAGCCGCCAATGGCGGATGTGACCAGCGCCGCCGTAGCGATATTGCCGGCCTCGACCTTGGTGAGACCCCACACGATCACCAAAGTGGGGATGAGGAAGGTATAGACCATGTAATCGAACGCATCGACACCGTAACCGGCGAAGGCGGCGCCCAACACCCGGCGCTCAGGTGGGCTCGTGTCTTTTAACCACATGGTCTTTATCACTCGGGTTAGATCGGTGATCGGGTAATTTTTCAAATATGCTTGTTCGCCTCTCGCCGTCATTGCGAGCACAGCGAAGCAATCTAGGGATACGCCATGTTTGGAGACGTCACGCCGCCCCTGAACTGCTTCGCGGGCGCTTCCAATGACGCGGCTAGCGGTACGGCACGTCCCGATTCAACAGGTCCGTGATCAGCATGAAGCCCGGTGCGTGGGTGATGCAGAGCGGCAGGCGGGCGGCCATCGCCACGGATTGGGGCGTGACCCCGCAGGCCCAGAAGACAGGGATCTCGTCGGGCTCGATGGCGACCGCGTCGCCGAAATCCGGCTTGCCGATGTCACGGATGCCGATCAGGCTCGGATCGCCGAGATGGATCGGGGCGCCGTGGACGGCAGGCATCCGGGCCGTCACCTGCACCGCCTTGATCGCGTCGGCGGCCTTCATCGGCCGCATCGAGACGACGAGGGGGCCGTGGAACGGGCCGGCGGGCTGGGTCGGGATCGAGGTCCGGTACATCGCCACGTTGCGCCCCTGCGCCACGTGCCGGAGGGGAATGCCCGCCTCGATCAGGGCATCCTCGAAGGAGAAGGAGCAGCCCAATACGAAGGTGACGAGGTCATCCTGCCAGACTTTCGTGAGGTCGCCCACCTCCGAGACCATCTCTCCGTTCTCGTAGATGCGGTAGCCCGGCACGTCGGTGGCGAGGTCGAGATCCTCGCCCAGGGCCGGGAGCGTCCGGACACCGGGCTCGGAGACGCCCAGCACCGGGCAGGGTTTCGGGTTCAACTGGCAGAAGCGCTGGAAATCCGAGGCCAGGGCCTGCGGCAGGATCATCAGGTTGCCCTGCACATGGGCCGGGGCGAGGCCGGAGGTGTGGCCGCGCCAATCGCCGGAGCGGATGGCGCGCCGGGCTTGCCGGGCATCGGCGAAGGCGCCCGCAGCGTGGGGGGGCTCGACGTGGAGGGTCACCGTATGTCTCCTGGGTTCGTGCACACGCAGCGCAACCGGCGTGTGTTGCGCCGCAATGTGGCCTCAATCCCCGAAGCGATTTGCCGTCTTAAGTGACAGGTTCCCATCGTGCCGCTTTAGGCGCCAATCGTCATTGCGAATGGCCGCCGATAACCCGGCCTTATCGGGCCTCGGCCCAAGTCCGGGCGACAGCTTGGGCGATCCGCGCCGCATCGGCCACGAAGTGGCTGTCCAAGCGATTGGCGTAGGTGGCGGTGAAGGTGAGATCCGATAGGGTCGGCTCGGCGGACAGGATCCGCAGGGTGCCGGAGGCGAGCTCATCCCGGACGACGGCGGGCGGGATCACGCAGATGCCGAGCCGCTCGATCCCCATGCGCACGATGGTGGCGAGCGACGCGCTGGTGTGGATCTGGCTCGGAAGCAGGTTTGCTCGCAGCACCAGATCCCTCAGTTCCACGTAGGGGCTGGTGTTCCGGGGGTAGGTCACGAGGGGGTGGCGCAGAAGGCAGCCGAGGCTGAGCGGCTCCTCTTCCGTCACCAAACCGGGTGCGGCGACGAAGGCGACCGGCACGCTGAGCAGCGGGTGATTCGTGAGGCTCGGCAGGGTGATCGGGCCGACGAGAAAGGCGAGGTCGAGCTCGTTGGCCACCAGGGCGGCCTGCATGTTCGGCGAGATATCGACGGTGATATCGACGCTGATCCCCGGATGCTCCGCGCGCATCCGCTCGATGAACCGCGACAGCCAGAGGTGAACGAGGGTCTCGGAGACGCCGAGCCGCAGCGTTCCCGTGGTCCGGCCGGTGCCGGCCAGCGCCGCGCCCATCTCCGCCTGGAGCGCGAGGAACCGCTCCGCGAAACCGAGGAGGACGCGCCCGCGCTCCGTCAGCGCGACGTCGCGGCTGCGGCGCTCGAACAGGGTGCCGTATTCGTGCTCCAGGGCGGCGATCCGCTGGGAGACAGCCGGCTGGGTCGTGTTGACCTGCTCACTCGCCCGGCGAAAGCTCGAGAGCGTGGCGACCCAGTAGAAGACTTCCAGGCTTCGAAAATCGGCCATCCCGCTACAGTCCCGCCCGCTCCGCCGAAGGTCAAGCAAGCGGCGGACCGGGCGACGCCAGGGCGGGTTACTTCAGCTGAACGCTGTCCACGATTTCCCGGGGCTTCACGAGCGTGTCATCGCTCTGGTCTTCCCAAACGACGCCGATGGCCTGCAGATACCCGATTAGGAGCTTCTTGTGTCACGCACAGGCGCTGCTCCCTCCCGCTGAGTGAGCCCCACTCTTGCTCTAGGTTACGGAGATAGCTCTGCTGGTAAGCGAGGCATCTCTCGTATTTCTGTTCGCCATTGCTGCGCAGCACCATGATGGCTAGGATGGATCGGCAGTAGGTGGCCAGGTCGTGATGGGGCAATGCCTCCGCAAGGGCCGGGATCGTGCTCAGAAGGGTAACGAGCGCGGCGGCAAGTGCTCTCATCGCTGCGGGAGGAGCGCGATGCTCATACAACCTACCTGTTACCTGTCGGGATGGGGCCTACCGGGCCTCTACTGCCTAGCGACAGCGATGTCCGCTTCCGAGCAATCATACCGATGAAAGCAGTGTCTTGGTTGGGTCGGTAGAAGCCCGTCTGCTATTCCGGTGCCTCTTCGCCGAAGCGGACCGACAGCTTTCGGCCAGGTTCGGCCATTCCGATCGCCCAACGAAGTGCTGGCCGAATCGGAAGCAGCCGTTTGAGGGCACCCTGTCTGAGCATCGCGCGGTTGCGAGCGGACGGCAGTTTATCGGCCAGCAGTCATCGTCCTCCCGGCCACGAACACGGGTCGCGAACGCCAGTTCGAATCCCAATAGGTCCGCCCAATCGAGAGACCAGTGCAACCGGTTTCACAGAGGCCGCGCATAGGTCGACCCATCGGCCGGGGTTGATCTCTGCTACACCTGACTGCTACCCCGCGAGGGCAGGGGCCTTTTCTAAGTCATTGATTTTATTGGTGTTGGCAAATTCGGACGATTGTCCCGCTCCCTCCGCGATCTGACCCGCCAAAAATCGAACCCGATCAGCAGGTTGCCGAAGCCCATCCTAGTCCTGCTCGTCGCGGGACCGAAACCCCGCCCGTAGGGGATGCGCGGGCGGCGCTCAAGGCCGTCGGTGACATCCTCGAACCGGGGAGGATGCGTTGGTCTACAGTCTGATCATCATGCTGGCCGGATCCGGCTCCGCGATCGGGTCGGTGGAGTTCAACACCAAGGACGTCTGCGAGACGGCGGCCAAGGCGATCGCCAAGGCCGACCGCCCCTACGCCGGAGCCTCCGCGATAACCGTCTGCGTGGCCGAGGGCTAGGCGCGCGGCACATGCGCCCAGTCAGCAAGCGCTGCATGCATTCGAACAGCGCAAGCCTGCCTGTTCTTTGCATTTGACCTTCGCGCATAAGTGGTATTTACCACCGTAAATCTACAACTTGCACTCATAATAAACTGTGAAGTGTTTTGTCCGATCGAGGCGCTTCCATGAACTTCGTCAGCCGAGACCCGTCCGGAACCCTGGTCGGTGCGCTGGCGGCGCAGATCGACGCGAACGGCTACGCCGTGATCGAGGATTACGTCGCGCCGGATGAGTTGCGCGGCGCGCGGGCCTTTGTCGCCGATGCGATCGCGGCCAATGGCGGCGAGTATGTCGGATTCACCGGGACCGAGCGTCTCGGCGGGACGTTCCTGGCCGACCTGCCCGAGGATCCGGATTTCGTGGCCCTGTGCCGGGGCATCTACGCGCGGGCGGTGGGCAAGCCCGCGCCGGAGGTCGGGTTCTACCAGATCCTGCGCTGCCTCTCAGGCCGCGGCGCCCGGGCGCATTCGATGCGCTTCCACTACGATTCCTACGTCCTGACGGCGCTGATCCCGATCGTGGTGCCCGAGCGCGGCAGTCCCGGACGGCTGATCATCCTCCCCAGCACCCGCGGCCTTCGCCGGACCTATCTCGGCAACCTCGTCGACAAGGTGCTGGTCGACAACCGGCTCGCGCAGGCGCTGCTGAACGTGGCCTATCGCCGGGGCAGCCGGCGCATGATCCGGCTCTCGCTCAAGCCCGGAAACCTGTATTTCTTCTGGGGCTACCGCTCGCTGCACACGAACGAGCCATGCGACGCCGATGCGATCCGCGCCACCGCGCTGCTGCACTACGCCGACCCGCACGCGGACAGCCGGGTGAAGCGGGCGCTGCGCCGACGCTGAGGCCTCGGCCCGAGCTCACGCCGCCGCGACCCGCGTGGCGGCGGCCTCCCAATCCGACCCCCAATCCTGCACCACGTGGCCCGGGGAGACCTCCCGGTAGAGGCGCTCGGGCGGGACGTAATCCGGCGCGCGGATCGGGCTGCGGATCTCGTCGTCCGGCAGGGCGTGCCGGTCTCGGCGGCGGGCCGGGTCGGGGACCGGGACGGCGGCGAGCAGCTTCTTCGTGTAGGGATGCTGCGGGTCGCCGAACACCGCCGCGCGCGGACCGATCTCGACGATCTCGCCGAGATACATCACCGCCACCCGGTGGCTCACCCGCTCGACCACGGCCATGTCGTGGGAGATGAACAGGTAGGCGAGCCCCATCTCGGCCTGCAGGTCGAGCATCAGGTTGACCACCTGCGCCTTCACCGAGACGTCGAGCGCCGAGACCGCCTCGTCGGCGACGATCAGGCGGGGGCGTAAAGCCAGCGCCCGGGCGATGCAGATCCGCTGGCGCTGGCCGCCGGAGAATTCGTGCGGGAACCGTCCGGCGGCCTCGGCCGGCAGCCCCACCCGGGTCAGCAGCGCCTCGGCCCGTTCCCGCGCCTCGCGAGCGGTGGCGAGGCGGTTGATCAGCAGGGGCTCGGCCACCGCGGCGCCGACGCTCATGCGCGGATCGAGGCTGGCGAAGGGGTCCTGAAAAATCATCTGCATCCGCTGGCGGCGCGTGCGCAGGGCCTTGGCGTCGAGGCCGGCGATGTCCTCGCCGTCGAGCAGGACCGAGCCGGAGAGGGGCTCGACCAGGCGCAGGATCGAGCGGCCGGTGGTGGACTTGCCGCAGCCGGATTCGCCGACCAGCGCCAGGGTCTCGCCGGCCGCGAGGCTGAACGAGACCCGCTCCACCGCGTGGACCCGGCCGGTCACCCGGCCGAACAGGCCGGAGCGGATCTCGAACCGGGTGGTCAGGTCGCGCACCTCCAGGACCGGGCGCTCGGCCGCCCGGACGGTGTCGGGGGTCTCGGGCGTCGGCTCGGCGACCCCGGTGGCGCGGTCGATCACGGGAAAGCGCATCGGCCGGGCCCGGCCCGCCATGGCGCCGAGCCGCGGCACGGCGGCGAGCAGGGCCCGGGTGTAGGGATCCTCCGGCGCGGAGAAGATCCGGGCGGTGGGGCCGGTCTCCACGGCGCGGCCGCGATACATCACCACCGTGCGGTCGGCGATCTCGGCGACCACGCCCATGTCGTGCGTGATGAACAGGACCGACATGCCCTCCTCGTCCTGGAGGCTCTTGATCAGGTCGAGGATCTGGGCCTGGATGGTCACGTCGAGCGCCGTGGTCGGCTCGTCGGCGATCAGGAGCTTGGGCCGGCAGGCCAGCGCCATGGCGATCATCACCCGCTGGCGCATGCCGCCGGAGAACAGGTGCGGGTATTGATGGATCCGCGACCGGGCGCCCGGGATCCGGACCTTGTCGAGGAGCCGGACCACCTCGGCCTCGGCGGCGGCCCGCGACAGGCCCCGGTGCCGGATCAGCGCCTCGGCGATCTGGAAGCCGACGGTCAGGACCGGGTTCAGGGAGGTCATCGGCTCCTGGAAGATCATGGCGATGGAATCGCCCCGGACCCGGCGCATCTCGGCCTCGGGGGCGGCGAGCAGCTCGCGGCCCTCGAAGCGCACGCTGCCGCCGATGCGGCTCGCGTCCCGGGCCAGCAGGCGCATGATCGACATGGCGCTGACGCTCTTGCCCGAGCCGGATTCGCCCACCAGCGCCACGGTCTCCCGGGGGCCGATATCGAACGAGACGCCGTGCACGACCTCGCGCCAGCGCCCGTCGGAGCGGAAGGCGGCGGTGAGGTCGCGCACCGACAGGATCGGATCCGTCACGGCCTTAGCTCCTGACTCGGTTTGGTTTCTTGCGGCTCCGTGCCTCCCACCCGCACCCTCATCCTGAGGTGCCGAAGCGTAGCGGAGACCTCGAAGGAGCCCTCCAGGGATCGCGCGGCTGGCTGGAGGCCTCCTTCGAGGCGACCGCTACGCGGCCGCACCTCAGGATGAGGGGATTGGATGGGAGATCCCGAGGCAGGCCGCCCCACGTCAAAAAACCCGCCGCGGGTCGAGGGCGTCGCGCAGGCCGTCGCCGATGAAGTTGATCGACAGGACCGTCAAAAAAATCGCGCCGCCGGGGAACAGCGCCCAGTGCGGGGCGACGTCGAGATGGTCCTTGGCGTCGAACAGCAGCCGGCCCCAGGTCGGGATGTCCGGGGGGAAGCCGAGGCCGAGGAACGAGAGGGTCGATTCCGCGATGATCGCCGCCGAAACCTCGATGGAGGCTGCCACGATCACCGGGCCGAGCGCGTTCGGCAGGATGTGGCGGCGCACGAGGTGCCCGGTGGTGGCGCCCTGCGAGCGCGCCGCCTCCACGAACTCCTTCTCGCGGAGCGTCAGGAACTGCGCCCGCACCAGTCGGGCGACCGGCATCCAGCGCAGGCCGCCGATCACCGCGACGATCATGAGGAAGACGCCGCCCTGGACGCCGAACACGGCCTTCAGGCTGTCCCGGAACAGGTAGATCACCAGCAGCAGCAAGGGCAGCTGCGGCAGCGACAGGAACAGGTCGGTCAGCCACATCAGCGCCGGATCGAGCATCCGGCGCGACATGCCGGCGAGCGCCCCGACCACGACCCCGATCAGGCTCGCCACCGCCATGGCGGCGAAGCCCACCGCCAGCGAGATCCGGCCGCCGTAGATCATCCGGGCGAGCAGGTCCTGGCCGAGATCGTCGGTGCCGAACGGGTGCGCCCAGGACGGCCCCTGAAGCTGCGCCGAGAAGTCGATGTCGTCGATGGCGAGCGGCCAGATCAGGCCGCCGAACAGCACGCCGCCGACCAGCACCGCCAGCACGGCGACGCTCGCCAGCGCCAGCCGATGCCGGCGGAACCGCCGCCAGGTCTCCCGCCCGGGCGAGGCCGGGGCGCGGGCGAGGGGGGGCGCCTCAACGGAGGGCGATGCGAGGGTCGAGCCAGCCATAGAGCAGGTCCGCGACGAGGTTGAACAGGACGACGAGGCCGGCGAACACGAAGGTCACGGCCATCACCACCGGGGTGTCGTTGGCCAGCATCGCGTCGATCAGCAGGGAGCCGATGCCGGGGATCCGGAAGATCTGCTCGGTGACGATGGCGCCGCCGAACACCGCCGGGATCTGGAGGGCGACGAGCGTCACCACCGGGATCAGGGCGTTGCGGGCGATGTGCCGGCGGGTGACCGTGCCCTCGGTGAGCCCCTTGGCCCGGGCGGTGGTGACGTAGTCGAGGCGGGCGACGTCCAGCGCCGAGGCGCGCACGTAGCGGGTGTAGGAGGCGGCCTGGAAGAAGCCCAAAACCGCCACCGGCATGATTGCCTGGCGGACGTTCTCCCAGGCCCAGGCCAGGCCGGTGCCGGGCAGGTCGGCCTGGTAGACGAAGGGCAGCCAGCCGAGCTTGATCGAGAACAGCAGGATGAACAGCAGGCCGGTGAAGAAGGTCGGCAGCGAGAAGCCGACGAAGGCCAGGGTGTTGGCGACCTGGTCGGCCAGCGAGTAGGGCCGGCGGGCGGCGTAGAGGCCGACCGGGACCGCCACCAGCAGGGCCAGGATCTGCGAGGAGCCGACCACGAACAGGGTCGTGGGCAGCCGCTGCAGGATCAGCGTGTCGACGTTGACCCGGCTGGCGAAGGAGAACCCCCAATCCCCGTGCAGCATGGCCCAGAGCCAGCGCAGGTAGCGGGTGAAGATCGGGTCATCGAGGCCGAACTTCAGCCGCAGGGCCGCGCGCACCTCCGGGGGCACGTTCGGGTTGGCGGCGAGCTCGCCGAACGGATCGCCCGGCGCGAGCGCCAGGACGACGAACAGGATCAGGCTGATCCCGAGCAGGCTCGGGATCGCGATCAGCAGCCTGCGCAGGATGTAGGCGCCCATGGTGCGCGACTCCCGCTCAGGCCTCCCGGCTCCATTCGGGCAGGAAGGACAGGTCGTTGTCCCAGCCGCTGCGCGGCGCCACCAGCTTGGCGGACACACCCGAGACCTCGGCCCGGTGGATCAGCGGCAGGATGTTCTCCGAGACCGCGAGGTCGTTGGCCTTGATCAGCAGGGCGGCGCGCTTGACCGGGTCGAGCTCGGACTGGGCGGCGTTGTAGGTCGCGTCGTACTCGGCATTGCGCCAGCGGGCGATGTTGCGGCCCTGCCACTTGTTCTCCTTGGTGGCGGCCTCCCAGGAGACGTACTGGAGCAGCCAGATCGACGGATCGGCCTGGGTCATGCTGAACGCGTACATCTCCATGTCCGCGTAGAAATGCGGGAACGTGTCCGGGTTGGCGGTATCGGAGGAGAAGAACACCGAGCCGGTGATCGATTTCAGCTCGATCTCGATGCCGGCCTTGGCGGCGGCCTGCTTGATGATCGCCTGGGTC
>NZ_AKFK01000118.1:0-8632 GCF_000272495.1 Methylobacterium sp. GXF4 | reverse complement strand
AAGAAGGCGGTGATCGCCCTCAAATGGGCCGTGCGCGAGATGGAGGAGCGCTACAAGAAGATGTCCAAGATCGCGGTGCGGAACATCGACGGCTACAACGCCCGGATGAAGGAGGCCCGCGAGCGCGGCGAGGTCATCACCCGCACGGTCCAGACCGGGTTCAACCGCGAGACCGGCGAGGCGGTGTTCGAGCAGGAGGCGATGGACCTCTCGGCGCTGCCCTACATCGTGATCGTGGTCGACGAGATGGCCGACCTGATGATGGTGGCCGGCAAGGACATCGAGGGCGCGATCCAGCGTCTGGCCCAGATGGCGCGTGCGGCCGGCATCCACCTGATCATGGCCACGCAACGCCCGTCGGTGGACGTGATCACCGGCACGATCAAGGCGAACTTCCCGACCCGGATCTCCTTCCAGGTGACCAGCAAGATCGACTCGCGCACGATCCTGGGCGAGATGGGCGCCGAGCAGCTCCTCGGTCAGGGCGACATGCTGTTCATGGCCGGCGGCGGGCGCACGACCCGCGTGCACGGGCCGTTCTGCTCGGACAGCGAGGTCGAGAGCGTGGTCGCCCACCTCAAGCGCCAGGGCCGCCCCTCCTACCTCGACGCCGTCACCGCCGACGATTCGCCGGAGGAGCCGGTCAAGGAGGGCAAGTCCGGGCGCGGCGCCAAGGCCGAGAAGGTCGAGCGCTCCGAGGAGCCCGACGAGGAGGCCCCGGTCTTCGATATCGGCGCCTTCGCGGCGGCGACCGGGGGCGAGTCCGACGACCTGTACAAGCAGGCGATCGAGGTGGTGCTGCGCGACCAGAAGGCGTCGACCAGCTACATCCAGCGCCGGCTCCAGATCGGCTACAACCGCGCCGCCTCGATCATGGAGCGGATGGAGATCGAGGGCATCGTCGGCCCGGCCAACCACGCCGGCAAGCGCGACATCCTGGTCGCCGGGGCGCCGCACGCCTCGAGCGGGATGTACGACGACGAGTGAGGCCGCTGCCGGGCCGCGATCCGAGGGGTCGCGGCCCGGCGCGTCGCATCTTCGCCACAGGGCGGGGCTTTAAGCCCCGTCCGTTCCCATGTCTGCCGGATCGCCCGCCCGGGCGCCCAGGAGGTTCTGCCGATGATCGGCCGCCGCACCCGCACAGCCGGCTCCCTGATCGCCGCCGGGCTGTGGCTCGCCCCCGCCGCCCCGGCGCAGGCGCAGGTCGGCGCGTTCATCGACAGCCTGTTCGGCCGCAAGGAGGAGCCGGCCCCGGAGCCGGATTCCGCCCCGGCCGCGCCCGCGCCGGCCGCCAAGAAGCCGGCGTCCAAGCCCGCCGCGAAGGATTCGGCTGCCAAGGACGCGCCGAAGACCGGCAGCCCCAAGCCCGGCGCCAAGACGTCCGACAAGGCCGACCACAAGGCCACCGAGCCCAAGGTCGCCGCCGTGGGCGGCCCTGCGGCGCTGGCCGCGTCCGAGCCGGCCGACGCCGCCACGGTGCTCGCGCAGGCCAATGCGTATTTCAACGGCATGAACACCCTGACGGGCAACTTCATGCAGATCGGCGCGGACGGGCGCCGGATCGGCGGCAAGCTGACGCTCGCCAAGCCCGGCCGCCTGCGCTTCGACTACGACCAGCCCTCACCGCTGGAGGTGGTGGCCGACGGCACCTCCGTGGCGGTGCGCGACCGCAAGCTCGCCACCCAGGACCTCTACTTCATCGCCCAGACGCCGCTAAAATTCCTGCTGCGCGAGAAGATCGACCTCGCCCGCGATCTCACCGTCACCGACGTCACCAACGATCCGGGCGGCGTGCGCATCAGCCTGGAGGATCGGGCGACGCTCGGGGGCACCTCGAAGATTCAGCTGTTCTTCGATGCCGAGATGAAGACCCTGTCGCAGTGGCGGATCACCGATCCGCAGGGCTACATCACCACGGTGCAGCTCTCGAACCTGCAGAAGCCCAAAAGCGTCGATGCGGGCCTGTTCTTCATCAATTACGGGCGCGCCGAGGACAAGACGATGCAGCAGCAGATCCAGCAATCGCAGCCCAACTGATCGATCGGCGGGGGCGAACCACCGCCACGCCGTCATCCCGGGGCGCCGCAGGCGAGCCCGGGATCCAGAGCCGCTGACGGTGCAAGACTTCGCCCAACCTGCGGTTCTGGATCCCGGGCTCCGCTTCGCGGCCCCGGGATGACGGGGCGGGTTAGCCGGCTGCCGTAACGCCTGATCGAACTCCCAACCCGAGACCCGACCCGTGCGCCTGTCCGTCACCTCCTGGAACATCAACTCGGTGCGGCTGCGCATCGACCTGGTCCTGCGCTTCCTGGCCGAGCACAAGCCGGACGTGCTCTGCCTCCAGGAGACCAAGTGCCCGGACGACGCCTTCCCGCTCAAGGCCTTGCGCGGCTCGGGCTACGAGCACGTCATGTTCGCCGGCCAGAAGGGCTATAACGGCGTCGCGATCCTGTCGCGCTTCCCCCTGCACACCCGCGGCGTGATGGGCTTCTGCGAGAAGCCGGACGCCCGCCACATCTCGGCGGTGCTCGGGCCGGAGGCGGGGGCCGCCGCCGGCATCGTGCTGCACGATTTCTACGTCCCGGCCGGCGGCGACGTGCCCGACCGCGACCTCAATCCGAAATTCGCCCACAAGCTCGATTTCCTGGCGGAGCTGCGCGCCTGGGGCGGCAAGCGCGTCGCCGGCCCGGCGATCCTGGTGGGGGACCTCAACGTCGCGCCGCTCGAGCACGACGTCTGGTCGCACAAGCAGCTCCTCGACGTGGTGAGCCACACCCCCGTGGAGACCGAGGCCCTGGAGTTGTTGCGCGGGGAGGCCGGCTGGATCGACACGGCCCGCCACCTCACCCCGGAGCCCGAGAAGATCTACACCTGGTGGAGCTACCGCTCGCCGGACTGGTCGGCCGCCAACAAGGGCCGGCGCCTGGACCATGCCTGGGTCTCGCCCGACCTCGCCGGCACGGTCCGCTCGGTGGACGTCCTGCGCGACGCCCGCGGCTGGGAGCGGCCCTCGGACCATGCCCCGGTGACGCTCACCCTCGAGCTGTGAGAGCGGCGCGGAACTGCCGTGACCCTTACGCATTGCTGGTTCACGAACCCGCGATGCGAGCCGGCCCGATGCGCAAGATCCTGATCGCCCTCCTTCTCCCCAAGGTCGTCTCCTTCCTGCGCCGGCGCTACGGCGGCCCGCACGCCGCCCGCGACCGGGCCTTCTGAGACACGCTTCAGCATCGGCGGCGTGTCTGTGACGGCCGGGCCCGGCACGCGGCCCCAACGCCCTTGGCCCGGTCCTGCAGGAAGCCGCCCCCGATGACCGACGATCCCCGCGAGGCCGGTCCCCGGCCTCCGTTTCCCGGCGACCAACAGCAGGAGCGGCCGGGTCTCACCTCCAAGATGACGCCGCGGCCCGACCACGGCGAGGAGAGCTATGTCGGCAAGGGCCTGCTCGCCGGCCAGGTCGCGCTGATCACCGGCGGCGATTCCGGCATCGGCCGAGCGGTGGCGATCGCTTATGCCCGCGAGGGCGCCGACGTGGCGATTTCCTATCTCGACGTCGAGCAGGGGGATGCTGAGGACACCAAGGCCTGGGTCGAGAAGGCCGGCCGCCGCTGCCTGCTCCTGCCCGGTGACATCCGCGATGAGGCCCAGTGCCGGACGCTGGTAAACCGGACCATGGCCGCGTTCGGGCGGCTCGACATCCTGGTCAACAACGCCGCCGCCCAGGTGGTGAACGAGGGCCTCGACGACCTCAAGGCCGCCGATATCGAGGGCTCGTTCCGGGCCAACGTCTTCGCGATGTACTACCTCGCCCAGGCCGCCGTGCCGCACATGAAGCCGGGCGGGGCGATCGTGAACTCGACCAGCGTCCAGGCCAAGGTCGCGGGCCCGAACATGCTGATCTACGCCGCCACCAAGGGCGCCATCGCGAGCCTGACCATCGGCCTGTCGAACCTGCTCGCCCCCAAGGGCATCCGGGTGAATTGCGTGGCGCCCGGCCCGGTCTGGACCCCGATCCAGCCGATCGTGAAGAGCCCCGAGGAGCTGGAAGAGCTCGGCGCCCAGACGCCCCTCGGCCGCGCCGGCCAGCCCGCCGAGCTCGCCCCGGCCTATGTGCTGCTCGCCTCGCGCGAGGGCAGCTTCATGTCGGGCGCCCTGGTGCCAGTCACCGGCGGCATGCCGATGCTGTGAGGCGCACGCCTCACTCGACGTAGACCCCCGCGCCCACCAGCGCGGGGGTGCCGTCCACGCTCGTCCCGCAGACGTAGCTCCACTTGACCTCCGGCGTGCTGCGCCGGGGCCGCGGGAACATGTAATCGACCCAGCCGGAGCCGGATTCCCGCACCACGGCGATGAAGTCCTTGTGGAACTGCTTGCCGGCCGCGTCGTGCTCTTGGAGCAGGTCTCGGCCCTCGCGGCTCGGATGGGCGGCGTTGAACAGGACGACCCCGTGCAGGTCGACCACGAACAGGTAGACGTCGCCGTAGCGCCAGGGCGAGTTCTTCCGCCGGAACGCCGCGAAGGCAGTCCTGCCCTCGCTCTCGATCAGGTCGGCGGCCTTGTTGACCAGGGTCTCGATCTCGTCCGCCTGATGGACCGGCGCACGCTGATCCCGCCCGGCCACCCGCCTCGTCGGCAGGAGCATGATCAGGACCAGGATCGGCAGGCACCAGATCACGATGCGCTTGGGCATGGTCGCGCCCCTGATCGTCCATTCCTCTCGGGCCGCCGGCCCGATCACCGGCGAATCAGCCGGCGCGGCGCCGGAAGACGCGGCCCTCGCTCGCCGGTCTCGAGGCGAGCCACCAGAACAGCCGCGGCTGGCCGGGCATGACCGGCGCCGGCAGCGCGTCCGGTTCGGCCTCCTCGCCGGTCCGGTGGGTCTCGATGATGCGCTTCAACCGCTTCATCGCGGCGATATACATGCAGGCGCGCAATCGCCGGGCCTCGCTCGACCGGACCTCTTCGAGGTCGTTCAGGATCGCTTCCGCGTTCCGGATATGTTGCTCGGCTTCGGTGATGTAATCGGCGATCGCACAAGGATCTGACATCTTCCGGCTCCCGGATTCGATCGAGACGTCGACGCTGTCACGCTCCGAAATCAGGCGCACGCGAACCGCCCCACGGGGTGGGCGCGCCGCAGACACGTTCCCGAGATCAAGGACCCGTCCGACCCCCGGGTTGGTCCCGGTGTTGTCAGTCTCGTGATCGAACGGCTCGGCCGTTGATCAATGCTCAAGCGATCCGGGTCTCGTCGCCGCCGGAAAGCCACATCCGCCAGGGTGGATGTACGATGCGATGTACAGTAAATCCATATCGCATGCGGAGGTCAATCAAAAATTATCAATATTCGGCGGTGTCGTTGAGCTGTCTATCGCGCCGGACCGCGTTGCTGCACGGTGTAGCAAGCGCTTGCCTGATTCTGGCCGGCGCCTCTCCAAGCCATCCCCGTCATCCTGAGGCGGGAGCGCAGCAGGCCTCGAAGGAGCTCTCCACGGAGCGCGCGGCGGCCTCTGGTCGTTGCGGGGCCAGCAAGCCGCACATTCCCATCGAGCGCATCGGCGTGGCGCTGTCGCGGCATCTCCCGTGAGGGCGGGGGCCGGTCATGGGCCGGCGGGCCGGTGCCCTGAGCGGCGCAGATCGCGCCCATGACGCCGTCACCGTTCTTGCGCGCGCAGCGAAGCAACCCAGGACGGCGCGCGATTTCCGGACGTGGCGTGTCCCTGGGTTGCTTCCCTGCGCGCGCAAGGACGATGGGGCTGCGTTCAGCGCTTGAAGCCTCGCTGTGCTAGGAGCGTTGCGCTCCTCGATGTCTGCAGGGTCGCGTCGATCTGCTCGCGCTCGCGGGCGAACTCGGCCAGCAGACGGCCGCCCAGGTCGCGGCCGGCGGCGAACGCTCGACCGCACGCCGGAGAGCGCTGAAACAGAAAGGACCAAGGCCGAGGCCTTGGTCCTGAACACGCATCATCGGGTCGCGATGCTTGTGCCGCCCCGGAATCCGGACGCGGCCCTGCGGGACTAGAACGGGATATCGTCGTCCAGGTCGTACCCACCGCGCGCGCCGCCGCCGCCGCCGGACGAAGCCGGGGCCGGGCGTCCGCCACCGCCGCCGCCCTGGGCGCGGCCGCCGCCGAAATCACCGCCGCGGTCGCCGCCCCGGCCACCGCCCGAGTCGCCGCCGCGGCTGATCTGGCCGCCGCCCTCGTCCTCGCCGGCGAAGTCACCGCCGCCACCGCCGCGGCCGTCGAGGATCGTCATCTCGCCCCGGAAGCGCTGGAGCACCACCTCGGTGGTGTACTTCTCGACGCCGGAATTGTCGGTCCACTTCCGGGTCTGGAGCTGGCCTTCAATATAGACCTTCGAGCCCTTGCGCAGATATTGCTCGGCCACCCGGGCAAGGTTGTCGTTGTAGATCACGACCGAGTGCCACTCGGTCTTCTCCTTGCGCTCGCCGGTCGCCTTGTCCTTCCAAGACTCGGAGGTCGCCAGCCGCAGGTTGCAGACCGGGTCGCCCGAGCCGAGGCGGCGCATCTCCGGGTCGCGCCCGAGATTGCCCACCAGGATCACCTTGTTGACGCTGCCCGCCATCGCTCTCTCCTCACCGTACGGATCTCACTGGGCCTTGGCCCGGCGGCCGGCGACTCATGCGCCCGGGCCGTCGGGGCGGCAACCTGCGGTGCGGGTTTGTGCCCGCTATCCGCAACCTGCCAAACGTGGATGTTCTATCTCTGTTCTGATTTGGCGGCAAGCCGCGCTCAGGCGATATGCACAACCAGCTTGCCGAAATTCCGGCCCTTGAGCAGGCCGATGAACGCCTCCGGGGCTTTCTCCAGGCCCTCGACCACGTCCTCCCGGTAGCGGACCTTGCCGGCCCGGATCCAGTCGCCGACCTCGCGCCGGAAGGTCTCGGCCTGGTCGGCGAAATCCCAGACGATGAAGCCCTGGATGTGCAGGCGGTTCGTGAGCACCGAGCGCATCAGGGCGGGCAGCCGGTCGGGGCCGGGGGGCACCTCGGTGGCATTGTAGGCCGAGACCAGGCCGCAGACCGGGATCCGGGCGAAAGGGTTCAGCAACGGCATCACGGCGGCGAAGACCGCGCCGCCGACATTCTCAAAATAGACGTCGATGCCCTTGGGGCAGGCCGCGGCCAGCGCCCCCGGCAGGTCGGGGCCGCGATGGTCCACCGCCGCGTCGAAGCCGAGCTCCTCCGTGAGGTAGCGGCACTTGTCCGGCCCGCCCGCGATCCCGACCGCCCGGGCGCCCTTCAGCCTGGCGATCTGCCCGACCAGCGACCCCACCGGCCCGGCGGCGGCGGCCACCACCACGGTCTCGCCGGGCTTGGGCTGGCCGATATTGAGCAGCCCGGTATAGGCGGTCATGCCCGGCATCCCGAGCACGCCGAGCGCGGTCGAGGGCGGGGCGGCCTCCGGATCGACCCGGCGGGTGCCCTTGCCGTCGGTGACGAAGTATTCCTGCCAGCCCGCGAAGGCCGTCCGCAATTCCCCGACCGGGATGTCCGGATTCTGCGACGCGACGACCTCGCCGACCACCTCGGCGGTGATCGGGTCGCCGATCTGGACCGGGGTCGCGTAGGATTTCGCGTCGCTCATCCGGCCGCGCATATACGGGTCGAGGGACAGCCAGCGCGTGCGCAGCAGGATCTGGCCGGGCCCGATTTCCGGCACCGGCACCTCCTCCAGGCGGAAATTCTCCGGCTTCGGCTCCCCATGCGGGCGCGATGCCAGGACGATGCGGCGGTTCACGGCATTCATGAAAGGCTCCCGGATGCTCTGCCTGCGACCCCCGATCTGGGGCGCGAGGCGGTGGCGGCCAATGGGGCGCCCCGCGCGTTGACCGGGATCGGCTTCAGACGGAGGCGGCATGCGCACCACCCTGATCGGCCTCGGATTGGCCGCCCTGACCCTCGGCGCCGCGATGGCCGGACCGCTCGATGCCTATCGCTGGCGGTCCCGGGTGCTGGTGCTGTCGGCCCCCGATCCGGCGGACACCGACCTGCGGGCGCAGCGTGCGGCCCTGGGGCCGATGCGCGGCGGCGTGGCCGAGCGCGACCTCGTGGTGGTGGAGGCGGTCGGGGATACGCCCGAGGCCCGGAGCCTGCGCGCGCAACTGTCTCTGCCGGCGGGCGAATTCCGGGCGGTGCTGGTCGGCAAGGATGGCGGCGCCAAGCTCACCGCCGCGGCGCCGATCCCGCCCCAGAAGCTGTTCGCCACGATCGATGCGATGCCGATGCGGCGCGGCGAGATCGAGGGTGCGCGGTAGGGGGCGGAGCGCCCGGTTTTGCGGGGATGGCGGGGCCTGCGGACACCAACGGTTAAGCCTACCGGCCTATCACCGAGCGGTGTCGGCGGCCGTGTTTCGGCCGTCCGTTGAGGCCCGCCAGGACGCTCGAACGAGACGCTCGCATCGATGACCCGAGAACAAGTCGCCACCGCCATCCGCCGCGTCGTCAGCCTCCAGGTCGAGGATATCGAGCGCGCGGTCCGCGATGGCCACAAGACCATCGCGCTGAACGAGCTGGCGGATCTGAACCGCCAGCTTAAGGCCTTCGCGGCCGCGCTCAAGAAGGCCCCGGCCCGGATCTGATCCGGGTCGTCCTACCAGCGGGGCCCGCCCC
>NZ_AKFK01000117.1:0-5825 GCF_000272495.1 Methylobacterium sp. GXF4 | reverse complement strand
AACGGCGATGCTTTTCCCCTGGGCTGTCTGCACCTCAATCTGGCGCAGCTTCAGCACGACCTGCTCCACACTTGGCCTGTGTCCTCGCTTCATCCCCAACTCTTCTGGTCCCCGCTGATCCGCTCAATCAGCCCGGTCCAAAGCCAGCCGGTCAGGTCACCTTTGAAAGCCGGCCCTGGAATAGAGACATCAGGGATAGGAGCATGATGCCATACAAGGCCAGCATCCCTGACCGCATCCGGCAAGCCACAAACGTGCAGCATCCCGAATTCATGGAGTTCGATAAGCGTTAGGACGGATGACGCTCCTCAAGCCCGAATGGCCTCGACGTCTGCCGTCAGGTCACGATCCCATGGCGCACCGAAGACGGATCGTCCCTTCTTGCCCGGACACAACGTAACTCCGACCTTTCCTACGTTCTGTCCTACAGTTGTTGATGCGATCTGTAGAGGGTCCGTGAGTGATGTTCGGGCGTGCCGTTGCGACCTAGGCAAGCTGTGTGATCCGAAAACAGCTTGCCCATCATGCCAGGTGTCATCACTTGTCATCATATCCCCATCATAAGATTGCACCATAAGTTAAAAATTACGAAAACGGGCTGTTAACTCGCATCAAATATTTTTAAAAAAGTTATCAGCATAAGGACTGTGGACCATGGATCAATCTTAAGTTCTAAAATTGTTCATAAAACCTCATGAAATTTTTTCATCGCAACATTCCACGGAAAGTTATTTAGCGCCTGAGTGCATATATAGCCTTCAATCCTCGCGGTCTATATTGACCCTTATGATGCTGGGCGACTTTCCGACTTGGAGCCAGCCAGAGCTTTGGTTAGAAGTGACACACAAGCTGCAAGCCATTGGCCCCCCTTGATGACGGCACGCACCCTATGATAGATGTCAAAACTAAAGACTAACCACAGGTAGCAAGCTATGTTATCAGCCGCATGTTTTCTTCTCCGTCAAAGAGTTATCTGAATGCAGAAAAATTTAATCAATAGATGCCGCCATGGTTTATGATTAAGGCGCGCCCAAATACAGTACTTGTCTAGCAAATGAGTTTATGTTCATTCATCCCTTAATTATATATTGATTTTTTTTGCAATGCAGAAGTTTAACTAAGTTGTAGCCAAAAATATTACTTATAACGAACCTATGGGTCCAGTTAACTGGAAAGGGTCTACAAGTTTATGTCGCAGTATCCAATTAGGACCGATATCGCCGTCAAACAACAAAAGACGGTGGAGGCGAGCCCACAACACAAACGCAGTGAGCATCATAGTAACAACGACGCCAAGCTAACAAATTATAAAATCAAGCTGACTGCAGACGAGCGCAAGTTCGTTAATTATATTATTCAGCTTGTGGATGACCAATTTTACATCGATAGATACGGCGATGTTCGGCAAGAAGGTATAAATCCTACTATACATTGGTTAGAGCACGGTATTTTTGAGCATCGTGTCCTAAATCCCCGGGTGGTCGTGCGGATCGATCCTGCTCCAGTTTTGAATAATACATTCGATTGGAAAAAATTTAAATGGAAGGGGCGTGCGGTAATAGTGCGCACGTCGCCAGTAAATACTTCCTTAATGTTAGAGCAAATGGGGAACTTGAGCTTCGACGATGAGATATTTATTGAGAACGTGCTGTCTGTTGTAGATTGGAAATCATACGTATTAGAAAACAGCGACGTCCGAGCCAGTGGGATTGATCCAGTCCTGCATTGGCTTCGATATGGATTTGACGAGAGCCGCAAAACGGGCGGAAATATCATCGTCGAGGGCGATGAGATTGAAGAAGTTGACACTAGCGGAAGTTGGAGTCTGCATCAATGGAAAGGCAGGACTGTTAAGGTTCGGGATTTTGAGAACGAAGTATCAACTCTTTTGAGTCAATTTAAAGTTGCTGAGGAGGAAGATAGGATATTCGTTAGATTCATAGTCAAGAATATCGACCGTAATTTTTACTTACGAACGAACGGCGACGTGAGAGCGTCTCATGCAGATCCTGTAATCCATTTTTTAGGGAATGGATTACAGGAAAGACGCCCGCTGAGCCCGACTCTTCGTGTCCAACTTGCGGCTGATCGCGGTATTGCTGTTGGATCGAATTACAAATCCTTTAAATGGCGCGGTCGAAGCGTCGTTGCTTTCCATCGATGCGATGGAATTTTAAAGTTCTACAATGAACTCGACGGCTTTGCTCCTGATGATGAGGATTTCGCAAGCTTTGTTATAGAAAACATAGATTTAGAAATGTATGTGTCTCGGTATGCAGATGTAAGAAATTCTGGACACGATCCTGTCTCGCACTATCTCAAACACGGTGTCTATGAAGGCCGTAGTATAGCTTCAAATCTAGTAATAAAACCATGCCTCTTGAATCGAGCTGAAGAAGTTTCATCTCGGGTCATACTTTGGTGGCGAGGGAATAGTTATGAGATACGCCGCAACATAATACCTCGGCACATTGTGGATCAAGTTGCTAAACAGGCTGGTTTTGAACCCAGCGTTTTCGCTGCCGGAGCAAATGCCCTGCCAAGTATGAGAGTGTTTGATGGTCCCGATCTTATGGATCGCGACAGAGTAGACGTGGATGCTTTGCTGGGGGCATTCGACGGGTTCAGTTCGATAATTGTGGTTGTACCTTACTTGCTAGCTGGAGGTGCTGAAAAATACGCCTCCGATCTTGTAAGTGTTTTTCTCAAAGAAAGGGGAACCGAGATCACGGTGCTTGTTACTGAACAGGGCGGTCAAGATCAATCTTGGAAACAGCTTTCTATACTGCAACCTATACAAAAAGCCAATGTAGTTTTCTGGAAGGATATCTGCAATTCGTTTGATCCAGTTACGACCTGCGCTCGGTTGCTTAACGCATTGAGACCAAGCCTTATCGTTGTGATCAATAGTCGCATCGGGCTCGATGTCGTCGCGAGCTATGGGAGAGGCTTATCACAGTTTTCCAAGATTTACTGCGCGTATTTTAGTCTTGGAGTGAGAGGCCTCGGAGTGCCGTATGGCGTCATGTTTCCAAGGCTAACCTCTCCGTTCGCCACATCTCTAACTGATAACAACCCGATGCGGGAAACCCTAGATAATCGCTACGCGTTGATCTCAAAAACCGCTTGTGTACTTCTTCCTGCGCAAATCAAGATCGCAAAACGCCGTGAGTTCGATAGACGCATCGAAAGACGCAAAAGGGAGCGAATTAAAGATCGGGGACCAAAAAAATGGGCGTGGTATTCTCGCATTGAAGCGTTCAAGGGTACAGCGATTTTATCAGCTTTGGCAAAATTGAGGCCGAATGATCATTTCGATATTTATGGCCCAGGCGCGGATCAAATCGGACTTTTGGGTCTGGACTTACTAAACATCACTTACAAGGGCGTCGTGTCTGACATTAGCGTTATGGATTTTTCGCAATACGAGGCATTTATTTTCACAAGTCTTTTTGAAGGAATGCCCAATACTATTTTGGAAATGTCGCAGCATGCAATACCAATTGTTTCCACTGACGTGGGCGGGTTGAGAGACACATTTAAAGATACAAGTCTAATGTTTGTAGCGATGCATGAGAATACAGAATCTATGGCGGCCAAATTTGATGCATGCCTAAGTGCTATGATACGGCTTAGTGAAGAAGCAATAATAGAAATGACAGACGGGGCGTACAATGATGTGATTGAACGTCACTCTTTATCAGTATATCACGAGAACGTAAAAAGGTCAATATTACATGTTTAACGAGAAAATCACTGCGGGAATCGTTTTTCACCGCGAAGGGTATTTTGCAGTTCCAGCGCTGAAAAGCCTAAAATGCATGATCGATTATGCTAGAAGTAACGGACTTGAGATTGAGACGATAGCTGTTCTTGATCGGTTTGATAACATCACCAAGCATATTGTGCAAAACTGCGAAGTTGCGTTCGATGATATAATTGAAGTTGAGTTCGGTGATTTAGGAATGTCTCGAAATGCGATCATCGACAGAGCTACAGGCAATTTTGTGACTTTTTTCGACGGAGATGATCTTTGGGGTGAAGAGTGGATTGTGCGTGCATTAACTCGCCACAAACAGCTATCTGGCGACAAGACTATAATATTGCATCCCGAATACCTTTTTTACTTTGATGAATACGACTTCTCGGCGCATAGCACTACAAACTATCCAAATGACCGATCCAAGTCTTTTTGGTTTCGTCATTGGGCGTCCGATGATCCACGATTCGATCCTCGCGCATTACTATTGAATAACATCTGGTCTGCAAATTCCTTTGCTAGAAAGGAAGTTTTTCAAGCCAATCCATACCTTTCTGTCGATAGAAATAAGGGGTTCGGGGTTGAGGACTGGGCATGGAATATAGAAACGGTCTGGGCCGGTGCGCTGCACGCGATCGTGCCAGAAGGGGTACATGTTATCAGGGTCAAACAAGAAGGATCGTTAGGAAAGCAAAATGTGAAGGAAGGTTTATTGCTCCCTCTTCCGTCAAAGTTTGATCTATCGGTCTGGTAGGCTTAACTGCATCTTTAAACTGATGTGTGCTGCATTGTCGATAGTAGTCGAAGGCAACATGTCTTTAGATAGCGAATTTTCTAGGTTTGATGAGGTTGAAAATCTCCTCAAATCGTCGCGATCATTGATTGACGAAATTGTAGGAAAGTTCGTAAGCCGTTCGGAGAGCTATAGTTTATTGGAATTTCCTGATCATTCAAACGTTGGAGATAGTGCGATATGGCTGGGAAGTGTGAGTTGTCTCGAAGCCCATTATGGACGATCGCCTGCCTATGTATGTACATCAGGTAATTTCGATCCAGGCAAATTGGCTTCGACGACATCGGGGCCAATTTTTTTAAACGGTGGCGGGAGCCTGGGCGATATTTGGTACGAGTCACAGATTTTTAAAGAACGTGTAATCAATATGTTTCCTGATCGAACCGTAATTCAGTTGCCACAGTCAATACATTTTTCAGATTGCGAGAAAGCTCAGCGGGCAGCGAAATGTTTTTCTTCTCACAAAGATTTTCATTTGCTGGTCCGCGATGAAATCAGCTTCCGTCACGCACGGGAGATATTGAAAATTGACGCAATCATTTGTCCAGATATGGCTCTATATCTGAACCAGCAGCATAGAAAATTTTCAGCGCCGTTAACTTTTCTAGCGCTTCTTCGAGCTGACAAAGAGTCTAACGTCGATTACTTTAAGTATTCTAACTTACTTGACAGTATACATCGGACTGACTGGCTTTTCGAGTTGGATGTCCAGACTTCATACTTAAGGTCAAATGCATCCGCTCTCGATAATGCGTTGGCTTATAAAAATATAGCTTCGGCACGACTTGATCGCGGAATGATTAAACTTGGTTTGGGTAAAAATGTCATAACTGACCGCCTCCATGCGCACATACTTTGTTTATTGTTAAGAATACCTCATCTTATTATCAATAATTCTTATGGTAAACTCCATAATTTTTTTAGAACTTGGACAAGTGGAATTAGTTTTGCAACTTCGTCAAGTAATATTTGCGATGTAGGCGACTGGATGATCGATCGCCATAGATTTAATTCTGACGCTTCTAGTGCGAGGTTTTCCGAGCAAAGTCTTGTCAATCGGGGCACGGTCGTAAAGTATGTTCCCGGTGATTACTCATCATTGGCTTTTGAATTTGATGTATTGGAACAGAAATTGGTCCAAGATCAAGATCGAAATCGCATCCGTGAAGCCCAGCTTAGCCAACTAGTTGAGGGAGAAGTTGAAAATACTAAGCGTTTGCTGGGAGAAATTAACGATCTTGCCGCTTCGCAGCACCGCGCTTGGACTGAGCT
>NZ_AKFK01000116.1:0-1608 GCF_000272495.1 Methylobacterium sp. GXF4 | reverse complement strand
CGAGCGACGTGCAGACATCTAAGAAGCCTTCACCAGCCTCGCTGCCAGCCTCATCACACTCAACCAGATCAGGCGGTTCTGTTAGGCGCTCTTAGGCGCGCCTCCCAGACACTGAGCGACCGCCATCCAGACCTTTGATGCGTCCGAGACGCGCGGCGCTGTGGCCAGCCGCCGGGTCTTTGTGCATCAGACGGTCCCGGTCGCCGCCGCGGCCCGATCGCGCGGAGACGCCGGTTCGGCCGGCCGGGCGATCGGCATCCGCCGCTCGGGGTATGACAATGACCACGGCCTCCTACGATGCGGCGCTGGCCGCCACCGGCGTCGGCGCGTTCCAGAAGCGGTTGTTCGCACTGTTCGGCCTCGTCTGGGCGGCGGACGCGATGCAGGTGCTCGCCATCGGCTTCACCGCCCCCTCGATCGCCGCCGGATTCGGCATCCCCGTCCAGCAGGCGCTGCAGACGGGAACCGCCCTCTTTCTCGGCATGCTGGTCGGCGCCTTCTTGTTCGGCCGCCTCGCCGACCGTTTCGGGCGCCGGCCTGTCCTGATCGCGACCGTGCTGATCGACGCCGCCTTCGGCCTCGCCTCGGCCTTCGCCCCGAGCTTCGGCTGGCTCCTGGCCCTGCGGTTCCTGACCGGCCTCGGGGTCGGCGGCACGCTGCCGGTGGACTACGCGATGATGGCCGAGTTCCTGCCCGCCGATCGGCGGGGCCGGTGGCTGGTGGCGCTGGAAGGCTTCTGGGCGGTCGGCACCGTGGTGCTGGCGCTGGCCTCGCTCGCCGCGCACGGGACGCGACCGGAGGAGGCGTGGCGGATCGTGTTCATGATCACCGCCGCGCCCGCGCTGGTCGGCCTCGGGCTGCGCATCCTGATCCCCGAATCGCCGCTCTTCCTCCTCCGGCGCGGCCGCACCGCGCAGGCCGAGGCCGTGCTCGCGCGGGTCGCGCGCACGAACGGACGCCCCGCCAGCGCGCCGAACCTCTCTCAGGCCGCCCGATCGCTCGGGACACCGAGATCCGCCGGCTCGATCTTCCGCCCGGACCTCCGGCGGCGCTCGGTGCTGATCCTGGCCGTCTGGCTGCTCGTGTCGGCCTCGTATTACGGCGTCTTCGTCTGGCTGCCGGTGCGGCTGGCGGGCCAGGGCTTCGGCTTCCTGCGCGGCGAGGCCTTCCTCGTCCTGGTCGCGCTCGCGCAGCTGCCGGGCTACGCGCTCGCCGCGTACGGGGTGGAGCGCTGGGGGCGGCGTCCGACCCTCATCGCCTTCCTGCTCCTCAGCGCGTTCGGCTGTCTCGCGTTCGGCATCGGATCGTCGGTCGGCTTCCTCGCGGCGGCGACGCTTCTGATGAGCTTCGCGCTGCTCGGCACGTGGGGGGCGCTCTACGCCTTCACGCCCGAGCTCTATCCCACGGAACTCCGCGCCACCGGCATGGGCAGCGCCGGCGCGGCGGCCCGCCTGGGGGGCCTGCTCGCACCGTCCGTCCTGGCGCCGGTGCTGGCGAGCGGCTTCAACCTCGCGCTCGGCGTCTTCGCCGCGCTGCTCGCGCTCGCCGCCGCGCTCACGCTGCTGATCGCGGTCGAGACCCGGCGGATGCCGCTCGGGTGACGCTTGT
>NZ_AKFK01000115.1:0-1059 GCF_000272495.1 Methylobacterium sp. GXF4 | reverse complement strand
CAGCACCTTCGACACTTCGGTGAAGGGCGCGTTGGAGACGTAGACGAGGTCGCGGTTGCGCATGCGGAACGCCTGGGTGGTGAACAGGCTGTTGGGGTCGCGCATGTTGATCCGGTAGACCACCGGCACCAGCGGCGTGCCGGTGAGCTTGGTGTTCGGGTTCAGGCGGCGCACCACGCTGGCGGGCTCGAACCGGAAGATGAAGGTCCCGGCCGGGTCGGCGGCGAAGTCCGACAGGCCGCGGGCCTTGGCCAGGGCCTGGGCCAGCGTGATGCCGTCGGCCTGGAACGGCAGCTCGGTCGCCTGGCCGAGCGCGCCCACCGCCAGGAAGGTCTGCGGGTCGCGCACCAGGGTGAGCACGTCGTTGGGCCGCAGGTAGATGTTCTCCTTGGGGTTCGACACCACCGTGGTCAGCGGCACCGTGGCGGTGACCGGACCGCGCGACAGGCGCACGAAGGTCTCGGACACCGGCGAGCGGTTGCCGCCGGCGGCCGCGATGACGTCGAGGATGCGGTCGCCGTGGCCCGAGAGCGGCAGGCGGGCGCCGGCCGCGCCCTCGCCGGTGACGGTGACCGCCTGGGAGATCGGCCGGGTGACCGAGACCAGCACCTGCGGCTGGATCGCCTTGCCGGCGAGCTCGTTCTCGATCAGGCCCTGGACGTCCTGGGGCCGGCGCCCGGCGACCTTGATGCGCCCGGCATAGGGCACCGAGATCGCGCCGTCGCGGCCGACCGGCTGCTCGGGGATGAGGGCGGATTTGGATCCGGCGGAGAAGCGGTCGGCGACGAGCGGCCCGGAGAACAGGCCGCCGGAGCCGGCTTCCCAGACCGAGACCGAGACCATGTCGCCGATGCCGATCACCGGCTCGGTGGAGGGGCGGTGATCGCCGAAGGAGGCGAGCAGGCTGTCGAGCGGGCGTCCGCGCAGGGCCTCGACCACGGCCGGGGTGACGTCGATGATCTCGTAGCGCGCGAGCACGCCGCCGTCGGCGGTCGCGACTTCCGCGCCCGCCTCGATCGCGCTCGCCGTCGGTCCCGCCGCGGGCAGATACGTGCAGCC
>NZ_AKFK01000114.1:0-2863 GCF_000272495.1 Methylobacterium sp. GXF4 | reverse complement strand
TTTTTTTTTTTCAAGCAGAAGACGGCATACGAGATACATCGGTGACTGGAGTTCAGACGTGTGCTCTTCCGATCTCCTGCGCCTGCGCTGCGCCGATGCTGAGAAGGATGAGCAGGGCGAGGATCCGCATCGGGTCCGCTCCAAGCACGAGGGCCGTTGCGGTCGCGCCCGACGAATCGCCGGGGCGACCGGACCGATCCCCGGGCACCATCCGGGCAATTCTGCGGCAGCCGCTCCAGCACGCCCTCCGGACAGGGGCGTGCCGGGCGGGTCCCGCCTCAGGCCGCCCGGACAGTCGCCAGGAAGCGTCCGACCTCGGCGGTGAGCCGCTCCGATTGGCGCGACAGCTCGGAGGCCGAGTCCAGGACATCGCCCGCCGCCGCGCCGGTCTTCTCCGCCGCCCGGGCCACGCCCGTGATGGTGCGGGTTACCTCGCCGGTGCCGGAGGCCGCCTGACCGACATTGCGGACGATCTCCTGGGTCGCCGCATCCTGCTCCTCCACCGCCGCCGCGATCGAGGCGGACACCGTGCTGATCTCCCGGATGCGGGCGGCGATCTGCCCGATCGCGGTCACCGCCTCGCCCGTCGCACCCTGGACCTGGCCGATCTGATGGCCGATCTCGTCGGTGGCCTTGGCGGTCTGGTCGGCCAGCGCCTTGACCTCGGACGCCACCACCGCGAAGCCCTTGCCGGCCTCCCCGGCCCGGGCCGCCTCGATCGTGGCGTTGAGCGCCAGCAGGTTGGTCTGCGCGGCGATGCCCGAGATCATGCCCACCACCTCGCCGATCTTGGCGACGCTCGCGCTCAGAGTCCGCACGAGCGCGGCGGTCTGGTCCGCCTCGCCCACCGCGGCCTGAGCCAGATCGGCCGAATCCGAGACCTGACGGCCGATCATCTGGACGGAAGAGCCCAGTTCCTCGGCGGCCGCCGCCACCGTGCTCACGTTGGATGCAGCCTGCTCGGCGGCGGCCGCGACGGTGGTCGAGCGTTCCGCCGTGTCGGCCGCGGTGGATGCCATGGTCTGCGCGGTGGCCTGCAACGCCCCGGCCGAGGTCGAGACCGCGCTGATGATTCCCCCCGTGGCCTGCTCGAACACGTCGGCCATCTGGTGCATCGCCCCGCGGCGCTGCTCCTCGGCGACGCGCCGGGCCTCGGCGGTTTCCGCCTCTAGGGCCTTGGTCCGGATCAGGTTGTCCTTGAACACCTGCACGGCCCCGGCCATGGACCCGAGCTCGTCCGCGTGCTGCGTACCGGGCACCTCCGTCCCGAGCTCTCCGTCGGCGAGGCGCCGCATGGCCGCCGCCAGACCGAGGATCCGCCGGACGACACGGAACTGCACGATCAGGATCGCGGCTATCGCCAACCCGACCGTGAGGAGGATGGCCGCGACGGCGACGACGAGATCCTGCCGGGCCTCGGCAGCGGCCGCGCGGGTCCTATCCACCGCGGATGCGATGACTGCGATCGCCGCATCGGACACGGCCTTCTGCCCTGTGACGACCCCGCCATCCCAGGCCGCGTTGGAAACCGGGATCCTCCGCCCTTCCGAGACGGCGGCGACAACCGCGTTCCGGAGCTCAGCCATGCGGCCGCCGAAATAGATATCGTTGGCCCGGGCATAGGTGTCGCGCACGGCTGCGTCGAAGCCGCCGATCTCGATGGTGCGCGCGGCAACTTGCCAAGCCGTCAGGGCCTGGGTGTCGGCAGCGTTCAGTTGCGACGCTTCCGCGGGCGTAGCGGCACGACCGCTCGCCAAGAGCGCACTCACGATGGCGGCGCTGCGGCCACTGCTCGTCCGCGTGAGCCATATCGCGGCCCGGGCATCGAGGAAGCTTCCAAAGGCGGAATCGAGAGCTTGGATCTGCTTTTCGACGGCGTCGGACGCGGCTTCGAGCGCGATCAGGAAGCGGTTGCCGAACTCGTCCAGCTGCTTGCGGAGGGCTGGATCGCGAGCTGCAAGGGGCTGATCGAGGGCCGGGTCCACGGCCGGGCGCAGCCGCCGCCACGTGTCCAGGAAGGATTGCAGCTCGACGCCCCGAGCCCGCAAGGCGGCATCGGGCATCCATTTCAGATCGGTGAGCGCACCGTCGATCGCCGCGTCGAACGCCTGGCGGCCATCGCGGGCGGTCTGTCGATGGACCCGGTTGTCCTGAGGCTCCTCGAGAAGCGCGGTCATGTTCCAGCCGCGCTCGATCCGGAGCTGCGTCAGGCTCGTGAACAGATTGCGATCGATCGCCATATAGGCGGCGACCTGATTTGCCAGATCCGAGCGCGTCTTGCTTCCGAACAGTTGCGAGGCCGCCAGGCCGATCGCCACGGCACTGACGAGCGCGACAATCGCGACAATGATAAAGCGAAGCGAAAGCCTAGGCACGATCAAACACCCGAGTTGAGCGACCCGGATGCATACCCCTCGGTCGCACGAAAGGCCACGATTTTCTTACTTGAGGTTGCCAAAACGATTTATAATACAAAAGTCTTTTGTTTTGTATGCCTGTATCATTGCGGATAAATATTTGAATTTCAGCGAATCATCGAGCGATCAACGTCCCGGATAGTTCGGGTCCTGGACGTAAGATCCGCACGAGACCGTGGCCACAGGCATGCAACGGATGCATAAGGCTCACGCGTATCGGCCGGCCCCTCCTCGAAAGCCGACATTCAAGAATGCCGGTCCCCCGAGCGGTGGAACGCGGGCCAGAAGATGCCGGGCGTGCCGGAGAAGCAGCGCGGAAAGCGGTCACCGTCTTCGCGCTTCTGACCGGGCGGCGGGACGGAAGCTGTCGCGTCGCCGGCCGGCACGTCGATGAGGCAGACGAGGCCGGGAGTCCGCCAGTCGAGGTCGGCCTCCTGCGCCTGCGC
>NZ_AKFK01000113.1:0-2227 GCF_000272495.1 Methylobacterium sp. GXF4 | reverse complement strand
TCGGCCGCCGCGACGACGAGTTCGCCGTGGTCCGCGCCGGCCTGAACTACAAGTTCGGCTCGTACTAAGACCAGCACCGCCCGGCCGCATCGGCCGGGCCTTGCTGAAATCGGTAAACGCCTCGGGTGCCCCCGCGCCCGGGGCGTTTGTCATTGGAATGGGTCGGAACGGCACGGAAACACATCGGTTGAGGCTCCAACGCGCAATCGCCGCCCGGAGCGACCCGACCCATGGCCCCGTTCACCCGCTACACCCCCGACCTGGAGACGCCGCAGCCCGACGAGGACGCGATCCACGCCGGCATGATCGCGCAATTCGCCAAGATCCAGACGACGACGCTGAAGGATTATGGCCACGCGGTGCGCGGCGTGCACGCCAAGGCCCACGGCCTGCTCCTGGGCCGGCTCGAGGTCCTGCCGAACCTGCCGCCCGAGCTCGCCCAGGGCGCCTTCGCGACGCCGGGGACGCACGACGTAGTGCTGCGGCTCTCGACCAATCCCGGCGACGTCCTCGACGACAGCGTCTCGACCCCCCGGGGCCTCGCCCTCAAGATCCTGGGCGTGGCCGGCGAGCGCCTGCCCGGGTCGGAGGGCACGACGCAGGATTTCGTGATGGCCAACGCCCCGGCCTTCACGGCCAAGGACGGCGCCGCCTTCCTGAAGACCCTCAAGCTCCTGGCCGCCACCACCGACACCCCGCAGGTGTTCAAGAAGGGGCTCTCGGCCCTGCTGCGCGGCGTCGAGACGGTGCTGGAGGGGCTGGGCACCGAGAGCCCGGCGGTGATCGCCCTGGGCGGCCATCCGGAGACCCACATCCTCGGCGAGACCTTCTACAGCCAGGTGCCCCTGCGCTGGGGCGATTACGTCGCCAAGGTCTCGGTGGCGCCGGTCTCCCCGGAGCTGACCGCGCTCACCCACGCGCCGCTCAACGTCAACGGCAAGCCGAACGGCCTGCGCGAGGCGGTGGCGGCCCACTTCGCCGCCCATGACGGGGTCTGGGAGCTGCGGGCGCAGCTCATGACCGATCCGGCGACGATGCCGGTGGAGGATGCCTCGGTGCCGTGGCCCGAGACCGAGAGCCCCTACCGGGTCGTGGCGCGGATCACCGTGCCGCGCCAGGCGGCCTGGAGCGAGGCCAAGGCCGCGGCGCTGGACGACGGCCTCGCCTTCAGCCCGTGGCACGGCCTGGCGGCGCACCGGCCGCTCGGCTCGATCATGCGGGCGCGCCGGGCGGTCTACCCGAAATCGGCGGGGTTCCGGGCCGAGCACAACGGCTGCCCGCTGCACGAACCCGCCAGCGCCGCCGCCCTGTCGGTGTAACCCGCGGCCGGGAACAGCCACGGTGCCCGGGCTGTTATCGGGGGCATGCCGGCTGGGGCCGGCCCTTGGGAAGTCGAGCGTATCATGACCAGCCGTACCCTTCAGACCACGCTTCTCGCCCTCGCCCTCGTCGCCGGCAGCGCCGGGATGGCGGCCGCCCAGAGCACGCCGAACGGCAACACCTCGACCTCCGGTTCGCCCGCCGGCAGCAACAGCACCGGCAACGGCGCCACCGGCAGCGGCGCGGCCCCCAGCGGCAAGTAAGCCCGCGGTAACCCGGCCTTAACCATAGCGGCCGAGAGACCGGTTGATCCAGGAGCCCCGCGCTCCGACGACCGTGCAGCCTTTCAGCCCCGCGTCCCACCTGGGACGCGGGGTTTTTTGTGCCGTGCCCGGTCGGAAATGGCGGGTTCACGGGTGGGAGGCCCGGCTGCGCCGACGGCAGGCATCCGCCCTCCCCGGGGGGGCTGTCCGGCTCCGTCACCGGGCGCCGTGGACGATCCCGCGCGGGCCGTCAGCCCCCTGCCCGCTCGCGACGGGTCTTGTGCGTCCGAGGCTGGATCGCCCATAACGGCCGCCATGGAATCTCGGGTTCGGCAGGGGCGCTCGACGCGCGGCTGGTGGGCGATCGCCGCCCGCAGGCTCGCGCTCGTCCTGGCCCTGTGCCTGGCCGGGCCGGGCGTCGGCCTGGCGGCGGATCTGGCGTTCCATGCCGGCGGCCATCATGAGCGGAGCGTCGGGCCGTCCGTGGCGGAGGCCGGCGGCGCCGTCGATCCCGGCATGGGCGCGCATCTCCATTGCGGCTGCCACCAGGCCGCGCCCCTGGAGACCGGGTTCTCGGGCCCGGCGGCGATCCCCGGCCGGCCGGTCGCGATCCGGGTCGCCCGCCCCCTCCCCTCCATCGCCCC
>NZ_AKFK01000112.1:0-12998 GCF_000272495.1 Methylobacterium sp. GXF4 | reverse complement strand
GCGGCGGTGGAGGAGCAGGGCGCGGCGACCCAGGAGATCGTGCGCAATGTCGGCCAGGCGGCGGCGGGCACCGGCGAGGTGACGAGCAACATCGCAGGCGTCGCGGGTGCCGCGGACGAGACCGGCCGGGCGGCGGGCCAGGTGTTGAGCGCGGCGACCGAGCTCTCGCGGCAATCCGAGCATCTCACCGCCGAGGTCGCCCGCTTCCTCGATACCGTCCGGGCGGCCTGATCGCGGATCGCGCGCCTCCCTGGCCTGGACCGGCCCGAGTCGATAGAAGGCCCCCGACGGCCGGCGCGGACGGCGCCGGCTCCAGGGAGAAACCATGCCTCGCCTGTCCCTCATCGCCGGAGCCGCGTTCATCGCCATGACAGCAGCCGCGAATGCCGAGATCGTCACCCTGCCCTCGGGCCTGAAGTACCAGGACGAGGTCGTGGGCACCGGGCCCGAGCCGAAGGCCGGCCAGCAGGTCACCGTGCAGTACACGGGCTGGCTCGACGAGGGCGGCAAGAAGGGCAAGAAGTTCGATTCCTCGCGGGACCGCAACCAGCCCTTCAGCTTCCCGCTGGGCGCCGGCCAGGTCATCAAGGGCTGGGACCTCGGCGTCGCCACGATGAAGACCGGGGGCAAGCGCACCCTGATCATCCCGCCGGAGCTCGGCTACGGCGCCCGCGGCGCCGGCGGCGTGATCCCGCCGAACGCCACGCTGATCTTCGACGTCGAGCTGCTCGGCGCGAAGTAAGGTCTTCGCTGCGCGAGCGCGAGAGAGTCCCGAAAGAATGCTGTTCGCGCAGCTGCCCGACGAGCTGTTCAAGCCCCTGGCCTCCCCGAGCCGGGGCTTCAACGCGGCCCTGCTGCTGCACCTGCACCGGCGCGTCCTCGGGGCCGAGCCGGTGCGCAAGGCCGAGTTGCTGGCCGAGATCGGCGATTTCGCCGCCGGCTGGAGCGACCCCGAGATCCTGGGCGACGAGCCGATCTCCGCCGACCCGGCCGAGCGGCGCAACGCCCTCTACCGCCGTCTCCTCGACACCGGCTGGCTGATCGAGCGGCGCGAACGCTACGTGCCGGTGGTCGAGTTCGACCCCGAGGCGCGCCTCCTGCTCGAGGAGCTGTCGCGCCTGGAGCGCGGCGAGACCCGCTCGTATGGTGGCGCGGTGCTGGAAGTGCTGGGCGGCCTCGAGAGCGCCGTCTCCGATCCGGCCAACCGATCCGAGGCGCTGTCGAATGCCGCGCGGGCGTCCGCCGCCTTCCTGGCCCATGTCCGTGGCCTCGCCGCCGGCATGCGCAAGGTCGAGGAACGGATCCTGCGCGAGCCCGACCGGGCCAAGACCTTCCGGCTGTTCTTCGAGGATTTCGTCGAGCGCCACCTGATCAGCGACTACCGGACGCTGCACACCCGCTTCAACCCGTTCCGGTTCCGGGCCAGCGTGGTCCGCGAGGCCGGCCGGGCCCTGCGTGACGCCCTCACGGTCCGGGCGCTCGCCGAGGGCCTGATCCGCGAGGGCCGCAGCCCCGATCTCGACACCGCCCAGCGGGCGGTCCGGGCGGATCTCGCCCAGATCCTCTCGGTGTTCGAGGGGCTCGACAACCATCTCGACGCGGTCGATGCCGTGGTGGCGCGCCTGGAGCGGCGGATCGGCGCCGCGCTCCACGCCATGGACCGGCCGGACCCGACGGGAATCGAGCGCACCGCCGCGATGCTGCGCGCCGTCGGCGCCGCCGAGGTGGCGCCCGACGTGCCGCCGGTGGTGTCGCTGCTGCGGCCGCCGATCGGCCAGGCCCACCTGCAGACGCCCCGCGCCCGCCGCAGCGCCATCGATGTCGAGCCGCTGCCGGATGTCGATTACGACCCCGCGGTCGACGCCTTCGCGGTCGCCAAGGCCGAGTTCCGCCGCCGGACCACCGTGACGCCGGAATCCATGACCGCCTTCGTCGAGGCGCGGCTCGGCAAGGCCGTGTCGCTGCGCGGCTCGCAGATCACGATCGAGGGGGTCGACGACTTCGTGGTGTTCCAGCGCCTGCGCGAGATTGACGTGCTGTTCGATGCGCGGCTGCGCGACCGCTACGCCGTGGTCCGGCTGCCCGAGCGGCTGGCCAATGGCTGGCTGGATTGCCCGGATTTCGTGGTGGAGCGTCGCGTCGGTGCTTGAGGGGTTTCGCGCGATCATCGACGGCGACGAGCCGCCGCCGCCGGGGGCTCGGGCGCCCGATGCCGAGGAGCTGTGCCGCGCCCTGCAGGTGATGCTCAAGGGCCAGGTGATCTACGCCGACACGCCCGGCATCGGCCGCTCCTACGAGCTCGCGCGGCACTACGCGCCGTTCTTCACCGACTACTTCGCCTGCCTCGGCTACGCGCTCACGGTCTCGCACCGCGACCAGATGGTCTCGCTGAGCCCGGCCGCGGACGCGCCCCGGCACGACATCGCCTCCGAGCGGCTGCGCAAGGACGAGACCCTGGTGCTGCTGGCGCTCCGGCTGCTCTACGAGGAGGGATTGCGCGACAACCGCGCCGGCACCGACGGGATCGTCGAGTGCACCACTGACGAGATCGTGGAGAAGATCCGCGCGGTGGCGCGCAACGAGCCCCCGGAAGAGGGCCGGCTCGCCGACATCCTGCGCCTCTACGCCCGCCGCGGCGGCCTCAGGATGGGCGAGCGCGACCGCGTCGAGAGGGTGACGCCGCTGTCGCTGCTGCCGGGTCTGGCGGTGCTCGCCTCCGACGCCTGGCTGGAGCGCCTGCGGGCGTGGTCGGAAGCCGGGGAGCTCTGAGAGCAGCCCTCCCCGTCATGGCGCGCAGCGAAGCAATCCAGGGCGGCGCGCGATCTGAGAAGGTGGCGCTTCTGGGTTGCTTCGCTGCGCTCGCCATGACGGCGTGGTGCGTCAGGCCGCCCGCACCGTCGCCAGAAACTGCGCCACCTCGTCCCCGAGCTGCGACGCCTGGCGGGCCATCTCGGAGGCCGAGTCGAGCACTTGGCCCGCGGCGTTCCCGGTCGCCTCGGCGGCGCCGGCCACGCCGGTGACGTTGGCGGTCACCGCCTCGGTGCCGGACGCCGCCTGCGTGACGTTGCGGACGATCTCCTGGGTCGCCGCGCCCTGCTGCTCGACCGCCGCCGCGATCGCGGTCGCCATGCCGCTGATCTCGCGGATGCGGGTGGCGATGCCGTCGATCGCGCGCACCGCCTCGTCGGTCGAGCCCTGGATCGCGCCGATCTGGGTCGCGATCTCGGCGGTGGCGCGGGCGGTCTGGGCGGCGAGCGCCTTCACCTCGGTGGCGACCACCGCGAAGCCGCGCCCCGCTGCGCCGGCCCGGGCCGCCTCGATCGTCGCGTTGAGCGCCAGCAGGTTGGTCTGGTCGGCGATCGAGGAGATCAGGGTCACGACCTCGCCGACCCGGTGCGCCCCGGCGCTCAGCGCCTGGACCAGCTGCGCGGTCGCGGCCGCCTCGTGGACGGCGGTCTGGGCCAGATCCGCCGAGGACCCGACCTGGCGGCCGATCTCGTCGACCGTGGAGCCGAGCTGCTCGGCCGCCACCGCCACGGTGGTGACGTTGGTGGAGGCCTGCTCGGCCGCCGCGGCGGCGCTGGTCGACTGGCCGGCGGTCTGGGTCGCCGTGGCGCTCAGCCCCTGAGCGGTGGCCTGCAGCCGGGTCGCCGCCGCCGCGACCGAGCCGACGATGCCGCCGATGGCGGTCTCGAACCGGTCGGCCAGCATGTGCGTCGCCTCCCGGCGCTGGGTCTCGGCCTCGACGCGGGCCCGGGCCGCCTCGGCCTCGAGGGCGCGGGCGTGCAGCAGGTTTTGCCGGAACACCGCGACGGTGGCCGACATGGCGCCGATCTCGTCCCGCCGGGCCGCGTAGGGGATCGCCGCCTGCGTGTCGCCGTCGGCCAGGCGACGCATCGCCCGGGTCATGATGGTGATCGGCCGCGACACCCCGACGAAGCTGTAGAGCGTCGCCCCCAGGGCGATCAGCAGCGTGACGCCCAGCATGATCACGGTCGAGCGGACGGCCTCCGCCTGGCTCCGGCGGGCGTTCCGGCCGGCCTCGTCGCCGGCCTTGATGTTCATCTCGGCCAGCGCGTGCGCGGCCCCCGCGGCGGCGACGTAATGGCCGTTCATGCTGCCGCGGAAATACGCCATCGCGGGTTCGCGCTGCTCGAGCGTGAAGCCGCGCAGCCGCTCCCAGTCGTAGTGCTGGATCTTGAGCTTGGCGAGCAGGTCGTCGAACAGGGCCTTCTCCTCGGGCGAGGCGATCAGCGCCCGGTAGGCCTCGACCTTGGCGTTCCGCTCCCGGGTGAGCGCATCAACCTCCTTCACGGTGAGCTGCCGCTCGGTCTCCGCCGCCGCGGTCACGAAGCGGACCTGCGCGAGCCGTGTCCGGATCACCAGGGCCTCGATCGCCTGCGCCTCGTTCATCGACAGAACCGCGTGGTCGAGCAGCGTAGCGAGCTGCCGGTCGAGGGCGATCATCTTATGGATCGCGAATCCCCCCTGAAGCGCGGCGGCCAGGAGGAGCAGAGCGAAGAGGCCGCTCAATTTGAGCTTCAGACTGGCGCGCATGATTTTTATCGATCCCCCCGGGCGGGAACGATACCGGCGCCGAATTGTCTGACAAGTGGTCGATCGCGCCGGCGGTGACAGGCGGGGGCCGGCAACGCCGAAGCTTGCATGCGCGGCCGAACCCGGCCAACTGGGCCGCGCGTCTTCCTGCAGCGTCCCGGCCTCCCGACATCGTGTACGTCCTCACCGATATCGCCATCTCCAATTGGTACCTGATCCGCCGCGAGCAGATCCGGCTGCGGGGCGCCGCCGCCCTGGTGGGGCCGACCGGGGCCGGCAAGTCCACGATCTTCGACGCGGTCGGCACGGTGCTGGCCGGCAACAATGCCAGCCGGCTGGCGCTCAACGCCTCCGCCTCCGGGCGCAGCGCCCGCACGGTGCGCGACTATTGCCTGGGCTGGATCAGCGACCCGGCCGAGGGCGGCCGGCCGACGCGGGAATCCTGCGAGACCGTGCTGGCCCTGGTATTCGAGAACCCGGCCTCGGGCCGTACCGTCACGGTCGGGCTGGCGCTCGCCGCCCGGGCCGTGGAGCCGCGCGAGACCGTGCTGTCGCGGTTCATCGCGGTCGGCCACCGGTTCGAGATCGCCGATTACGCCCGCACCGCCCCGGGCGGCAGCTACACGGCGCCGTGGAGCGAGATCGCCGCCGACCTGCGCGCCCGGGCGGCGAGCTTCACCGAATACCGCACCTCCGGCGAGCGCTTCACCGCCGACATCCTGGCGACCCTGCGGGAGGGCGCGCCCTCCCCCGAGCCCCGGCACTTCCTGCGCAGCTTCGCCAACGCGGTGGCGTTCAAGCCGATCTTCGACACTAGCGCCTTCGTGCGCGCCTTCGTGCTCGACCCGGAGCCGCTGGATGTCGAGCGGGTGCGGCTCTCCATCGCCAATTGGCGCCGCCTGCTGGAGACGATCGGCGAGCTGGAGAGCCGGCTCGCCCGGCTGCGCCGCCTGCGCGACCGCTACGATGCCTGGAGCGAGGCGGTGCTGGCCGCCGCAGCCCATGAATTCCGGGCGGCCTGCGCCGAATTGCGCCGCCGCAGCCTCGACCTCACCGCGGTGCGGCTGCGCCTGCGCGAGGGCGCCGACACGCTGCGGATCGCCCGGGAGCGCGTCGCGGCGAGCCGCGGGCACGTGCGCGAGATCGACGGCGAGATCGCCGAGAAGAAGGCCCTGCTCGCCGGCAGCGCCGCGGAGGGGCGGCTGGCCGCCTCGACGCTCGGCCTGTCGATGCTGGAGCGGGACCGGAAGGAGCTGGTCGCGCGGGTTTCCGACCTCGTCGGCCTTGTGGGCCAGATGGGCAAGCTCCAGCCGGTCGCCCCGATCCTGCGCCAGGCCTGCCCGCCGGCGGCGCGGCTCGCGGAATCCTGCGCCCGCGCCGGCCTGCGCCGGGAATCCTCGCCCGAGGAGATCCTGCGCCCGGACGGGCCCCTGGCCGAGCTGATCGACGGCCTGGCGCGCCTGCCCGAATTCGACGAGGCCCTGGAGCGGGCGGCCGAGGATGCCGCGCTCAAGGCCCGCGCCCAGGAGAGCGAGGCCGAGCGCACCGCGCCCCGCACCGGGGGCGGCTCGGCCGCACGCTTGTCCTCCGACACGGTTGCGTTCCGCGGCGAGCTGGAGCGGCGCGGGATCGAGGCCTTGCCGATCTGCGAGCTGGCCGAGATCGTCGATCCGACCTGGGGGCCGGCGCTCGAAGGCCTGCTCGGCCGCGCCCGCGAGGCCCTGGTGGTCTCCCCCGACCGGCTGAGCGAGGCCCTGGGCGTGCTCCAGTCCGGCCGCGACCGGTTCCACCGCTGCATCCTGGTCAAGACCACCGACACCGCCAAGCAGCGCTCGCGCCGCTACGATGACGGGCCGCTCACCGTGATCGAGACGAGCGATCCGCACGCGGAGGCGTTCCTGGGGGTGCGGCTCGGGGGTTACGACCTCGCCCGGGACGATGCCGAGCTGGCCCGGCTGTCCCGCGCCGTGGCGCCGAGCGGCCGGACCACCGCCGGCATGGCCTATTCAGTCACCCGCAACGTCGACCTGCTGATGACCCGCGGCCATCGCGGCCCCACGGTCGACAGCCGCCGCGCGCACGAGGCCGCGGTCGCCGAGGCACGGCGGCTGCGCGGGGAGGCCGCGGTCCTGCGCGAGGCCGCCCGTACCGCTGCGGCGGTACGGGCGCGCATCGCCCGCGGCCTCGACGACATCGACGCCCTGCGGGGCGAGCTCGACGGGCTGGAGGGACGGCGGCGCACGCTCCAGACCGAGCGCGAGGGCATCGAGAAGCGCGACAATGCCGGCCTGACCGCCGAGATCGCGGCGCTGACCACCGAGCGGGTCGGCTACCTGCGGGAATTGTCCGAAGAGCTGGAGCCGAAGCTCGACCGCCTGCTCGCCGACGAGGCGGCCTTGCGGGCGCGCCTCGGGCCCGTGCGCGAGGCGGCCCGGGCCGCCCTGGCGGCGCGGCGCTCGGCCCTGCGGCAGGTCATGGGCGGCGACGCGGCGCGGGTGCGCCTCGCCCGCTCCGAGCCGTTCAGCGTCGGCGTGATCGCGGAGGCGCGGGGTGCCCTCGCGGGCCTCGACGCCAAGGCCGCCGGCACGCGGGCCGCCACCGAGCGCGGCCTTGCCCGGGAGGCCGCCGAGGCGGCCCGCTCGCACGGTCGGATCGCCGAGCGCGAGCTGACCGAGGCCTGCTCGGCCTGGCGGGTCGAGAATCCGTTGAATGCCGGCGACGCCCCGGCGATCGACGGCTATGCCTGGGTCCGGCGGGAATACGAGGCCGTGGAGGGCCACGAGCTGCGCCGCTACCGCGCCCAGGCCGAGCGGGCCGAGGTCGAGATGCGCCGGCTCATGACCGAGGATCTGCTGACCCGCCTGGCCGACCGGTTCGAGCGGGTCCATGCCCGGCTCGCGGCCCTGAACGAGCGGCTCTCGGCGCGCAGCTTCACCGGCCAGACCTACGCGTTCGAGGCGGCGGTGGACCGCCGCTACGCCGCCGTCCACGCGCTGGCCACCGAGACCGCCCGCTCGCCGGAGGCCGCGCAGGCGCTGCTGGCGGGCGAGACCGAGGGGCCGATGGCGGCGGCTCTGGAAGAGATCACCGCGCTGATCGCCGGCCAGGAGGATGCGGCCCGGCTCGCCGATTACCGCAACTACTTCGTCTACGAGATCGGCATGAAGGACGCGGCCGGCAACCGCACCACCATGTCGGCGCGGGCCCTGCGCGGTTCGGGGGGCGAGGCGCAGGCGCCGTTCTACGTGGCGATCGCGGCCTCGCTCGCCAGCGCCTATTACCCGGGCGACCGGCCCGGCGACGAGAATCCGGGGCTGGGGCTATGCCTGCTCGACGAGGCGTTCTCGAAGCTCGACGTGCGCAACAGCCAGGCGCTGGTCGATCTCTACCGCGCCTGGGGGCTGCAACTGCTGATCGCCGCCCCGGAGGACAAGCGCACGACGCTGACCGAGGTGATGGACACCATCGTCACCGTCTACAAAAGCCCGGATCTGACGTCGGTGCGGATCGAGGCCGAGCATCCGCTGGAGGCGGCGCGCCGGGCGCTGCACGCGATCAATCCGGAGCAGGTCGGGATCGAGGGCTTCCGCCGCTCGGACGCGGCGGAGTGAGCCGGCGGGGTACCGGGGCGGAGCCTGTGGCCGCCTTCCCCGGTATCCCCGTTGTTCTCGGTATCGCGTCTCAGTTCAGGTAGGTGCGGATCCAGTTCGGGGAGAGGATCTCGCCCTCCTCGGTGATGATCCAGGGCTGCTTGGCCGGATCGGTCAGGGCGCCGGCGGCGGCGGCGATCGCCTCGCGCAGGGTGCCGTACCGCTCGGGCTGGGCCAGCGGGGTGCTCGCCGGGGCCGTGCGCCAGATCGTGAGATCGGCCGGGCGTTCGAGAGCTTCGGTTTCCATGAGTCCTTATCCTTCCGAACCGTTTGGGACCGTTCAGATCCCCGTCATCCGGTCGAGCCGGCCTGCTGCGGGGAGTGAAAGGCTGAGCGTCAATGCAAGCATCTCTGCGGCAGCTTTGCGATCAATTTGGGCATTTGAGGCATCAGCATCTAGTCCTAGCGCGCAGGAAAAGGTGCGGTACCGTGTTCCATGTCCAAACCGGTCGTGTCTGATCCGCCGTGAACTTGCGAGAATTGTGGCCATCGATAGATGACCATTCCGTTAGCCAATGCGCGGCGGTATCCGAGGTGCGCCAGGCCACGTCAGGAGCACCGCGGCGACCGCCCTGTATCCGTGTTGACGCCCTGATCCTGAACGCGCACTTAAGACCCACGCCCGCCCCGGGGCCCTGACTGGAGACTCGCCCTTGCCGGACCGTACCGTGCGCATCCTGGCCGCCGCGGTTCTGGTCCTTCTGGCCCTCTACGTCGCGCAGCCCTACCTGCAGCCGCTGCTCTATTCGGCCGATGCGCCGCGGGTGATCGCGGCCCGGGGCGATCTGGCACAGTCCGAGCAGACCACCGTGGCGCTGTTCGAGCGGGCGAGCCCGTCCGTGGTCCACGTCTTCGCGCAGAGCGCCGCCACCGGCCGCGACCTGCTCGACCCGGACGACGAGGGCGGCGAGCAGAGCGGCACCCAGACCGGGACCGGCTTCGTCTGGGACGGCGCCGGCCACGTCGTGACCAACACCCATGTCGTGCAGAACGCCGCGCGATCGGGCGGCTCGGTCTCCGTGCGGATGAGCGACGGTGAGGTCGTGTCCGCGACCCTGGTCGGGCTGGCGCCGTCCTACGACCTGGCGGTCCTCCGGCTCGGGCGCGTGACCAAGATGCCGCCACCGCTGGCGATCGGGTCGTCGGAGGATCTCAAGGTCGGCCAGTCGACCTTCGCGATCGGCAACCCATTCGGCCTCGACCACACGCTGACCACCGGGGTGATCAGCGCCGTGCGCCGGCGGATGCCGACCAGCGCCGGGCGGGAATTGTCCGGCGTCATCCAGACCGATGCGGCGATCAACCCCGGCAATTCCGGCGGCCCGCTGCTCGATTCCGCCGGCCGGCTGATCGGCGTCAACACCGCGATCGTCTCGCCCTCGGGGGCCAGCGCCGGGATCGGGTTCGCGATCCCCGTCGACGTGGTCAACCGCGTCGTCCCGGAGCTGATCCGGGTCGGCCGGGTGCGCAATCCCGGGATCGGCATCATCGCCGCCCAGGAGGCGGCCTCAGCGCGCCTCGGGATCGACGGCGTGGTCGTGCTGCGGGTCCTGCCCGGCTCCCCGGCCGCGCAGGCGGGCTTGCGCGGCGTCGATCCGCAGACCGGCGACATCGGCGACGTGATCGTCGGCGCCAACGACCGGCCGGTCCATCGCCTCGCCGACCTCACGGCGGCGATCGCGGAGGCCGGGCTGGGCGCGCCCGTGACCCTCAAGGTCGAGCGCGACGGCCGGATCCGGGAGATCCGGATCACCACCGCCGAGGTCGCGGAGAACCGCCGGTGAGACGCCTCGCGTTCCTCGCTCTCGCCGGGCTGATGGCCGCGGGCGCCGCGGCCGCCGAGCAGCCGGTGCGCTCGCGCCTCTGCCCGGAGGACCTGCCCGAGGGCGTGCGCCTGCCGCCGCGGCCCGGATGCGACGCGGCGGCGCCCAAGCCGCCCCCGGCCCGGCGCGGCTTCTACGACCTCGGCGGCGGCACGACGGTTCAGATCGGTGGCCGCGTCGGCGCCGAGTTCGGCGCGCGGCGATAATTGATGGTCCTGTTTGCGGTCCTTCTGGCCGGCCTCACGCTCTGGTGGCTCTCGAAGAACGACGACGGCCTCGGCCGCCGGCTCGGACGCGCCTTCGGCAAGGGCCTCGGTGCCCTCGTCGGTACGGTCCGGCCCCAGAAGGTCGGCGGCGTCCTCGCCCTCGCGGCGGCGGGGTTCCTGCTGCTGCACGGGAACTTCGTGCTCGCGGCCCTGCTCGGCCTCGGCGGCATCTGGATGATCGAGGGGCAGGCTGCGATGAACGCGCGCCTGATCCCGCTGCTCAGGCCCTTCGTCGACCGGGGGCGTCGGCACCGGACGGCGCTGATCGACATCCGGGTGCGGGCGGACGGCAGCCTCAGCGAGGGCCGGGTGATCGCCGGGCCCCGGGCCGGGGCCTGGCTCGACGCCTTGGCGGTGGCGGTCGTGATCGAGCTGCTCGCGACCTGCCGTCAGAGCGACCCCGAAGGCGCCGCCCTGCTAGAGCCGTATCTCGACCGCCGGGCGCCCGGCTGGCGTGTAGACGCTGAGGGCGATCGTGACCCGCGGCCGGGACGCCCGGCGTATCCAGGGGCGATGACGCAGGAGGAGGCGTACCAGATCCTGGGGCTTCAGCGCGGGGCGACCGCTGAGCAGGTCCGGACGGCCCACAGGTCGCTGATGAAGCTCACCCACCCCGACCAGGGCGGAAGTGCCGAGAGGGCGGCGCGGGTTAACGCGGCCCGAGACAGGCTTTTGAACCGACATCGCTGAACTCCACGCGCGTTGTCAGATACTTACTGATTCGCAGCCGCGGGCAAACACAGCCGCGACTCCGCCGTATCGGCGCACCCGTCGGGCGCGACGCTGGTTGTTGAGGTGGTTCAGCTGCGGGTCGCGAAGCAGCTGAAGCCGCTGCGCTTCAGGGCCGTGCAGGCATCCTGCGCGGCGTCCTGCTCCGAGAACCCGGAGAAGCGGGCGCGGTAGAGCGTGGTCCCGCCATGCTCGACCTTGACCGTGTAGGGCGCCGCCTTGGACAGGCTGCCCCCGGCCTTGGCGCGCGCCTCGGAGAGCATCGAGCGGGCCTTGGCCTCGTCGTCCATGGCCCCGAGCTGGATCACCCAGGCGGTGGGGACGACGCGGGTTCCGGTGATCGCCTTCGGCGGCTCGTCTCGCTCCGAGGACGCCATCCGGGCGACGGTCTTCGACGCGCCGGGGAACGGCGCCTGTGCGCTGCTGGTGCCGGCATAGGCCTGGGCCGCCTTCGGCAGGGCCTGCGGGCCGGGCTTCCAGGTGCCGCCCGGCGTCGTGGTCGCCCGGGAGGGCGTGATGTCCAGGGGCTCGCCGGTGGTGCCGGTGGTCTCGACATCGTCGTCGTCGGCCGAGGCGACCTGCGTGCGGGTGCGCGAGACCGCGTCCGCCACGACCGCCGGCCGGGCGCGCTCGGCGACCTCGGTGACCGGCGGCGCCTGGCGGGCGCCGGCGAAGGCCCGCGGCAGGCTGGAGCGGACGAGGTCGGCCATGATCCGGTCGCGGCTGGCGCCCGACTTGCCGCCGAGCACGATCGCCACGATCTGGCGGCCCTCGGATTTGGCCGCCGTCATCAGGTTGAAGCCGGAATCGCGGGTGTAGCCGGTCTTGATCCCGTCCACGCCCTGGACGTTGCCGAGCAGGTGGTTGTGGTTGCCGATCACCCGGCCGCGGAACGCGAAGGAGCGGGTCTGGAAGTAGCGGTAATAGTGCGGGAACCGGTCCTGGATCGCCCGGGCCAGGACGGTCAGGTCCCGGGCGGTGGTGAGCTGGTCGGGATCCGGCAGGCCCGACGCGTTGGCGTAGCGCGTCCGGCTCATGCCGAGCGCATGCGCCTTGGCGGTCATCATCTGGGCGAAGCGCTCCTCGGAGCCCGCGATGTTCTCGCCGATCGCGCAGGCCACGTCGTTGGCCGACTTGGTGACGATCGCCTTGATCGCGTCCTCGACCGTGATGGTCTGGCCGGGGCGCAGGCCGAGCTTCGAGGGCGCCTGGGCGGCGGCGTGGGCCGAGATGGTCAGGTCGGAATCCAGGGCGAACTTGCCGCGCTCCATTTGCTCGAACAGCATGTAGAGCGTCATGACCTTGGTGATCGAGGCCGGGTGGCGCAGCGCGTCCTCGTTGACCGCGTGCAGCGTCTTCCCGCTCTTCACGTCCACCACCATGGCGGCGTAGGGCGGGTTGTAGCCGCCGCTGGCCGCGTGGTGATGGTGATGCCGCCCGCGCCGGGCCTCGGCCGGGGCGGCCAGGGCGGTCAGGACCGCGGCGGCCGCCAGGGCGGCCGGCAGCGCGGGGATCGTCCGGGAGCGGCCTACAACGCTACGCATCACGCCTGATTGCCTCGCGAGACCGGCTCTGGCCGGTCGTATCTCTGGTGCTGGCCGACGCTGACTGCGTGGCCCCGCTGCATCGTTTGAGAATTAGGCGGGTGCAGTTACAGGCCCGTTAATGCGAACCCCGCGACTTCCGAATCGTGTCGTTCCGGGCGCGGCTTGACGATGGCGGATGCGACGCACAATCTTCGGGCAGACCCGGTTTCGCCGCCGGAATCGGCCGAGTCGGGCCGGCCCGGCGACGGCAAGCTGGAGGCCGGCCATGCAGCGACCCCCCGCCCTCCCCGACACCCACGCGATTCACACGCCGCGGGCCGGATTTCTTATGGCTTGGCGGGGCGTCCGGTTCGCGGTTCACGCGCCCCTTCCCTCCCCCCTCTGCGGGGGAGGGTGGCCCGCGAAGCGGGTCGGGAGAGGGGAGCG
>NZ_AKFK01000111.1:0-14205 GCF_000272495.1 Methylobacterium sp. GXF4 | reverse complement strand
CGAGACCTCCTGTCCCGGCTCGTCGCCGCCCAGCAGGTTGACGTCGAGCGGGAAGGTCACCGGCGGCGCGGCGGCCGAGCGCGGGACCGGCGGCGCCACGACGACCGGCATCTCGAAGCCCGGATCGAACAGGGGCTCGGAGCGGCGGCCCGCGATCTCGGCCAGGGCCCGGGGCGGCTCGGCCAGGCGTCCGCCCTGTGCCAGCGGGTCCGGCAGCGGCTCGGCCATCGGCTCCGACCCGGTGTCGGAGCGCAGGGTCGCCTCGGGCAGGGGGCGCTGGGTGCGCTGGATGTTGCGCTCGACCACCACGTCGTTCGGGCCGCCGACCAGCAGCAGGTGCTCGACATTGTCCCGGCGCAGCAGGATCAGCTGCCGGGCGCGGTCGAGCTCGTACACGTCGACGATCCCGAGCCGGGGCTGGCGTCCGCGGGCGGGCGTGCGCCCGGGCAGGGCCAGGCTGCGACCGGTCAGGCGGCGCACCGTGAACACGATCGCGGCCAACGCCGTGAAGATGACGGCGAAGATCACGACATACTGGACGATGGGGGAGCCCTCAGAACCGAACACGGATTGCAGCCATTGCAAGGTTACGCACTCGCACGTTTCGGCCGCCGCAGGGCCGCGCCCGGCACGAGCCTCGCTCATACCACGCCGGCGGGCCTGCAAGGCAAACGACGTTAAGACTTCGTTAACAGGCCCTTAAGTTTAGCGCCATCAAGACAAGAGGTTGTGAAGCACCGACCGCCGCCATCCCCAGGAACATGGCCGGCGGACCGCACGGTGGCGGCCCGGGCCGGGGCCGGCCTCGCCCGCGCTTAACCATGCATTAACCAAGCAGGCGGCAGATTTTGCCGAGCCCGCCCGATCCCGCGCGGCGTCGCGAGACCGGAGGCGAACGTGGCCCTGACCGACCTGCCCGTCCTGGGGATGCTGCGCACCCGGATGCAGTGGGCGCAGGCACGCCAGGGCCTGATCGCCGAGAACGTCGCCAACGCCGACATGCCGGGCTTCAAGCCGCGCGACCTGGCGGAGCTGCGCTTCGACCGGGCCACCGGCACCGCAATCAACGCCTCGCCGGGCCTGGCGCTGACCAGCCCGGCCCATCTCGCGCCCCCCGGTCAATCCGAGGCGGGGGCCGATGCCAAGGGCGCCAAGCGCTTCGAGATCCGCCCGAACGGCAATGCGGTGAACCTCGAGGACGAGATGATGAAGGCCGGCGACAACCAGTCGGATTACCAGCTCGCCGCCTCGCTCTACCAGCACAGCTTGACCACCCTGAAGATCGCCATCGGCAAGAGCTGACCGCGCCGGAACCGAACCGGACGTGTCGTCGACAAGCGGCGGAGGAGGGCCCTGAGCCATGGAATTCAGCAAGTCGCTCACGGTGGCGGCCGCCGGCCTCAAGGCGCAGTCCGGCCGGATGCGGATCATCGCCGAGAACATCGCCAACGCGGATTCCGCCCCGGCCTCGCCCGGGACCGAGCCCTATCGCCGCAAGATCCCGTCCTTCACCAGCCACATGGATCCGGAGACCGGGGCCAAGCTGGTTGAGGCGGGCCGCGTCCGGCGCGACCCCTCCGCGTTCCGGACCAAGTTCGAGCCCGGCAACCCCGCGGCCAACGCCCGGGGCGAGGTGCAGATGCCCAACGTCAACGCGCTGATCGAGAACATGGACCTGCGCGAGGCCCAGCGCTCCTACGAGGCGAACCTCAACATGGTGACGTCCACGCGCAAGATGCTGTCGCAGACGCTGTCGATCCTCAAGTGAGCGCGCAAGTGAACGCGAAGGAAGCCTAGTCGATGGCGACGAGCAATTTCGCGGCCGGTGCCTACGCCGCCGTCCAGGGCATGGCCAACGGCCGCCCGGCCCCCAAGGTCCAGTCGACCGGCGAGGCCGGCGGCAACTTCATGCAGCTCCTCGGCAACGCCCTGGACAATGTCGGGGATGCCGGGCGGCGGGCCGACGGCCAGGCGATCTCGGCGGCCTCCGGCAAGGCCAACGTCGTCGACGTGGTCACCGCCGTGGCCGAGAGCGAGACCGCCCTGCAGACCATGGTGGCGGTGCGCGACCGCATGATCTCTGCCTACGAAGAGATCATGCGGATGCAGATTTGAGCATGGTCCAGCCGGATCCCGGATTCCCCCTGCCTCCCCTTTGAGCAACACGCCCCATGACCGGCCTGGCCATCCTCGACGTCGCCCGCGACGGCATCTTCGTCTTCCTCAAGGTCGCCGGGCCGCTGATGCTGGTCGCCCTCGCGGTCGGTCTGATCGTCTCGCTGATCCAGGCGCTGACGCAGGTCCAGGAGCAGACCCTGATCTACGTGCCCAAGATCGTGTCGGTCTTCGCCGCGCTGCTGCTGATGCTGCCGTTCATCGGCGACGCCATGGCCGGCTACATGACGCGCATCGCCGCCCGCATCGCGGCCGGCGGCTGATGGCGACCGGCGGCGGGACAGGGGCGGCGCGCGCATGCCATAGGGGCGGCGATGAACCTGCTCCTGCCCGGCATCGCCTCGGCCTATCTGATCACCTTCGCGCGGGTCGGCACGCTGATCATGCTGATGCCCGGCGTCGGCGAGCAGATGGTGTCGCCGCGGATGCGGCTGGCCTTCGCGCTGCTGACCACGTTGGTGCTGTTCCCCAGCGTGCGGCCGCTGCTCGGCGGCACCGAGGGCCTGGCCGGCCCCCGGCTGATCGGGCTACTGTTCGCCGAGACGATCGTCGGGCTGGTGCTCGGCCTGTCGGTCCGGATGGTGCTGGCCGCCCTGCAGACCGCCGGCCTGATCATCTCGCAGCAGCTCGGCCTGGCCTACGCCATGACGGTGGACCCGAGCTACGGCGGGCAGCAGGCCGCGCTGGGCAACTTCCTGTCGCTGCTCGGCGTCACGCTGATCTTCGCCGCCGACCTGCACCATCTTGCCATCGAAGGCCTGGCGCAGAGCTACGTGGTGCTGCCGCCGGACGGGGTCCCGGCCTTCTCGGACGCGCTGATGCTGGCGCTCAAGGCGCTGACCCGGGGCTTCACCCTGGCGGTGCAGATCTCCGGGCCGTTCATCGCCTTCGGGCTGCTGTTCAACCTCGGGCTGGGCGTGCTGTCGCGGCTGATGCCGCAATTGCAGGTGTTCTTCCTCGCGGTCCCGGCCTCGGTGCTCGTCGGCATGCTGATCCTGATGGGCTCGCTCGGCGTCATGATGGGCGTCTTCCTGGACGATCTCGGCCGGTATCTCGGCGAGTTCGTCGGGCGCTGAGCGTCCCTGTGCACTGAGGTCGAGCAGACAAGATGGCCGAGGGCGCGGAGCAGGAAGACAAGACCGAAGAGCCGACCCAGCGGCGGCTCGATCAGGCGATCGAGCGCGGCGACGTCGCGACGAGTGCCGAGATCAACACCTTCGCGATCCTCGGCGCCTTCACGCTGGCCCTGGTGATCGCGGCCCCCAGCATCGCCCAGAGCCTGACCCAGGGCCTCAAGGCCTACCTCGCCAACGCCCACACCCTGCCGGACGACGCCACCGCCATGAAGCAGGCGGCGACCCGCGGCCTCTGGCTGTGGCTGCAGGCCGTGGCGGTGCCGGTCGGGATGGCGGCGGCGGCCGGCCTCGCCGCCGGGCTGCTCCAGCACCCGCTGGTGCTCACCACCGAAACCCTGATGCCGAAATTCGACCGCATCTCGCCGATGGCCGGGGTCAAGCGGCTCATGGGGATCGAGGCCCTGTTCCAGTTCGGCAAGGGTCTCGCCAAGATCGGCGCGGTCGGCATCGTCGGTGCCGTGCTGCTCTGGAACGACCGCGACCGGCTCGAGGTGTTCGCCCGGCTCGACCCGGCCGGGAGCCTGTCGGCGATCCTCTCCCTCAGCCTCCGGCTGCTCGCCGGCATGCTGTGCATGCACCTCGCCATCACGCTCGGCGACGCATTCTACGCGCGCTTCCGCTGGCGCAAGCGCCACCGCATGTCGAAGGAGGAGATGAAGCAGGAGATGAAGGAGGCGGACGGCAACCCGGAGGTCAAGGGCCGCATGAAGCAGCTCCGCATGGCCCGGGTGAAGAAGCGGATGATGGCCGCCGTCCCGACCGCCACCGTGGTGGTGACCAACCCGACCCACTACGCGGTGGCCCTGCGCTACGAGGCCGGCATGGCCGCGCCGATCTGCGTCGCCAAGGGCGTCGACGCCCTGGCCCTGCGCATCCGCACCGTGGCGGCCGAGCACGGCGTCGCGGTGATCGAGAACCCGCCGCTCGCCCGCGCCCTGCACGCCACCGTGGAGATCGACCGCGAGATCCCGGCCGAGCATTACCGGGCGGTGGCGGAAGTCATCGGCTTCGTCCTGCGCCTGCGCCGGCGGGCGGCGTAACAGCAAGGGCTGGTATTCAGCGCGCCGATCGCATGACACAGCGCGGAAAAGCCACGCTTCCTCCACCTTTTTTTGCGAGGCTGCACCACGGCTTGGCGCGACACGACCGACGCGACGAGAGTGGTGCCGTGCTGCCCGAGCCCTGCTATGGCCGGCGGGCCTAACCGGGTGAATGTTCTGGAATGATGCCGATGGCCGACGTCACTGGACCTCCGGCGCCCGCGACGGGCACGCAGATCTCGGGTTCTCACGGGAACGGCGCGATCGACCGCTCGGAGCAGCCGGGCCGGGTCGGGCTGCTGCTCGTGCTCGCGGGTCTGCTGGTCGGGGCCGCCATCGGCCTGTCCTTCGTGGCCAACGAGCAGGCCCAGTCGCTGATCGTCTGGCTGCTCGCCCTACTGGCGATGGCCGGCGTGTTCTTCCTGTTCGCGCTCGCCATCGGAGCGCTCCAGCTCAGCGGCACCGCCACTCGGGACGACATCACCAAGGGCATCGTCGACGCCTCGCCGGACGGGGCGCTGGTGGTGGAGGATGGCGGGAGGCTGATCTACGCCAACGAGGCCTATCTGCGGGTGGCCGGCGGCGACGCCTTCTCGAACCTCGTGCCGGTGGAGCGCATCCTGGTCGGCTCGCCGGAGGTCTCGGAGGCGGTCTACCGCCTGTCGCAGGCCTCGCGCGACGGCCGGGCGCACACCGAAGAGATCCGGATGTCGCCGCCGCTCGGGCCGCAGGCGCATGAGCGCGGCTTCGGCTGGTACCGGGTCTCGGTGCGCCCGCTGGCGCGCCCGCGCCGGGCTGCCTCGCTCTGGACCGTGGCCGACATCACCGCCGAGCGCGAGCGCCAGGAAAACGTCTTCCAGGAGCTCCAGCACGCGATCGACTATCTCGACCACGCCCCGGCGGGGTTCCTGTCGATCGATCCGGCCGGCGCGATCGTCTACATGAACGCGACGCTGGCGGCCTGGCTCGGCTACGACCTGGCGAGCGTCGGCCCCGGCGGCCCGCACCTCACCGAGATCGCCCCGGAGGCCGACGTCCTGGTCCGCACCGCGGGCCTGCCCGGCGAGGTCCGCACCGACCGGTTCGACCTCGACCTGCGCCGCCGCAACGGCCACACCCTGCCGGTGCGGCTCTACCACCGGGTCGCCTTCGGCAAGGACGGCAAGCCCGGCTCCTCGCGGACCTTCGTGATCAACCGCTCGGCCGGGGCCGAGACCGACGAGCCGCAGCGCGCCGCCGAGGTGCGGCTCGCCCGCTTCCTCAACAATTCGCCGATCGCCATCGCGACCCTCGACCGGTCCGGCCGGATCGCCCGGGCCAACACCTCGTTCACCCGGCTGTTCGGCACGGTGCCGCGCCAGGCCGACGAGGGCGGCCCCGAGGGGGAGGGCAATCAGGGCGCCGAGCCCAACGTCGCCGACTCGGTGGTCGACCGCGCCTCCCTGGAGGCCGGCCTCGCCCGGGCGGCGAGCGGCCTGTCCGACCCGGAGCCGATCGAGGTCCAGCTCAGCGGTCCGGGCGGGCGCTCGGCGCGGCTCTGGCTCAGCCCGGCCGACAGCAGCGACGCCACCCACCAGGCCGACGAGGCCGAGCGCGTGATCCTGTACGCCCTCGACACCACGGCGCAGCGCCAGCTGGAGCAGCAGGTCGCCCAGGCGCAGAAGATGAACGCGGTCGGCCAGCTCGCCGGCGGCATCGCGCACGACTTCAACAACGTGCTGCAGGCGATCATCGGCTACTCGGACCTGCTGCTGGCGAGCCACCGGCCGACCGATCCGGCCTTCCAGGACATCATGCAGATCAAGCAGAACGCCAACCGGGCGGCGGGCCTCGTCCGCCAGCTCCTGGCGTTCTCCCGCCGCCAGACCCTGCGCCCGGAGGTGATGAATGTCGGGGAGGGGCTCTCGGAGCTGACCCTGCTGCTCAAGCGGCTGCTGGGCGAGCGCGTCGCCCTAGAGCTGAAGCACGGCCGCGACGTCTGGCCGGTCAAGGCCGACGTCAACCAGTTCGAGCAGGTGATCGTGAACCTCGCGGTCAATGCCCGCGACGCGATGCCGGACGGCGGCAAGCTGATGATCCGCACCGAGAACGTGACCGATCCGGGCCCGGCCGCGACCGTGGACGGGCGGGGCGGGGCGCCCGCGGGCGACCACGTGCTGATCGAAGTGCGCGACACTGGCCAGGGCATCCCGCCCGAGCTGATGGAGAAGATCTTCGAGCCGTTCTTCACCACCAAGGAGATCGGCAAGGGCACGGGCCTCGGGCTCTCGACGGTGTTCGGCATCGTCAAGCAATCCGGCGGCACCATCGACGTGCAGTCGAAGATCGGGGAGGGGACCGCCTTCCGCATCTACCTGCCGCGGCACGTGCCCGTGGCGGAGCCCGAGGAGGCCGCCCCCGCGATCCAGGCCCTGCCGCGGGCCGACCTGCCGGCGCCCGGCCAGGCGCCGGCCAAGCCCACCGGAACCGGCGAGGCCGCCGAACGGGCCGCCAAGACGAAGGCTCCGGAGAAGCCGGCCCCGCGCAAGCCCGCGGCCGACCATACCGGGCAGGGGACGATCCTGCTGGTCGAGGACGAGGATCCCGTCCGGGCGGTCAACAGCCGGGCGCTCTCGGCCCGGGGCTACACGGTGCTGGAGGCCGCCTCAGGCCTGGAGGCCCTGGCGATCGTGCGCGAGGGCAGCCAGCCGATCGACCTCGTCGTCTCCGATGTCGTGATGCCGGAGATGGACGGCCCGACCCTCCTGCGCGAGGTGCGCAAGCACCAGCCGGACCTGAAGGTGATCTTCGTCTCCGGCTACGCCGAGGACGCGTTCCGCAAGAACCTGCCCGAGGGCGAGGCCTTCAACTTCCTGCCCAAGCCCTTCAGCCTGAAACAGCTGGTCGAGACCGTGAAGAAGACCATGGCGGCCGACTGACGCCGCGACCGCGACCGACCCGGTGGAGAACCTGCGCGCCGCCCCCTCGGGGCAGCGTTCTCGTATCCCGCACCCTTGCCGAAATAGAACAAAACAGGTACATAGGCGCAGTGTTGCCGCGCGTTGTGAATGGCGCGCAACCCCTTCATAAGGAGCCCGCCAGATGGCCCAGCCTGCATTGAAAGTGGTCGACATGCCCCCGGTGGACAAGGACAAGTCCAAGGCGATCGACGCCGCCCTGTCCCAGATCGAGCGCGCCTTCGGCAAGGGCTCGATCATGCGTCTGGGCAAGAACGACAAGGTGCAGGAGGTCGAGACGATCTCCACCGGCTCGCTCGGCCTCGACATCGCCCTCGGCGTCGGCGGCCTGCCCCGCGGCCGGGTCGTGGAGATCTACGGCCCCGAATCCTCCGGCAAGACGACGCTGGCGCTGCACACCATCGCCGAGGCCCAGAAGAAGGGCGGCGTCTGCGCCTTCGTGGATGCCGAGCACGCGCTCGATCCGGTCTATGCCCGCAAGCTCGGCGTCAATCTCGACGACCTGCTGATCTCGCAGCCCGATACCGGCGAGCAGGCCCTGGAGATCACCGACACGCTGGTGCGCTCCGGCGCCATCGACGTGCTGGTGGTCGATTCGGTCGCCGCGCTGACCCCGCGGGCCGAGATCGAGGGCGAGATGGGCGAGAGCCAGCCCGGCCTCCAGGCCCGCCTGATGAGCCAGGCCCTGCGCAAGCTCACCGGTTCGATCTCGCGCTCGAACTGCATGGTGATCTTCATCAACCAGATCCGGATGAAGATCGGCGTGATGTACGGCAGCCCGGAGACCACCACGGGTGGCAACGCGCTGAAGTTCTACGCCTCGGTGCGCCTCGACATCCGCCGCATCTCGACCCTGAAGGATCGGGACGAGGCGATCGGCAACCAGGTCCGCGTCAAGGTCGTGAAGAACAAGGTCGCGCCGCCGTTCAAGCAGGTCGAGTTCGACATCATGTTCGGCGAGGGCGTGTCGAAGGTGGGCGAGCTGATCGATCTCGGCGTGAAGGCCGGCATCGTCGAGAAGTCCGGCGCCTGGTTCTCCTACAACAGCCAGCGCCTCGGTCAGGGCCGCGAGAACTCGAAGGGCTTCCTGCGGGACAACCCCGAGATCGCCGGCAAGATCGAAGCCTCGATCCGCCAGAATTCCGGCCTTGTGGCCGAGAAGATCCTGGAGAACGCCAAGCCGACCGACGACGAGCTCGACGAGGGCGAGGCCTGAGAGCTTCGGCCCATCGCAAGCCTCCAAAGGGCGTCATGCCCTTTGGAGGCTTCGGGACAGCGTCCTGATCCGTCGGGGAAACCCAGCAGCAGGGCCTGCCTCGAACCCGCAGAAGCCACGGACGCGTCGGGCTGAATCCAACCCGACGCGTCCGCTTTACGACCGACCTCAGAAACGACAACGCCCGGCACGAATCCGGCCCCGTGAGGGTCGAACTTCGTCCGGGCGTTCGTCGTTCTGGAGGTCCCAAAGGTCGGGACGGCACCGTCAACAGTGCATCAGCCCAATCTCAAGACATCCAGCCCCGTTGAGGCGGACGCGGAAACCCGCAGCCGCCGTTTCCCGTGTATCAGGCGGCTTCGCCGGTCTCGGCGACCGCGGCAGCCTGGTCCTCGACCAGCTTCCAGGTCTTGGTCTTCGAGAAGGGACGGCACTCCTCGATGAACACCGTCTGCCCGACCTTGGCGACATTCGCCTCGTCGTGGGCATGGTAGTTCTTCGAGCGGCGCACGGTCTTCTTCATCACCGGGTGGGTGAAGCGACGCTCCACCTTCACCACGATGGTCTTCTCGCCCTTGTCGCTGACGACGGTGCCCTGCAGGACGCGCTTCGGCATGGTGTTCTCCTAAGCCCTTCGTCAGCTCTTGGACGCCTGCAGCGTCTTCGAAGGCTGCAGGGTGCGGACGCGGGCGATGTCGCGGCGGACCTCACGGACGCGCGCGACGTTCTCGAGCTGGCCGGTGGCCCCCTGGAAGCGCAGGTTGAACTGCTCCTTCTTGAGGTTCAGCAACTCGTCACTGAGCTGATCCGGCGACAACGCCTTCAGATCAGACACTCTCTGGGTCGACTTCACGATAGCCTCCGTTCAGTCGGCGATGCGTTGGACGACCCGCGTGCGGATCGGGAGCTTGGCGGCGCCGAGGCGCAGGGCCTCCTTGGCGATGTCTTCGGCAACGCCGTCGACCTCGAACATGATCCGGCCGGGATGGACGCGAGCGGCCCAGTAATCCGGGGCGCCCTTACCGGAGCCCATGCGGACTTCGGTCGGCTTCGAGGAGACCGGAACGTCCGGGAACACCCGGATCCAGACGCGGCCCTGGCGCTTCATCTCGCGGGTGATCGCGCGGCGGGCCGCCTCGATCTGCCGGGCGGTGACGCGCTCGGGCTCCACCGCCTTCAGGCCGAACTGGCCGAAGTTCAGCTCGAAGCCGCCCTTGGCCGCACCGTGGATGCGGCCCTTGAACTGCTTACGGAAGCGAGTCTTTTTCGGTTGCAGCATGGCTTCCTACCTTACGCGTGCTCGCGCTCGCGGCGTCCGCGCTCGCGGCCGCCCTCGCCATCGCGCTCACGGCGTCCGCCGGAGCGGCCGCCCTCTTCCTGGGCCTTCTTGTCCTGGGCCATCGGGTCGTGCTCAAGAATCTCGCCCTTGAACACCCACACCTTGATGCCGCAGGTGCCGTAGGTCGTGAACGCCGTGGCGGTGCCGTAATCCACGTCCGCACGTAGCGTGTGCAGCGGAACCCGGCCCTCACGATACCATTCCTGACGGGCGATCTCGGCGCCGCCGAGACGGCCCGAGCAGTTGATGCGGATGCCCTCGGCGCCGAGACGCATCGCCGACTGCACGGCGCGCTTCATAGCGCGACGGAAGGCGACGCGGCGCTCGAGCTGCTGCGCGATCGAGTCGGCCACCAGGGTGGCGTCAATCTCGGGCTTGCGCACCTCGACGATGTTGATCGTAACGTCGGCCTTGGTCATCGTGCCGACGAGCTTGCGCAGCTTCTCGATATCCGCGCCCTTCTTGCCGATCACCACGCCCGGACGACCCGAGTGGATGGTGACGCGGCACTTCCGGTGCGGACGCTCGATGACGATCTTCGAGACGGCGGCCTGCTTCAGCTGCTTCATGAGGGCGGCGCGGATCGCGACGTCCTCGTGCATCAGCTTGGCGTACTCGCCTTTGCCGGCGAACCAGCGGGAGTCCCAGGTCCGGTTGATACCGAGACGGAGACCGATCGGATTGACTTTCTGGCCCATGAGATCCTCCTTAAGCCGCTTCGGCCTGGCGGACTTCACGAACCACGATGGTGAGGTTCGAGAAGGGCTTCAGGATACGGGCGCCGCGACCGCGGGCGCGGGCGTGGAAGCGCTTGAGCACGAGGGCCTTGCCCACGAACGCCTGAGACACGACGAGGTCGTCGACGTCCAGGTCGTGGTTGTTCTCGGCATTGGCGATCGCGCTCTCGAGGCACTTCTTGACCTCGGTCGAGATGCGCTTGCGCGAGAACTCCAGATCGGCCAACGCGGTGTCGACCTTCTTGCCGCGGATCATCTGCGCCACGAGGTTCAGCTTCTGCGGGCTCACGCGCAGCATGCGCGCGACCGCCTTGGCCTCGTTCTCGGGGAGCGCGCGGGGGGTGGCTTGCTTGCCCATCTCAGCGCCTCTTCGCCTTCTTGTCGGCCGCGTGCCCGTGGAAGGTGCGGGTCGGCGAGAACTCGCCGAACTTGTGCCCCACCATCTCCTCGGAGACGTAGACCGGGATGTGCTTCTGCCCGTTGTGCACACCGAAGGTGAGCCCGACGAACTGCGGGAGAATCGTGGAGCGGCGGCTCCAGATCTTGATGACCTCTGAGCGCGAGGAGCCCCGCGCCGCTTCGGCCTTCTTGAAGAGGTAGCCGTCGACGAACGGCCCCTTCCAGAGAGAGCGTGCCATAGCGATTACTTCTTGCGGTTGTGGCGGCTGGACAGGATGAACACGTCGGTCCGCTTGTTGGACCGGGTCTTCTTCCCCTTGGTGGGCACGCCCCACGGCGTGACCGGGTTGCGGCCGCCCGAGGTACGGCCCTCGCCGCCGCCGTGCGGGTGATCCACCGGGTTCATGGCCACGCCGCGGTTGTGCGGGCGCTTGCCGAGCCACCGGTTGCGCCCGGCCTTGCCGAGCGAGATGTTCATGTGGTCGGGGTTCGAGACCGCGCCGACGGTCGCGAAGCACTGACCGTGCACGAGGCGCTGCTCGCCCGAGTTCAGGCGCAGCGTCACGTAGCCCTGGTCGCGCCCGACGATCTGGGCGTAGTTCCCGGCCGAGCGGGCGATCGCGCCGCCCTTGCCGATCTTCAGCTCGACGTTGTGGACGATCGTGCCCACCGGCATCGAGCCGACCGGACCGGCATTGCCCGGCTTGATGTCGACGTTCTCGCCGGTCACCACCTTGTCGCCCGGCTGCAGGCGCTGCGGAGCCAGGATGTAGCTCTGCTTCCCGTCGGGGAAGTTGATCAGGGCGATGAACGCGGTGCGGTTCGGATCGTACTCGATCCGCTCGACCGTCGCGGCGACACCCGGCTGCTCGCGGCGCTTGAAGTCCACGTTGCGCAGGACGCGCTTGTGGCCACCGCCGCGGAAGCGGACCGTGATGCGACCCAGGTTGTTACGGCCGCCGGAGGAGCTCTTGCCCTCCGTCAGCGCCTTCACCGGCTTGCCCTTGTAGAGCTCACGGCGGTCGACGAGCACGAGCTGGCGCAGGCTCGGCGTGACCGGTTTGAATGTCTTCAAGGCCATCGGCTTGGATCCCTAAAACCCGTCCTCAGAGCCCGGTCGTGACGTCGATCGTGTGGCCCTCGGCCAGGGTCACGATCGCCTTCTTCACGTCGGAGCGCTGTCCGCGGAGACCGCGGAAAATCTTCTTCTTGCCCTTGGTCACGAGGGTGTTCACCGCCGTGACCTTCACGTCGAACAGCTTCTCGACCGCCTCCTTGATCTGAGGCTTGGTCGCCTTGGGGCCGACCCGGAAGACGACCTTGTTCTGCTCGGTCAGGTTCGTCGCCTTCTCGGTGATGACCGGGGAGACGATGATGTCGTAGTGGCGCGGATCGGCACTCATTTGAAACGCTCCTCCAGCGCGTCGACGGCGGCCTTGGTCAGGACGAGCGTGTTACGGCGCAGGATGTCGTAGACGTTGATGCCCTGCACGGGAAGCACGTCGATCTGCGGGATGGCACGCGCGGCGCGGCCGAAATTCACGTCGACCTCGGCACCGCCGATGATCAGCGCGTTGGAGAGGCCCATCTTGCCGAAGCGCTCGATGAGACCCTTGGTCTTGTGATCCTCGATCTTGATGTCGTCGACGACGATCAGGGTCGAGGCCTTGGCCTTGGCCGACAGGGCGTGGCGCAGGGCCAGCGCACGGACCTTCTTGGGAAGGTCGTGGCTGTGGTCGCGCACGACCGGGCCGAAGGCACGTCCGCCGCCCCGGAACTGCGGGGCCGAGGCCGCGCCGTGACGGGCGTTGCCGGTGCCCTTCTGCTTGTAGAGCTTCTTGCGGGTCCGGTTCACGTCCGAGCGGTTCTGCACGGCGTGGGTGCCGGCGCGCCGCTTGGCGAGCTGCCAGCGGACCATACGCTGCAGGAGATCGGCCCGCGGCTCGAGGCCGAAGATCGTCTCGTTCAGCTCGACCGAGCCGGCACCGGCGCCGTCGAGGGTGGTGACATCGAGCTTCATCACACGGTCTCCTCAGACGCGGCGGCTTCGGGGGCCGAGGTCGAAGCGCCGTTCTCACGGAACTTGCCCGGCAGCGGAACGTCGGCGGGGAGCTTGCGCTTGACCGCATCGCGGATCTGGATCCAGCCGCCGGCGACGCCCGGCACCGCGCCCTCGACCAGGATCAGGCCGCGCTCGGGATCGGTGCGCACGACGCGCAGGTTCTGGGTGGTGACCCGCTCGACACCGAGGTGACCCGGCATCTTCTTGTTCTTGAAGGTCTTGCCCGGGTCCTGACGGCCGCCGGTCGAACCGATCGAACGGTGCGAGATCGACACGCCGTGGGTGGCGCGCAGACCGCCGAAGTTCCAGCGCTTGATACCGCCGGCGAAGCCCTTACCCGTGGTCGTGCCCGTCACGTCGACGAACTGGCCCGGGATGAAGTGGTCCGCGGTGATCTCGGCGCCGACCGGGATCAGCGCGTCCTCGGACACGCGGAACTCGGCGAGCTTCTTCTTCGGCTCGACCTTGGCGATCGCGAAGCGGCCGCGCTCGGCAGCCGACACGTTCTTCACCTTGGCCTTGCCGACGCCGACCTGGAGGGCGACGTAGCCATTCTTCTCAACGGTGCGGTGGGCCACCACCTGGCACTGATCGATCTTAAGCACTGTGACGGGGACATGCTCCCCCGCGTCTGTGAAGACGCGGGTCATGCCGACCTTCTGTGCGATGACGCCTGAGCGCATAGGTCTCTCCCTCGCGCGATGAAACGGTAAGCTCTAAGTCCCAGCGGGACTCAGAGCTTGATCTCCACGTCCACGCCGGCGGCGAGGTCGAGCTTCATCAGCGCGTCCACGGTCTGCGGCGTCGGATCGACGATATCGAGCACTCGCTTATGCGTGCGCATCTCGAACTGCTCGCGCGACTTCTTGTCGATGTGCGGCGAGCGGTTCACGGTGAACTTCGCGATATGCGTCGGCAGCGGGATCGGACCCCGGATGGTCGCGCCGGTGCGCTTGGCCGTGGAGACGATCTCCTTGGTCGACGCATCGAGGATGCGGTGATCGAACGCCTTGAGGCGGATGCGGATGTTCTGACCGTTCATAATCCTGAAACCTTGAGAGGGACGGCGGGGAGTGCGAGGACAGGTCCCCGCCGCGCCCTGCTAAGGATGCTGTCCTGGCTTAGTCGTTGATGGCGGCGACGA
>NZ_AKFK01000110.1:0-8275 GCF_000272495.1 Methylobacterium sp. GXF4 | reverse complement strand
CGGCGGATGCCGATCGCCCGGTCGGCCGAACCGGCGTCTCCGCGCGATCGGGCCGCGGCGACGACCGGGACCGTCTGATGCACAAAGACCCGGCGGCTGGCCACAGGGCCGAGCATCTCGGACGCATCAAACGTCTGGATGGCGGTCGCTCGCGGCCGGATCCGCGTCGATCCGGCTGGCTCAGCCCTCGTCCCGGCACGAGCGCGCACGCTCGCCTCCCGGTCGATGCCGGTCACAGGGCCCGGCACCCGATGATCTCGGCGGCCAACCGCGCTGCATCTTCGACCGCCGTGGCTCCGCGGCCCCCGTTCTTGCGGAGTTGCGCGCCACTTGGCACCGTTCTGATGGCACCCCAGGGGTAACCGAGAGTGGGCGCCGCAGGCTCCAGGGCGGTGTTCTCGCCTTCGGCCGGAAAGCCTCGTCCTGTGGTTGAGGATCCGTCCGTGAACGTGTCGCTCAGCGAGGTCCCGCCTCGGATCGGAGGCACAAAACGCATGCTACGCCGGAGGCTTCAGGCAACGCGGGCCCAAGCGCTTGGACCGGCACCGCCCAATCGCCAGCCTCGGTATTGGGGTGGCTGCCAGTCCAAGGTTGGACGGAGGGACTACGCCCGCGTCCGTCATACGCGATGCAGCAGTGTCCCTGACGGGCGAGGACGAGCATTTGATCCTCGACGGTGTCGGCGCTGGGAGGCCAGCGGTAAGCGAGGGCGATCGGCCGCCCTTCGCCGCGATCCTTGAATGAGATCGTGGCGCCGTCCGCGACCTGGATCGTCCCCTGACGACGCCCCCTTGCTGCTCGCCTGTGCCTCAACGGCTGCCGATGCTGCGATCGAGGAAGTCCCCAATGATCGGCGCCATGACGTCGAGCTTGTCCTCGAGCGCGAAGTGCCCCGTGTCGAGCAAATGCAGCTCGGCATCGGGCAGGTCGCGCAGATACGGATGCGCGCCGTCGGGCGGGAAGATCGTATCATTCCGGCCCCAGACGATGAGCGTCGGTGGTTTGTGCTCCCGGAAGAAGGCCTGAAATTGTGGGTAGAGCGGTACGTTGGTGCCGTAGTCGCGAAAGAGGTCGAGTTGTATGTCCCTGTTGCCCGGCCTGTCGAGCAACACTTGGTCGTGCAGCCAGTTGTCCGGATCGATCCGGGAGACGTCGGCCACGCCGTCGACGTACTGAAACTTCGTGGTTTCCGGTGCGACGAGGAAAGCGAGAGCTTCGCGCCGCTCGGGCGTATCCTCGCGCCAGTAGGCCTTGATGGGATCCCAGAACGCCTTCAGCCCCTCTTCATAGGCGTTACCGTTCTGGACGACGAGAGCACTGACGCGTTCTGGATGCTTGAGCGCGAGCCGGTAACCGACCGGGGCGCCGTAATCCATCACGTACATCGCATAGCGGCCCGCTCCCAACTGGGTCAGCAGGCTGTCCACGATGTCGGCATAATGCGCGAACGTATACGCGAACTCCCGGTAATCGGGAGCATCGCTGCCGCCGAAACCTGGATAGTCAGGGGCGATGACGTGATAGCGGTCGGCCAAGAGAGGAATGAGGTTGCGGAACATGTGCGACGAGGTCGGGAAGCCGTGCAACAGCAACACGATCGGGGCATCCGCGGGGCCCGCCTCCCGGTAGAAGACGCGCACGCCCTCGACCTTGGCAGTCCGATAATGGATGATCGGGATGTTGGCGGGGTCGGTCACGTTCACCCTCTTATTTTCCAAATCAGGTAACGCAGGCTAGGCCGTTGTGCTCGGGAGCGGAACGCCTAACCTGCGCAATCCTTGATTTCGCATGGCGGAATAATGATCGATCGTCTCGAAGCGATGCGGGTGTTCGTCACCGCTCTGGACGAGGGCAGCCTCGCATGCGCTGGCCGGCGCCTCAGTCGCTCCCCAGCCGCGATGACGCGGGCCATCGCCGCTCTTGAGAGGCATGTCGGAGCTCGACTCCTGCACCGGACGACCCGAGGGCTGCAGCTGACCGAGGCCGGCGAGCAGTACGCCGCCGTCTGCCGCCGGGTGCTGACGGACTTGGACGAAGCCGACCTCGCCCTGGCCGGGAACCGGGCTGCACCCCGGGGCGTCCTGACCGTCACCGCGCCCGTGATGTTCGGGACACGCGTTCTGCGCCCGGTCGTGGGTGAGTTCCTGAGGGCGTATCCCGCCATGCAGGTCCGCTACCTGCTGCTGAATCGGGTGACGAACCTCGTCGATGAGGGGATTGATGTTGCGCTCCGGATCGCTCCGCTGCAGGAATCCAGTCTGATCGCGGTTCGCATCGGCGAAGTGCGCCGCGTTCTTTGCGCGTCGCCGAGATACCTGGCTGATCGACCGCCGATCAATACGCTGGCCGATCTGGCGCGGCATGACTGCATCGGGATCGAACCCACAAGCCCGACCGACATCTGGAGCTTTCCGCCGGCGCACGGCAGCAGGATCGCCCGCACGGTCCGCGTCAAGCCTCGGCTGATGGTCAACACCGACGACGCGGCTGTCGGAGCGGCAATCGACGGCGAAGGCATCGTTCGAATCTTCTCGTACAAGATCCAGGACGAAGTGCGTGACGGCCGTTTGGCTGTTCTTCTGCCCGCCGACGAGCCGCCCCCCGTTCCCATCCACCTGGTCGTGTCACCCGACCGGCTGGCGCTTGCCAAGGTTCGCGCCTTTATGGACTTTGCTGCCGGCCGACTCCGAACCCACCTCGATCGGATGGTACCGCAGGTTCAGACCTCCGATGCGGCCTGACCAAGCGCGGCCGGCCAATTTGGCCTGCCCGGAAGAAGGGGCCTCCCAGAGATATGGCTTCGCGCCCCGTGGAGGGTGCTGATGCACCGGAAGAGGCATGCTGCGAAAGAAGTTGTCGCTCAGCCGCGCCAAGTCGATGTTGGGGGTCGCAAGGACGCAGGAATGTCCCACCACCTTAAGCTTCCCGAGACACCGCTTCTTGGCAGTGTGCTTCGAAGGTGGCCGAACATGCCATCCGGTTCGGCGATTCGACAGGACAGTCAAGCGGACTAAGTTTTTCTGAGCGGATTGAGACAGGGTTTGTCGCGGCGGCACGGTCGGCGCCGCAAGCACGACACTGCGGATGTACGGCTCTAGCAGAAAGCCGCACATCCGTCGCGAGAAAGCCTATGGATTGTTCCGTGAGTTCTTGCCAACCCTCGCTTTTCCGAGCCGAACAGTGAGGGGTGGAGCTGAGATGGGAACCTTCTCGGGCTCGTTCGCTTGGCCCCAGGTGTCATCCGGTGATACGCAAGCCACATCGAGAGTTCAAAGAGGCCCAAGAGTCGTATTCAACGCCTCGTGGCAAAACTGGCGGCTATTCTCGTGCGGCCTCCGTCTCCAACGTCTGCAGAATTTTCGAAGCGGCGGATGACGAGATCACTTCCCAGCTCATGTCTTATTGTCAGTTGTCGTAATGCCAACGGCATGGGAGGGCTTCGAGAAGCTGATCCTCGCCCTTGCCCTTCATGTGATAGACGAGCCGGTGCGTGCCCGTGATCCGGCGCGACCACCAACCCGAGGGATTGCGTCTCAACGGCTTCGTCTCGCCCATATCTGCAAACGGCGGTCGGTCGCTACATCGCCGAACACAACGCGCAGTCCATACAATGTTTCCGGAACATAACCGCAGCCTCAATCCTTTGCGGCTATGATGCACCGACCTTCTTGATCGGTGCATTCGATGCTCTTAATGGCCAGACGGGAATGGCAACTGAACAGATCCATTCTCATGTAGGCCAAATGAATTGATATTGAATCAAGACCAGCTATACAGAAAAATCTATTATTTCCTCACTGTATCAAAATCTCACCTCCGCTCCCCCGCCAATGACACGCCGCAGACCGGGGGTTACCGATAAAACGGTCGATGTATAGGATGCTCCCGCCAGCTCGATGTTTTCATCGAAGAGATTTTGGGCGAAGGCGTAGATTTTGTAGGTGTCGTTCTCCCAGCCGATGCGGGCGTTCACGATACGATAGGGGCGCAGGTCGAAGGTGTTTGCGATGTCGGCTGCGCGCCCACCAGCCACGAACTGGAGCTCGGCGCTACTGACAAGATCGCCTCTTGAGCCAGCAGGGCCGAGGGGGATCCGGCTCTCGAGGCCGACCACGCCCGACCAAGTCGGGATGCCGGGAAGACGGCCGCCGTCGCGGGCACCCGTCGTATCGGTCGCCGGCACATTGACGAAGGCGGCGCGAGTGAGCCCGACATTCGCGTAGGACGTGAGCCCGTCGGTGAGGCGGACCCGCGCGCCCGCTTCGAACCCGTAGGTCCGGTAGTCGAGCGTCGCGATGGTGAAGGTGTTGGCGCGCATATCGAACGCGTTCACGTGCCCGTTCTGAACGTCGTTGTAGAACACCGATCCCTCCAGCGACACGCGGCCGTCGAGAATCGTGGTGCGCGCGCCGCCCTCGTAGGTCCACGCGTACGAGGCCGGGTAGGACGGAGCGGGTTTCCCGAAAGGAGCGAAGATATTGAAGTAGGGAAATCCGGCGTTGGAGTAGCCGCGCTTCGCTGACGTGTAGATCAGCGAGGACTCGTCCGGCTTGTAGCTGAGGGTGAGGCCGCCGGCGACGAAGGTGTCGCCCACCTGCCCGTATTCGGCGAAGCTCGGCACCGTTCCGGCTACGCCATTCGAAATGTAGGTGCCTCGGCGCGAGACCGTATCGTGGCCGATACGGATCCCCGGGGTCAACGTCCACTGATCCGCGATCGGAACTCCGACTTCCGCGAATCCCGAGTAGCTGTCCAGGTCGAGCTTGGCGTCGTAATAGCCGTTCTGGGTCGGGCCAAAAGAGCTGGTGTTCGTCCCGCTATGCTCGAAATTGGATTTGTAGATGTTCAGGCCGGTCGTCCAGCGCACCGGGTCGTCGGGCTTCGCACTCGCGCGGACCTCGCCGGAATAGGCGCGTTCGCGGAATAGGTAGCGCGTGCAGTCCGCGCAGGTGCTGCTCGCGAACGCGCTCACGGGGAAACCGGTCAGCTGACTGTAGATCAGGCCGTCGGTGTTATCGGACGAAAGCCGGGAATTGATGTCCTGAACGCCGAAGGTGGCGGTCAGATCGAATGCGTCGAAGCGGTGCTTGATCTCCGCCGTGCCGATGGCGAGTGAGCGCGCGAATTTGAGCGGCTGATCGAGGGCGACCGCCGGGTAGGACGGGCCGTCCCGTAGGATGTAATTGAAGGTGTCGCGGCGATCGCGCTCGTAGAAGCCGGTCACCGTCACCGTCGTCGCGTCGCCGAGGTACCAGCGCAAGGCGCCGCGCGCGGCCGCGATCTCGCGGTCGGGAAGATTCTGCCCATTGAGAATGTTCTTGACGTCGCCGCCGCCGCCCGTGAACCGGATCGCCGCACGCCCATTGAGGACATCCGGGATGATCGTTCCACCGGCGATCAGGTCGGTGAAGAAGTTGCCCCGGGTGCCGAACTCGCTCCGGATGCGGAGGTCGCGCACGCCGTCCGCCTCGGTCGGCACGATGTTCACCGTGCCGCCCTCGCTCGACCGTCCGAACAGGACGTTCTGCGGCCCGCGCAGGACCTCGACCCGCTGGACGTCGAGGAGTTGCTGCGTGCCGGCGTAGAGCGAGAGCGGCGTGCCATTCAGCGCGTAGCCGATCGTCGAGTCGAACGGGTTCTGCGGGAAACTGAGGGTACCGACGCCGCGGATGGCGCCGAATGCGAAGAGCGGATTGCCGACATCGGTGACGCTGTAGTTCGGGATCCGGCGCGAGATGTCGATCGCCGCGTTCGAGGGCGCCTCGAACGCGATGTCCGCCGGGGTCGCGACGCCGACGCTGAGGGGGACGTTGGCCAGCGGCTCGGCCGTGCGGCGCGCCGTCACTTCGAGCGTGTCGAGGGTAACCGACTCGGACCGGGCGGAGGACGGCTGCGCGCCGGCCTGAGCGACCGTCCACAGCAGCGAGAACGAAGCTGCTACGAGCAGCGCCGCGCCGTCGTCAAACAGACGACATCGTGGGCACGCTCGGGCCATGGATCGATCGCTCATAAACTCTATCTCACGCGGCTGACGAAGGGTCCGCGACCGTTTCCGTCGCAGGGAGACCGTCAGCATTGGGCTTGTCCGGAGCGCCGCCTCCGTTGCGAGGCGCGCTCGGCGAGGAGTTTAGTTCAAGACCAAGCTTTGCCGCATGCAGCGGACCTTTTGCGCGGGCTCGAAAACCTATTCTTGAGGACGAGCAGATTATAATCGGAATATTTTTAAGGTCGTGTACGGGGATCTTTTTGCCACCCGCAGGCTTGACGGAACAGGAAGCGCCGCGCAGCCAGAGATTCGGCTCGCTGACCTGGCCGCATGTCACCGCGCCGGAAGCACTCCTTCCAGAAGTTCGACCAAATGCTGTGTGTCGATTTCCCGAGCGGAGTCAGCGGGATTCCGAAGACGTTCGAGATCTTGACCGAAACCTTGGACGGAGCGCTTGCGGGTCTGGATTTAGACCCCATTGACCCTTATGATGCGCTACACACCAACCCGTTTCGGCCAGAGATACTGATTTGACCGCCGTGGCTGGGCGGAACAGGGGCCCGGGATGGCGCACCCGAACGGGTTGAGATCCGTGAGATCTTGTCCGCGCAGCGGCCGGTGGCTTCCGCAAAGCACGCTGTCGCGGACGGGGCCGGACATTGCGATACCCGTCAGAGTTCCGGAGCGGTCGGGGGACTGTAATCTGCCATCCCTAAAATGGGCCGCAGACTTGCCAGAAGACGTTGTAGCGCCCGTCGGCCGTCAGAAGTTGTGACTGCGGATTACCAGCACAATGGCGTGGCCGTTCAACGCGAGGCCTTAACTTGCGGTCCGTGAGGCGGTGGGCGCCATGCCGAAACGCTTCCGATAGGCCGTGGCGAAGTTTGTCGGGTGACGGTAGCCAACGTAGTAGGCCGCCTGCGAGACGGTCCAGCCTTCATGCTGAAGGCCATCCCTGGCCCGCTTGAGTCTCTGATCGCGCAGGAATTTGAAGACCGGCTGACCGGTCACGGCTACGAACTTGCTCTTCAACGTGCTCGTACTCATGCCGATGTCACGCGCGAGGTCTGTAAGGTGGTGCTCGGCGTCCAAATTCAGCAGCAACTTGTCACGCAGCTCATGGATCTTGGCGACGTCGCGTGGGTGAAGCGAGCTTGTGGTTGGGAGGTCGGCTGCGCCCCGGTCCTCTACGGCACGGGCCAGCAATTCCAGTGCGCAGCTTTCAGCAAGCCATTGTCCCACCAAACCCGAATGGTTTGGAGCGAACAGTTCCTGTGCCAACATGCGCGCACGGCACGTCGCAAGCAGAGGCTTAAACGTGGTTTCGGTGAGATGCGCATCGATTTGCTCGGCGATGTACTGATCCATAAGATTTGAGGGACAGCACTGAATGACAAGAAGCCGAGATCGCTCACCATTTTGGTAGGCCGCAGTGAGACGCATATCGTCCGCGCAAAAAAATGCGATGGCGGCGCCCGCTGGAATCGTCAACCGGCGCCCATCTTCAAGGCCATAATTTATCGTCGATCCGTCGAGGTTGATCACGATCATGACCGACCTCTTGACCACGCCGATACGGCTATTGTTGCAAATTGTACTTAGGTCGCTCGAGCAAATTGTTATGCCGTGACGCAATGTGTTGGTGAGGATCGTTCCGGCGGCCACTGCCTGCCCATTGCGATCTCCGGCCGGGCAACCGGCACAAGAGATTTCACAAGAATATCCCCACTCAATGGCCACATCGGTCAGCATATCCGATACAGGCGAGTCGTTTGACCGACCACCTTCGAGCTCGGCACCCCTCAACAGCTTACTCCCCGGATCACGAACAACCGCTGGAGGATGCCGTGCAAGCGCAAGGCAGACGTTCGGCTGACGCGATCGGACGCGCTGGTGCCACTTGCGGCGCCCATGCCCTTGACCGAACGCGGCTCATACGGCTTGCCGACAGCTGTCGCGCCCTCGTCAGCATGCCTGTCTGCAGTCGGTCTCGGGGAACAAGTATCATTGACCATGAACATGACGAGCGACTCGGGCATCAGGCTGCCGCCTCCAGTCCGGCACCGCCGCATAGTTCAGAATCATTCATGAACATGTCGCACGTCCGAAATAAAACATATACATGATCGCACCGCAACATGATTTTGATGCCATTTGAGCAAGCAATTCGCAACGATGTCGCGCAAGATTATAATTTGATCATCTCAATCACCCAGGCGCTGCTCGACCAAATTTGTCCGCGTTGAACGGGATACTGCCGCATCCTGATGACCTGACCGGTATTTTGGA
>NZ_AKFK01000109.1:0-5337 GCF_000272495.1 Methylobacterium sp. GXF4 | reverse complement strand
CTTCCCGGTCGCCTACAGCAATGTCGGCCGCCGCGACGACGAGTTCGCCGTGGTCCGCGCCGGCCTGAACTACAAGTTCGGCTCGTACTAAGACCCAGGACGCTCCCGGCCTCCGGGCCGGGAGCGTTTCGGATGGACGGGGGCCTCCCCAGGCCCCACGCCCGACCGGCCGCTTCGCCCCGGAGCCCCGGCCCGATCGGACGGGACGCCCAGGTCAGCACAAAGCCCCGGATGCCCATGGCGCCCGGGGCTTTGTGCTGTCTCAAGGAGAGGAGACCTGCGTTCCCCGCGCCGCCTCACCCGCGCCAGGGCGAATGGCGGATCACGCTGCAGAAGTTTCCGGCGTGGAAATGCGGCTCCTTGTCGGCGATCACATCGGCCTTGACGTTGCCGAAGGTCGTGTCCGGCTTGTGCCGGATCCCCTCGTAGAAGGCCTGGATGATATCCTCCTTGAAATGCGGGGGCCGGGGATGCGCCCGCACCACGGCCTCGCGCTCGGCGTCGCTGTACTGGGCGTAGGTCAGCCCGAGCACGTCCATCTCGACCCCGGCGGTGACCAGGGCGACCACGGGATGCATGTGCTGCGGGATGCCCGGCGTGGTGTGCAGCGCGATGGCGGCCCATACCGTGTCGATATCGGCCTGGGCGATGCCGTGGCCGCGCAGGAAGTCCCGGGCCGCGTTGGCGCCGTCGACCTCGAAGCGCTCGGTCGCGCTGCTGTGCTGCGGCGTCAGCCCCATGTCGTGGAACATCGCGCCGACATAGAGCAGCTCCGGATCGTAGGTCAGGCCGCGCTGCGTCCCGGCCAGGGCGCCGAAATAATAGACGCGGCTGGAATGGTGGAAGAGCAGCGGCGATTCCGTATCCCGGACGAGCTCGGTCACCGCGCGAGCGAGCGTGCTGTCGGGAATGGCGACGCCGTCGATGGGATGAGCCATGGCTTTCACTCCTTGCTGCCCCCGGGAGGTTAGCGCCGCGCGTTACGTCCGGATTTGACGGAACACGTCCCAGACGGCCAAATCGCGCGTCCGGCGGACGTGAGGGCGTGCAGCGTGGAGCGGAGACTCGTGATCGTCGCGGGACCGGGCGTGCAGATGCTCGACGTCTCCGGCCCGCTGGACGTGTTCGCGGAGGCGAATGTCCAGGCCGGGCGCGCCGTCTACCGGACCGAGATCGTGTCCGCGCAGGCCACCACGATCGCGACCTCGTCCGGCGCGCGGCTGCTCGCGGACCGGACGATCTTCGACGCCGATCCCGGGGCCCCCGACACGGTGCTGGTTGCGGGATCGCCGGACGCGCCGCATCGGCGTCCCGCCGCCGCCCTGCTCGACTGGTTGCGGCGCACGGCCCCATCGGCTCGGCGCTTCGGCTCGGTCTGCACCGGTGCCTTCGCGCTGGCCGAAGCCGGGCTGCTGGACGGGCGCCGGATCACCACCCATTGGGCGGCGGCCGACGCCCTGGCCCGGCGCTACCCCGCGATCCGGGTCGAGCCGGACGCGATCCAGGTCCGCGACGGCCCGGTCTGCACCGCGGCCGGGGTGACGGCGGGCCTCGACCTGGCGGTGGCCTTGGTCGAGGAGGATCTCGGCCGGGAGCTGGCCAAGCGCGTCGCCGCGCAGCTCGTGATGTTCTTCAGGCGGCCCGGCGGCCAGATGCAGTTCAGCCGCAGCGGCGCGGCCGAACCGTCGGGCCGGGCGGTGTTCCAGGAGGTCCAGCGCTGGATCGCGGCCGCCCCCGCGGAGGACCACAGCGTGGCCCGGCTGGCCGAACGGGCCGGCCTCAGCCCCCGGCACTTCGCGCGGCTGTTCCGGAGCGAGGTCGGCATGACCCCGGCCGACTGGGTCGAGGCCGCCCGGGTTGCGGCGGCGCGGCGCCGCCTGGAAGCGGAGGGCCTCTCCCCCAAGCAGGTCGCCGCCCTGACGGGCTTCGCCAACGCCGACACCCTGCGCCGGGCCTTCGTGCGCCACGTCGGCATCACCCCGGCCGAATTCCGCAGGCGGAACGGCGTGGGGTGAGGTGGCTCGGTTCTCACAACCTACCATGATGGAGGCTTACATCGGTGGCGCCGAAGTGGGTGGCCTCGCCGTCTCGTTCGAGATTGGGCAGGCCCTCGGCCGTCCATCGAATTCGTGATCGATTGGCCAGGGGCGCCCGAACGCGTCCACCCGGCAGCCGAGCGGGCCAGCCGGTGACGGATGACCCGCTCGGCGGACGCCGCGCAGCCCAGGCAGCGGCGCGTCAGCCGCTTCAGGAGGCTGCGGGGCCCCGCACGTCCCCTCGATCTCCGGCGCCGTCTGCCGGGGCCTGAGGCCGAACGGGGATGGGCGAGCGCTCACGGGGTCGGCCTGCCGACGACGCGAAGCCGTTACCGGCGGTTCGTAAGGCTGAAGAGGGCGAAGCCGGCCAGCGCGGCGAGGCCGAGGGCGAGGGAGCGGTTGCCGTGCAGGAAATCGGCCGCCTGCTCGCCGGCCTGGCGCAGATCGTTGCCCAGCGGCGAGCCGGTCAGGATGCGCTCGGCCCGATCCCGGTTCTCCTCCCGGGTGTTGATCGAGACCGCGAACACGTCGCCATGCCGCTCGATGTCGATGCTGTTGCGCGCAAACCCGGCACGGGCGAGGCGGTCGCGCGCCGATCGCGCGGCCTTCAGGGAGGGGACCGTTACTGAAGCCAAGGTGCTGTCCGACATCATGTTCTCCGTGCCGCGGGGCGGACCTCGTCGGGGTCGACCGCGCTCCTAGAAGGGCTAACCCCGCTGCAGCCTTCGGGGTCCTTGGCCACACGCCCCGGCCCGCAACCTCTGCGCGATGGCAGCGCCTCACCACCTCACTGACCGGAGGAGGTTTGGCGCCGAGATCCCGATCCGAGGCGCAACGGACGCGGCCTCGCTGCGCGGCACCGAGGATCCCCGCGGAGGCCTCGCGCGCGGTTACGCACCGGAGCCCGGCGCAGGGCCATGTCCAGACGGGTCGATCGCCGTATAGGATCGGCGCGCGATGGATACGAAAGCCGAGGATGTCCTGAGTGGGCTCGCGCCGCTGCTGCGCGTGCGCCCACACTTGGACGATGTCTGCCGCTTCGGCGGAGCCTGGGCCGCCATCCATGAGCCCGAGCCGGCCGGGCAGGCGTATTTCCACATCGTCACGCGCGGCCGCGCCACGCTCCAGCGGCCGGGATCTGAGCCGTTGCACCTGGCCGCCGGGGACATCCTGCTTCTGCCGCGCGGCGATGCGCACACGATGCGCGATGCGGGACCGAACGCGCAGCCGCCTGCGTCGGTCGCCGTCCGGCATCACGGCACGCTCCGGTTCAAGACCAGCCTCGGCACCGAGCCAGATGTCGAGCTGGTCTGCGGCCGCCTGCGGTTCGAAGCGGCGCCCCAGAGCCTGATCGTGGCCGCGTTGCCGGATCTCGTCGTGCTGCGCGTCGGCGAGCAACCGCTCTCCACCCGCTTCCACCCCCTGCTGGTGGGGATCCGCGAAGAGCTGAGCGACGTGCAGGCCGGAGCGGTCGCCATCGCCGAGAACCTGGCCAGCGCGTTGTTCATGCTGATGCTGCGCGCCCACCTCGACACCGCGGCCCCGGCCGAGGGTGTGCTGCGCCTTCTCGGCCAGCGGATGACGGCCCAGGCGGTGCTCGCCATGGTCGGCGATCCACGCCGTGCCTGGACGCTGGACGAACTCGCCTCCGCGGCAGCGGCGTCCCGGGCGAGCCTCGTGCGGGCCTTCCGCAAGGCGGCCGGCGTCGCGCCGCTGGCGTTCCTGACGGACCTCCGGCTCGGGCTCGCCCATCACCGGCTGCGGACCCAGCCGATCCCGCTCGATCGCCTCGCCGACGAGGTGGGCTACCAATCCGCGGCCGCGCTGAGCCGCGCCTTCCTGCGCAAATACGGACTCCGCCCCGGGCAGGCGCGCCACGGCGCGCACGCCGCGGCGTCAGCTTGATCCCCGCGGTCATCCGCTTGCACCGGACGGTCATCGAGGACGGGACGGCCGCCGACTACCTTCCGTGTCATCACACAGGAGGTCGTCATGCACATGATGGATTGGAACACCTACCGGCAGCAGGTCACGGCCGGCGTCGGGCATTTCGCCAAGCTCAGCCCTGACACGATCCGGGGCTACGGCGCCCTGAGCACGGCCGGCCAGAAGACCGATCAGCTCGATGCCAAGACCCGCGAGCTGATCGCCGTGGCGGTCGCGATCACGCTGCGCTGCGACGGCTGTATCACGGTCCACACCGACGCCGCGCGTAAGCTCGGTGCGACGGAAGCCGAGATCGCCGAAGCACTCGGCGTCGCCACCAGCGTCAACGCGGGAGCCGCCGTCGTCTACGCGACGCGCGCCCTCGATGCCTATGCGGCGTCCTCCGAAGCCTGACCCCGCATTCTCCCCCTCGAGCGAAGGTATCGTGTCATGAACACGCACATCCGGCAGGTCCTCGGTCTGGTGTCCGGACCGGGCTCGAACCGCATCGGCCTCCAGGCGATGCGGCTGGCCATCGCGGTCATCTTTCTCTGGATCGGCGCTCTGAAGTTCGTGCCCTACGAGGCCGAAAGCATCACGCCGTTCGTCGCCAACAGTCCGGCGATGTCGTTCTTCTACGCCCATCCCGATCAATACGCGCAGCACCTCACCCACGAGGGTGAACTCAAGCTGGCGGAGCGGACCTGGCAGGCGGCCAATCACACCTACGCGTTCTCCCGCGGCCTCGGGACCGTCGAGCTGCTGATCGGCGTGCTCGTCCTCGTCGGGATGGTGTCGCGGCGCCTCGGGCTGGCCGGCGCGATGCTGGCTTTCCTCACGCCGGTCGTGACCCTGTCGTTCCTGGTCACCACGCCGGAGGCCTGGGTCTCGGCTTTGGGCGACGCCCAGCACGGCTTCCCGTACCTGTCGGGTGCCGGCCGGCTCGTCCTGAAGGATGTGACGCTGATGGCCGGCGCGTGGCTCGTGCTCGCCGACAGTGTGCGGGCCGTGCTCGACCACGACGCCCGGCGGCTCCCGGCCGCGGCCGGTTTCAGCCTCGCGAGGAAGGCGGCTTCGCGGTCGCTCCGAGCCTGGTAGCAACGAAAACACCCCGGGCGCGGGAGCGCCTGGGGTGTCGCCGACCTCGCGGCCGGTGTGATCGGGCGGGGGATGCGAAGGTCAACCGGATGGCTGCCCTCTCTGCGCAGCAGGCGAGGAGGAGGACCAACACCCCCTCGCCCGCCGCACCGTCTCCCGGCCCGGAGGCCGGGAGCGTCCTGGGTCTTAGTACGAGCCGAACTTGTAGTTCAGGCCGGCGCGGACCACGGCGAACTCGTCGTCGCGGCGGCCGACATTGCTGTAGGCGACCGGGAAG
>NZ_AKFK01000108.1:0-34943 GCF_000272495.1 Methylobacterium sp. GXF4 | reverse complement strand
CCTCTGCTGAACCCGGGCTCCCCTCTCCCGACCCGGCCTGACGGCCGGCCCACCCTCCCCCGCAGAGGGGGGAGGGAGATGCGCTTGGGGCTAGCCGCGGCCCGTATCCGGCAGCGATGTGTGAGACCGGTCGCGCAGGGACGGGCGGGATGGCGCGTGTCATAGATCGACAGGACACGCTGTCAAGCGTGAGGCAATCCGAAGCGCGCTGCCTGGGGACCAATGCCGGGACATGCGCCCCGGCCTGGACGCCTCTACAGAGCGCCCTGCGGCAGCTTGAAGCTGCCGGTCAGGCCCGGGCCGCCGAGCAGGCCGCTGCTGGCGCCGTTCTGGGCCTGGGCGCGGGCCTGCGCCTCCATCTTGGTCGCCTGGGCCGCGACGCCGCAGATCTTGGTGCGGATGCCGCTGACCTTGAGGTGGTCGGCCTTGAAGCCCTCGGCGAAGGAATCCGGGATCGAGCACCATTCCTTGTTGGTGGCGATCCACTTCATGCCTTCGGCCCCGTTGGACTGGAGCTTGCCGAACAGCGCGCAGGCTTCCTGGGGCGTCATCTTCTTCTTGCTGTTCGACGCGGCGTTGGCGCGGGAGACCAGCGCCTTGCGCTCGGCCAGGGTCTTCTGGATCGTCCCGCATTCCGGGGCCGCGCCCTGCGCGAAGGCCGCCGTGCCGAACAGCAGGCCGCCGACGAGCGCCGCCGCCCCCAGACTCAAGCTCCCGTATGCCATCCTGCGACTCCCTCAGACGCCTGCCGGAACCCGCGCACCGCCGGCCCCACTCCGTTCCCTTGGGTTCTCCATAGGAATGTGGCGTCAATCGAGCGGCAAACCGGCGAGGCCATGCTGGTGTGGGGGAAGCGCCAAAAACCGGCCTTCGTAACCTTTTCGCAACAGGTTTGCGGGTTGCCGGGGGCTTCGGCCCGCGTTGACAGTACCGCCGGCGCGCGCGACCACCCGGCCATGCCGGCCTACGACTTCACCGCCCCGCGTCTCCATGTCGAATCGGATCTCGCCGCCGGCGTGGTCCTGCCGCTCGACCGGGCCCAGGCGAATTACCTGCTCAACGTCCTGCGCCGGGGTCCCGACGATCCGGTTCTGGTGTTCAACGGGCGGGACGGAGAGTGGCGCGCGCACCTCGTGCAGACCGGCCGGAAGGGCGCCGATCTCCACGTCTCCGAGCGCACCCGCGCCCAGACGCCGCGCGCCGACCTGCACTACCTGTTCGCGCCCCTGAAGAGTGCGCGGCTCGATTATCTCGCCCAGAAGGCGGTCGAGATGGGCGCCGGGACGATCCGCCCGGTCATCACCCGGTACACGCAGGGCGAGCGGATCAACATGGACCGCCTGCGCGCCAACGCCGTCGAGGCCGCCGAGCAATGCGGCATCCTGGCGATCCCCGATTGTCCGGAGCCGGAGAAGCTCGGCCCGGCGCTCGCGGGTCTCGCGCCCGAGCGGCTGCTCGTGTTCTGCGACGAGGACGCCCCCGTCAGCGACCCGGTCCGCGCCCTGCGCGAGGCCGCCGATCCCGCGCAGCCGCCGCCCCTCGCCGTCTTGGTCGGGCCGGAGGGCGGCTTCTCGGACGACGAGCGCGCGGCGATCCGGGCGCGGCCGAACACGGTCGCGCTGTCGCTCGGGCCGCGGATCCTGCGGGCCGACACGGCGGCGGTCGCGGTGCTGACCCTGGTCCAGGCGGTGCTCGGCGACGCGCGCTGACGCAAAGGCCGGCCGGAGCGTGTGTGCCGGCGCACATGAGAGCGGCGGGCCACGGGATTGTTCCGCCGAAGCGGGGTGAACAGGGGCCCCGGTCCACGGCGCCGCGTTGTCGGTTCCCGAAGCCTCGATTATGTCCCGAACCGGACGCCGCCCGCTCCGTGCTCTCGAAGCCGGCGCGGGCGTCCGTCCGGTCTCCGCTCGCGGGACGGGGTTGAACCGGACGGACTCGTCGGAGCATTCCGGTGCGCTCCCGTCCCGGGCGTATGGTTCACAGGCACGGGCAGGCAGCGCATGGCGCGCGACAGCAACGACACCACGCCGCTCACCACGCGCGCCGAACTGATCGAGTGGTTCGCCGCCGGCGAGAAGCCGCGCGCGCGATTCGCCATCGGCACGGAGCACGAGAAGATCCCGTTCTATCGGGAGAGCCGCGAGCCGGTGCCCTATGACGGCGAGCGCGGCATCCGCGCGCTGCTGGAAGGGCTCGCCCGGGAGACGGGTTGGGAGCCGATCCTCGATCTCGGCAACATCATCGGTCTCTCGGCCGAGGAGGGCGGCGCGATCTCGATCGAGCCGGGCGGGCAGTTCGAGCTTTCCGGCGCGGCGCTGCCGGATGTGCACGCCACCGCTTCCGAGCTCGCCGCCCATCTGGCGGCGACCAAGCGCGCGGCCGATCCGCTCGATATCGGCTTCCTGACGCTCGGCATGAGCCCGCGCTGGCGCCGGGACGAGACCCCGGTCATGCCCAAGAGCCGCTACAAGATCATGGCCGGCTACATGCCGAAGGTCGGCGCCCTCGGCCTCGACATGATGCTGCGCACCGCCACCGTGCAGGTGAATCTCGACTTCGCCTCCGAGCCCGACATGGTGCGCAAGATGCGCGCCTCCCTGGCGCTTCAGCCGGTGGCGACCGCCCTGTTCGCCAATTCGCCCTTCACCGACGGGCGGCCGAACGGCTTCCTGTCCCGCCGCTCCGAGATCTGGCGCGACACCGATCCCCACCGCACCGGCATGCTGCCCTTCGCGTTCGAATCCGGGTTCGGCTACGAGGCCTATGTCGACTGGCTGCTCGACATGCCGATGTATTTCGTCAAGCGCGGCGACATCTACCACGACGTCTCCGGCGCCTCGTTCCGCGACCTGATGGCCGGCAAGCTGGCGCAGCTCCCGGGCGAGTACGCCACGGTCGCCGACTGGGCCAACCACGCCTCCACGGCCTTCCCGGAGGTGCGGCTCAAGCGCTTCCTGGAGATGCGCGGCGCCGATGTCGGCGATCCCGGCATGATCGCGGCCCAGGCGGCGTTCTGGGCCGGGCTGCTCTACGACGAAGCGGCGCTGGACGCCGCCCTGGATCTCGTGAAGGGCTGGAGCCCGGCCAACCGCGAGGCCGCCCGCGCCACCGCGCCGCGCCTCGGCCTCGCCGCCCCGGTGGCCAACACCACCCTCGGCGCGGTCGCCGCCGAGGCGCTCGCCATCGCCCGCGCCGGCCTGCGCGCCCGCGACCGCCGCGATGCCGAGGGCCGCGACGAGACGGTCTACCTCCAGCCGCTCGAGGCGATCGTCACCGCGGGGCGCACCCGGGCGGACGATCTGCTCGCCGATTACGAGGGCCGCTGGAGCGCCTGTGTGCGCCCGGCCTTCACGGAATGCGTGTTCTGAACCGCCGATCCTGAGCGTCGTGCGGCCGCACACCGGCGCCTGGAACGAAGTGCGATACCTGAATGTTCACACGCCGATCGTTCAGCGCGTGGAGGAGGTGTCCATGTCCCGCATCACCACATCCGTCGTCGCCGGCGCCTCGGCCTTGGCCATGATCGCCGGTTCGTTCACCGCAGCCGAGGCTGCGCCGCTGCCGGCTCAGACCGCCGTGCAGGTCGGCGGCCCGACCACCCAGATCGACACGGTCGGCTGGCGGCGCGGCTATTACGGCGGCTACGGCTACCGCCGCGGCTATGGCGGCCGGGTCGCCGGCGCAGTCGCGGCCGGTGCCGCCCTCGGCATCATCGGCGGTGCCCTGGCAGCCAGCGCGGCGCCCCGCTACGGCTATTACGGTGGCGGCTACGGCTACCCGGCCTATGGCTACGCCCCGGTCGGCGGTTACGCCTATCCGGCTTACGGCTACGCCCCGGCCTACGGCTATTACGATTACGGCTGGTAAGCCCTGATCCAATCGGCTTGAAGACGCCCGGTCTCCGCGAGGCCGGGCGTTTTTGTTTGCCGGCTCGCGCACGCGACCCACCGCACGTTAAACGTGCGCCGCAAGCTTCGAACAAGGCCCGCAAGGCTTATCGGTTTTCGGCCATAAGATCGGATCCCTCCGAGGCCGAATCCCTTGTCGAGGAGTCCGTGCCATGATCCGCTTCACCGCCGCTCTCGCGGCCGGCCTGGTCTCCGCCGTGACCGCCGGTGGCGTCTGCTCCGCGGCCGATCTGGGCCCGTATCGCGCCCCGCAGGCCGCCCCGGTCGGGCGCTCGGCCGTCGTCGCCGGTGCGCGGGTCGTCCGGCCGGAATACAGCTATTACGGCGAGTACGGCTATCCGGTGCCGTTCGGCTACGGCTACGCCTACGCGCCGACCCCGGGCCGCAACATGGAATACGGCTATTACGGCCCGACCTATTATGTGTTCGCGCCGGACACCTATCGCGGCCCGATCTTCGGCTATCACGAGTGGTAGGGACGCCGGCCCTGGAGCCATACATTTGCTGGATGATGCGGCGGAGTGCGTCGAGCTCGACCTCACGGGGCTGAAATGCCCGCTGCCGGTGCTGCGCACGCGCAAGGCCCTGCGCGCCCTCGGGGCCGGGCGCGTCCTGGTGGTGACCTGCACCGATCCGATGGCGATGATCGACATCCCGAACATGGTGCGCGAGGAGGGCGCCGCGCTCGATTCGGCCGAGCGGGACGGGGATCGCCTGCGCTTCCGCATGAGGGCCTCCGCGAAGCCGCCGCATTCCTGAGCGATCCGTCGCGTTCCCTAGGTTGAGGCGGAGACGGCATGGCACCACGGATCGGGGGCGTGCGCCTCGTGCACGAGGGGTGGGCCCGGTACCTCGTGGCCGAGGTGATGCAGGACGACGGCACGCGCATCACCCGCGAAATGGAAGATCACGGGCGGGCCGTCGCGGTTCTGCCCTACGACCCGGTCCGGCGGGTCGCGACGCTGGTCTCGCAGTTCCGGGCGCCGGTACTCTATTCGGGCGGCCCGCCGAGCCATGTCGAGGTGCCGGCAGGCCTCCTCGACGACGGCGCCCCGGAGGACGAGGTCCGGCGCGAGGCCGTCGAGGAGACGGGGCTGCGGCTCGGCGACCTCGACCTCGTGGCGAGCGCCTGGACGATGCCGGGCATCTCGACCGAGCGGATGGACCTGTTCCTGGCCGCCTACGGCGAATCCGATCGCATGGGCGCGGGCGGTGGCCTGGCCGCCGAGGGCGAGGCGGTCGCCATCCACGAGATCCCGCTGTCGGAACTGGTGGCGATGAGCCGCCGCGGCGCGCTCACCGACATGAAGTCGCTGCTGCTGCTGTTCGCGCTGCAATTGCGGCGGCCGGAGCTGTTTGCGTAGGGTGCCTGCAACGCCCTGACGTGACGGATGCGGGCGTGGACGGGCTCAGGCCGGCGCAACGGCCGCCGCCCCGGCCATCAATCCCGCCGCCCCGAAGCCCGGTCCCGCGCGGCGATGCCGATGAAGCGCCAGGATTCGATGAAGTAGCGGCGGAACAGCCGTCGCGGCGCGCAGAGGAAGCGGAAGACCCATTCGAGGCCCAGCCGCTGCATCAGCCACGGGGCGCGGGGCACGTAGCCCGCCGCGACCGAGAGCGCTTCGCCCACGCAGAACACCACCGGGTTGCCGAGCGCGCGGCCCTGGCGATCGACCCAGATCTCCGATTTCGGCGCGCCGACGCCCATCACCAGCAGGGTCGTGCCGTGGGTGCGAATCCGCTCGGCGAGGGCCCGTCCGTAGGATGCGTCGTCCTCGAAGCCGAAGGGCGGGACCGCACTCGCCACGGCGCCGTCCGGGAGGCCGGCGGCCTGGAGGCGCGTGGTCAGCGTGTCGGCGGCATCCTGCCGGGCAGCGACGAAGAACACCCGGCGGGCGAAGGGCGGCGGGTCGGCCAGCACGCAGGCCAGGAGGTCGTGGCCGGTGATCCGCTCGGCCGGCCGCCCGCTCGTCGCCCGGGCGAGCCAGACCAGCGGCATGCCGTCGAGGGTCCGGGCGGCGGCACGGGCGTAGGCGTCGCGGAAATCCGCATCCTCGGCGAGCTGGACGATGTGGTCGACATTGGCGGTGACGATCGTCCGGGGGCCGACCGCGTGATGCGCCGCGACCGCCGCGACGATCGCCGGCGCCGAGCCGGTGTGGAAGCTGTAGCCGAACAGCGTGACGGTCGTGGACGGGTCCGACGCCCCGCGACCGGGCGATGCGGAACGGTCCGGCACGGCCCGGTCTTGCCATGCCGCCTCTGGATCTGCCGGGCCCGGAGCCTCGACATCACGCATCGGCGGCCCGGAAGCTCGTTCCGGGCCGGGCGGCCGCGCGGCGGAACCGGCGGCGGTCGCTGTCGGCGCCGAGCGCCAACGCGATGGCGCCGCCGAGCAGCAGGCCGAGCACCAGAGCCACCGGCAGCACGATCTTCGGCGAGGGCGGGAAGGTCCGCTGCCGGGCCGGGGTCGCCTCCGAGATGATCCGGACGTTGGTGGTGTTGAGCCGCTCCTGCTCGCTCGCCTCGCGGGCGCGCTTCAGATAGGCCTCGTAGACCCCGCGGCGGGCATCGAGCGTCCGCTCCAGCTCGCGCAGGCCGACATAGGCGCGGTCGCTGCTCACCGTCTCGTTCTTGACCCGGTCGAGATTGGCCCGGATCGCCGCCTCGCTGGCCGCGGCCCGGTCGTAATCCTTCTGGGTCGTGTCGATGATCCGCTCCTTCTCGCGCTGGATCAGGCGCTGGAGGTCGCGCTGCTGGGCGTATTGCTCGGCCATGGCCGGGTGGCGCTCGCCGAGCCGGGTGGCGAGCTCGGCGGTGTTGCGCGAGAGCGTGGCGTATTGCTGCCGCAGCGCCTGCATCTCCAGGGATTGCAGCATCTCGGGCAGGGCGGTGCTCGGATCCGAGGTACGCATCTTGCGGGCCTGGTCCAGGCGCGACTTCGCCTCGGCGGTCTTGATCGAGGCGGTGACGAGCTGCTGGTTCAGGTCGCCGAGCTGCTGGTCGGTGAGCAGCCGGCCGCTCGCGGCCACGAGCTTGTGGGCCTCGCGGTAGCGCACCACCTCGCCCTCGGCCTGCTCGACGTCGCGCTTGAGGCTGCCGAGCCGTCCGGTGAGGGCGTCGAAGGCGCGCCGGGCGGTCTCGGTGCGGGCCGCTGCCTCCTCGGCGAAGTAGGCGGCCCCGATCGCGTTGGCGATCCGGGCGGCCTTCTCGGGATCGCGCGACTGGACCGAGACGTCGATCACGAAGGTCCGCTCGGCCCGGCGCACGCTGAGCTTGGTCTGGAGCGTGTCGAGGGCGATGTTGACCGGGTCGCGGCTCGCCGCCGGCGGCACCATGCCGAGCGCACCCTTGATCCAGGCGAGCGTCGGGTTGTTGCCGTCCGGCATCACGAACTCGTCGTCCTGGTCGAGATGCAGCGTGGCGATGACCCGGCGCAGGACGTTGTCGGACTGGATCACCCGGACCTGGCTCTCGGCGATCGACACGCCGCTATCGGCCTGGGGCTGGCGCGCGTTGACGTCGTTCTCGACCACCCGGAGATCGCTGGGATCGACCAGCACCTGGATGGACGAGGTGTAGCGCGGCGGGATCAGGCCGAGCAGCGCCACCGCGGCCGCCACCATGAACAGGGCGCCGAGCACGATGAAGCCGCTGCCCCGCCACAGGCGGCGCAGGATCACGCGCGCCTCCGTGCGCGGCTCGGCGGGTTGCGGCAGCACCATGCGGACGGGCTGCTCACCGCTCATGCGTGTCGAGAAGTCGAACATGCGCCTCGCTCCTGACCGACCGTGAGGCGGTCCGTGCCGCCTTGAACCGCCATCCGGCTCCCGTCCCCTTTCCGGTCACCCGCGTGCCGTTCCGGGACGAGACCTCGGCCGAGGCGATGTCGTCCCGTCACTGCAGCAATCAGCATACCGAACCAGTACTCTCGCCTTGAAGCGCAACCTGCAGCAGGCTTCGTGTAGATATCGCATACCCAACTAGAACGCTCTGTCACGTTTTTGTGGCGCCAACAGGCCCGTAATTGTTGGGGACTACGTAAACGGATTCACGCGACGATCACGGCCTCCGGTGCCGCGTAGGCCGCTGGATCCCCGGCCAGGAACGCCTGGAAACGTGCCCGGTCCTCGGCCGCGCCGGCATTCCAGCGCGCCACGTTCCCGCGGCTCGCGGCCGCCGCCCGGGCCAGCCCGCCCCCGACGATCCAGTCCATCAGCGCCGACGCGGCCGCCTCGGGCGCCTCCGGCCGGATCATCAGACCGGAGGCGCCCAGCACCTCGCGGAACACCGGCGCATCCGGGGCCGCCACAGGCAGTCCGCCATGCTGGACCTCGAGGAGCGGCAGGCCGAGCCCCTCCGCCTTCGAGGTCGAGAGCAGGAGGTGGCAGGAGCCGGCGAGATCCCGCAGCGCCGCGTCGGCCAGGTAGCCGTGGCGGTGCAGGAAGGGCGGCGGGTCGTCCAGGAAGGCGTGACGGCCCCAGCCGACCCGCCCGACCAGGTGAAGCTCCGCCGGCACCCCCGCGCGGTTGAGCGCCTCGACCAGGGCCAGGGAGGCCGGATAATCCTTGCGCGGCTCGATCGTGCCGATCGCCAGCATCCGGATCGGCGCGCCCGGGACGTAGGCGGCCGGCCCCGGCAGGTCACCGAGGTTGAAGGCGTCGCGCACGGACGGGCGCAGCAGGGCGACCCGGGCCCTCGGCGCGCAGACGGCCCGCACCGCCGTGCCGGTGGTGCGGCTGTTGACGAACAGGTTCGGGCACCAGCGCAGGGCGCTGGCGAAGCTCGGGCTCATGTAGAGCCGGCTTTTTAGGCTCAGATCCTCCGGCCGGTCGAGCAGGAAGGTGTCGTGGACGTAGAGGAGGCAGCGCGCCGCCGCGACCGCGCAGAGCGGCCCCGGCGGAAAGCCCGGGAACAGGAACAGCGCGTCCCGGTCGGCGAGCGCGCGCAGCGGCAGCCCGAGCTGCTGCTGGCCGATCATCCCCGGCAGCGAGCCGCTGCTGACCGCCCGGACCTCGTGGGGCGCCAGCCGCTCCGGGGCGAACAGGTCCAGGGTGATCCGCTCGATCCCGGTGACGTGCGCGCGCAGATGGGTCTGGTCGAGATAGATCCGCTTGGGGCCCGGTTTCACGGGACGCTCCGCCGCAGGGTGCCGGCGAGGTAGAGGCAGCGGCGCACGAACAGGGGCATGCGCCGGCCGAGCACCATCTGCTTGGCGCGCCGCAGCCGGCGTACCAGCGGCCGCGAAGGCGCCGGCACGGTGCCGGTCGCGCCCGTCTGGCGCTCGGCCGCGAACGGGAAATGGCCGAGCATCGCCGGGGCGAAGGCCAGCCGCGCGGCGCCGGGCAGCAGATTCCGCGCCCGGACGATCGCGTCGAGCGACAGCGCGGCGGCGGCGGGGCTGTGGCGGCTCTCCAGGGCGATCCTGGCGAAGGCGCCGAGCCGCGCCCGGGCCCCGGCATCGTCCACCAGCTCGGCCAGGGCCCGGGCCAGGGCGCCGGGCTTCACCGGAACGAGCCGGCCGGACACGCCGTCGATCACCGCGGAGGTCAGCCCGGAGGTGCGGTAGGCCAGCGTCGGCACGCCGCACAGACCGGCCTCGATCGGGGTCTGGCCGAGGGTCTCGTGGCGGCTCGCGGTGACGTGGAGGTCGCAGGCGCCGTACCAGGCGGCCAGGGTATCCTCGTCGGCGATCAGCCCCGGGGCGAACAGGTTCGGCAGGCCGAGCCGGGCCGGATCGTCGAGCCGGCCGATCGCGACGACGCCGACCCCCGGCCGGGCCACCGCCTGGAGCGCGGCACGCAGATCCGAGAAACCCTTGTCGGGCCCGTCGATGATCACGGCCGAGATCAGGATCAGCACGTCGCCCGCCGGCAGGCCGAGCCGGCGGCGCAGGGCGGCGCGGTCGCCGGGCCGGAAGGTCGCGGTCGGGAAGGCCAGCTGGATCCGCTCGGCCACCGCGCCGGGCGGCGCGAGTTCCCGGGCCCGGGCCAGGGTCCAGTCGGAATTGGCGAGCAGCCAGGGCCCGGCCGGTTCGGCCAGCACCGCGCGCTTGCGGGCGTGCATGCCGGCGATCCGCCCGGGGGCGAGCTGCGGGTACTCGTCCGGTCCGGGACAGGCGGCGTCGCAGCCGGTGGCGGCGCGGGTGCAGTCGCGCGGATGGCAGCAACGGCCGGTGAGCGGGAACAGGTCGTGCAGCACCAGAGCCGTCGGGCCGCTGCGGGCCAGCCGCCCGACCACGTCGAGGCTGCGGGTGGCGCCGTGCAGGTTGCCGGCCAGCACGAGGTCGGGCGCGGCGGCCGCGATCGCCGCCTCGGCCCGCGGGAACCGGTCGGTCCATTCCGCGGCCTCCGGCCGGTCGCTCAGCGCGATGCCGGTTACGCGGTGGCCGGCGAGCGCCAGCGCCTCGGCGAGCCGCCTCTGGGCGACGCCGGCGCCGCCCTGGGTGCCGGTGCCGGTCAGCGAGACAATCGCCAGGCCGCCGGATCGCGCGGCCGGCGCCTCGTTCACGCGTTGCAGCAGCACCGGGCGGCCGATGCGTCGGCGCATGGCAGGCGGGAGGGCCGACCAGGCGGCCGAGGCGTGCAGATCACCGTCGGCGTCGAGCACGGCATGGCGGTGGAGCGCCGCGTGCATCCACAGCACCGCGCCGCCGGGGAACGGCACCCCGTCCGAAGCCTCCATCCCGGGGATGTCGAGTTCCAGGACTGAATCGGCGAACAGGACCCGCAGGCCCGCGACCGCCGCCGCGCCGGTCAGGGCGGCCTCCAGGGCCAGGGCGGTGAGCGCCCCCGGCGCGAGGAGATCGCCCGGGCGGAGCCACAGCAGGGCGTCGCAGCCGGGCTCGGCCAGGAGCGTTTCGATGCGGGCACGCCCGAACCCGGGCGGCACGAGGTCGTGCCGGAGCTCCGCGTAATCCTGACGCAGGACCGAGGCGGCGGTCGCCTTCGCGTCGATGCCGGGATCCGCCAGGGTGACGACGCGGATCCGCGGCCAGGGCCGCCCGTCGGGCAGGGCGGCCGGCCGCCCCGGTCCGGCGGCGGCGGGGCCGAACGGCCAGCCGGCGACGCCGTGGGCGGGCGGTGAGGAAGCGGCGTCGGTCAAGGGCGGTTCGCGCGTCGGGCGGGGCGGGCAGTCTGGCCGCGAAGGGTGAAGATTGCCTCTCGGACCGCGCGCGCCATCAACCGTCCACACGGATCCGGGCGGGGCCGGCCTCGATGCGGCCGATCCGGGCCGCGGCGGCGTAGCCGGCCGCCCGGATGCGCGCCAGGATCGCCTCCGCCTGGGGCTCGTCGCAGGTCACCAGCAGGCCGCCGGAGGTCTGCGGGTCGGTGAGCAGGTGGCGGCGCCAATCGGGATAGCCCGCGGGCAGGTCGATCTCGGCGCCGAACGCGTTCCAGTTGCGGTGCGAGGCCCCGGTGACGAAGCCCGCCTGCACCAGAGCCTCGGCCCGGGGCAGGAACGGCAGGGCGCCGGCCTCGAGGGCGAAGGTCAGGCCGGCGCCGCGGGCGATCTCGAGCCCGTGGCCCAGGATGCCGAAGCCGGTCACGTCGGTCATCGCATGGACCGCCGGCTCGGCGGCGAGTTCGATCCCGACCGTGTTGAGCCGGGTGGTGGTGGCGATGAAGTCGCGATAGTCGGCCGCGTCCAGGGCCTCGCGCTTGATCGCCGCGGAATAGACCCCGACGCCGAGCGGCTTGGTCAGGATCACCGCGTCGCTGGCCCGCGCGTCGGCGTTGCGCCGCACCGCCTCCCGACGGCAGGTGCCGATCACCGCGAGCCCGTAGATCGGCTCCGGCGTATCGATCGAATGGCCGCCGGCCACCGGGATCCCGGCCTCGGCGCATGTCTCGGCGCCGCCGCGCAGGATCCGGGCAACCACGTCGGGCTCGATCTTGCCCACCGGCATGCCCAGGATCGCCAGGGCGAAGATCGGCCGTCCGCCCATGGCGTAGACGTCCGAGATCGCGTTGGTGGCGGCGATCCGCCCGAACTCGACCGGGTCGTCCACCATCGGGGTGAAGAAGTCGGTGGTGGCGATCACGCAGGTGCCGTCGTCGAGCGCCCAGACCGCGGCGTCGTCGGAGGTCTCGTTGCCGACGAGCAGCCGCTCGAACGGGCCGGCGGCCGGCTGCTCGGCCAGCAGCCGGCGCAGGATCGCCGGATCGAGCTTGCAGCCGCAGCCGCCGCCATGGGCGAGACTGGTCAGACGGGGGGACTCGGTCATGCGGAACTCCGGGCCAAGGCCGCCGAGGCGGTGTTCACCGGCATCGTCCCGGACGGAAGGCCGGCCTTCGGCGGACGATGCTGCGCCCGTCAGTAACGCGTGGTGATGGCATTCAGCCAGTCCGGCGAGGCGGCGACCGCAGCGGCCTCGACCCGCTTGTCGGTGCCGGTGAGGATGAGAAGCCCCAGCGCCACCATCACCACCCCCAGGGCCACCTTCACGCCCTTGCCGGCCGCCGCGAGGCCGCCGCGCCAGCGCATCAGCGCCCCGCGGGAGACGAAGCCGAGCAGCATCAGCGGGGCCGCGGCCCCGATCCCGAACGCCAGCATGGTCAGGGCGACGCTGCCGAGATGCTCGCCCCGGGCGGCCAGCAGCGAGGCGGCCCCGAGCGTCGGCCCGACGCAGGGGCTCCAGGCCGCGCCGAGCAGCAGGCCGACGCCGAACTGGCCGGTCAGGCCCCCGGACCCGAACCCGCCGAACCAGTCCTCGGCCCAGGCCCCCACCGGACCGGCAGCGGTGGCGACCTGCGCCTGGAGCCGCGGCAGCATCAGCACCAGGCCGAGGAGGATCAGCAGCACGGCTCCGGCGCCGCGGAACACGTCGCCGTCGAGCCCGATCGAGAAGCCGATCGTCGCCACGAACAGCCCGATCGCCGTGAAGGACAGGGCCAGGCCGAGTGCCAGGGCCACGGGCCCGAGCCGATGCTCCGAGGCCGCGGTCCCGAGCACGATCGGCACCAGCGGGAGGACGCAGGGCGACAGAACCGACAGGAGCCCCGCCAGGAACGCGAACCCGACCGTCCCCAGCATCGCCCGTTCCTCCGCCGTCTTCCTGTTGGTCCGCAGGCTTCGCGCCGGGGCGCGATGGCGTCAATCGGCGCATCGCCGGGCGGGGGTGGGATCGATCGTCGCCGCCCGGTAACCCAGGCTCGTGGGCCGGATCGCGATGCGCCGGGCTGTCGCGGCGTCCAAGACCCTCAGTCGGTCGGCGCCGTCGGCCCGCCGATCAGGCGGTCATATTCGGCCTCCGCCGTCCCGTAACTGTCGCCGACGAGGCGGAGCAGGCCATCGCGGTCGACGATCCGGACGAGACCGCGATGCGTGCGCACGAGCCCGTCCCGCTCCAGCACGCGCAGCGCCTGGGTCACGCCGGGTCGTTCGACGCCCAGCATCAGCGACATGAATTCTTGCGTGACCGTGACGACGTCGCCCGCGCTGCGGTCGTGATACATCAGCAGCCAGCGGGCGAGCCGCGTCCCGGTGTTGCCCCGCGCGTTCGCGAACGCCGTCTGCGCGGTCTGCGCGAAATGGGTGTGGATGTAGCGCAGGAAGAGGCGGCGCATCGCCGGGCGCGCCTCCGCGAGCCCGAGCAGGACCTGCGCATCGACCGACAGCATGTGCCCGGCCGCCTGCACGAAGTGCGTGTAGGGCGTGCGGTCGTCCCCGAGCAGGATCGGGCTGGCGCCGACCAGACCTTCGCGGCCGATCAGCCCGATCTCGACCCGTCCGCTCGCGCCGTCGTTGGTTACCGAGACGATGCCGGATTCCACGAAGTAGACCGTGTCGATCCGCGTGTGGGGGGCGATCAACATCTGCCGCAGCAGCATGTCTTCCGGGCGCAGCGCAGGCTGCAGGACCGCGAAATCCTCGGGATCGAGGGCCCGGAGGAGACGGTTGTACAGGTCAGCCTGACGGAGATGGACCACGGGTGCTCATGCATAGCGGGCGCGAGCGCAAGCGGACCCGCGATCATCAACGCCCCGGAGGTAGCGAACGCTATGCCTGCGCTAATGTCTGGCCCGTAACATCGCAATATAAAATTCTTCTGCGCAGATGATCCGGTCTGATGCGCCTGTAGAAATGTAAATTTCTTACATTTCTTGCTTCAAGGCCGGCAGAACAACAGGCCGATCTTGCAGGAAGCCAGCCTCGTTTGCGCGCAAGGTGGGGGGCGGAGCCGATCGGCGCTGCGCCAACCCGGTTGCCTCATCGCCAGGGCAGCGACCGATCGCGCGGCTGGCCGGACATCACCCTTGTGGCCGCCGCTACGCTTCGGCACATCACGATGCGCGCCGTGGTGCGGTAGACCCTCTATGCCGCCAGCGCGCCCGCCTCTCGGTCGTCGATCCCGCGTCGGCGCTGCGACCGCGCCGGCATCCAGGTCGCCGGCGGATGCTCTCGCTGACGGATAGGCGGACGGGCGGGACATTCCACGGAGCGGATCGGTGGCCACCTTCTTCACGGGCGATACCCATTTCGGCGACCAACGGGCCCTGCGCTTCGACCACCGGCCGTACCCGGACCTCGACGCCCACGATGCCGGCTTGATCGCCGCCTGGAACGCCGCGGTGGCCCCGGGCGACACCGTCTGGCACCTCGGGGATTTCGCGCTCGGCCCGAGCGGCGCACGGATTCGCGAGATCCTCGACGGGCTCAATGGCGAGAAGCACCTGATCGTCGGCAACAACGACGGCCCCGACACGCTCGGGGCTCCGGGCTGGGCCTCCGTGCGCCATTACGCGGAACTCCTGGTCGAGGACCGGATGGTGGTGCTGTGCCACTACGCGTTCCGGACCTGGAACGGCATGGGCCGGGGCGCGCTCAACCTGCACGGGCACAGCCACGGCAAGCTCAAGCCGATGCCGAAGCAGTACGATGTCGGGGTCGACCCGATGGGGCCGGCCCCGGTCGGCCTCTCGGCCATCCTCACCTCGCGCCTGCGCCGGAAGGCGTAGCGAACTTCCGAGACCCCGCACCGCGGAAGCGGAGCCTGCTCGGCGCGGAACGGTGCGATTGCGAGCGGCCCCAAGGTGTTGGTTTGACGCGCTCTCCTGCGTCGAAGCGGGGCCGCTTCGGCGGAAACGCTCTAGTATGTCTTGCTCCACGCCAGGACGAGATCGGCCCTGTAATCGCTGTAGCGATTGCCGGGGATCTGCAACGTTTTCATCGGGATGTGCGCCCGCATGTAGACGTTGATCGTCCTGTCGTTGACTTCGAGGATGATTTCCGGATTCGCGATCGAAACGCCTTCCGCGATGTCTTCGCGCTTCGCGTTGTGCTTGATCAGGCCGCCGGCAAATATGTGTGCGATGTCGACCTCGGCGTGATGCGCAGTGCCATCCGCGGAGCGCCATGAGACGTCGGCCGGCATCGGGAAATTCGGCACGCCGAGATAGCTGGCCTTCAAATTGTCCGGGTAACCACTGCCCAAGGACGCCGACGAGATCTGCAGCTTGTCGTCCGGGTCATCAGCGAATGTGAATCCGTTGTATCGGACCGCGCAGCGATAGGTCGAATAGCAGAAGGCGTCGAAATCATGTCGGACGAACTTGAGCGGCCAGTCGGCGACCGTGAGGGTGCGGTATTCCTGGGCCGGAAAGTTGTCCGTGCTGCTGAAGCTTGCCAGAACAAAGACGATGAGGGGTGCCAGAGCGCTTTTCTTCATGGTCTTGGCAAGGGTTCAGGGCGTGTGACGCCATGCGCGCCGTGGTGTGACGGGTTCTTTGCCTCGGCGGCATGCCGTCTGGGTCAGCCGATACTCTAGCGCGGAGCGACCTGTTGGGAGAACGGGCGGTGCCTTAGGTCGGATGTTCTATCGCGACGCGCTTCTCAGACAGCATTGCGGTGGCGGACGCGATCACGGTGCCGGCCATTGGGCGTGCTGCACCTGGGACGGGATGGATCGGGGCGTGCTCAACCTGAGCGGGTGCGGCCGCGGAGCGTGCGAGGCGATGGCATAGCCGTGCGATGTCGGGTCGATCCGGCGGGGCCGGCCGTCGCCGACCTCTGCGCAATCCGCACCGGGCGCCTACGCCAGAAGGCGTAGTTCAGTCGGAACCTTCACAGCAGCTTCACCGTTTCAGCGGACAGAGAGGGGATGGATACGCGCCGTCCCGAGAAACCCGGCGGCCTCGTCTTGTGGGGCCACCATAGAAACCAAGTCGTGAGTATTCCCGTGAGCGCCCGTTCGGACTCTTCCCGCTACGGCTTCTCCCTGACGACCGGCCTCGCCAAGACGGCCCTGGCCGGTGCCCTGTCGCTCCTCGCTCTGACCTCCTCCGCGCTGGCCCTGCCGGCGTGCCTCGAGGCCCAGCGCAAGGTCGATGAGGCCAACGCCCTGCGCTTCCAGGCGCGCCAGGAGGCGCGGCTGGGCAACCATGACCGCGTCTGCGACACGCTGGACGAGGTCGGCGACCGCTACGACGACGCCCGCGACGCTTTCGAGCGCTGCGGCGAGGGCGTGGTGGCCATCGACCTGCGCAGCGAGCTGCGCGGTCTCCGCATCGCCAAGAAAATCAACCGCTGCGACTGACCGGGTGCGTCCGCGCACCTCGTACGTTCAGGCCCCGCAGCATCATCCCGACATAGCGACGCACGTCGCCGACAAGGTTATGCGCCGATGACCACCGCCCTGCTGTCGTCCGATCTCCAGGCCCCGACCACCGATCGCACCGGCCCGTCCTTCGCGGCCGCCCTCTGCGGCTTCATCAGCACCACCGTCGCCACGACGATGCTGCTCGTGCTGATCGGGACGCTCTGACATCAGGGCGCGACCGACCAGAACCGCTGGCGGTTGAACAGCATATCCCGGCTCCCGACGGTGGGCGCCTCGTGCGGCTTGACGCAATCCGGCTCGCGCGGCTTGGTCACCGCCGCGAGCGCCGCCACCACCGGGGCCGGTCGCAGCCCGAGACGCGCCTGAACCTCCGGCTGCCGGGCTGCCGCGATGGTCAGTACAGCGGCGATCAGGCCGCCGGCAACGGTTCCAAGCAAGAAGTTCAGCATCTCTGACGCGATCCGGTGGCCGGCATTCCGCGACCACAATCCCTGGTCTCTGTCCAACCCGGCGGCATCATGGCGGACGGATGCTCACGCGGCCTTAACACTTGATCTGCGACAGCTACACGCAAGCCTGCCCACCCGGCAGGTCTGATGCGATAGGGCTGGACCGCCTATGAACTACGCCGCCAACGCCTATGCCCGGACGTCCCGGTCCGCATTGACGCCGCGCGAAGCCGAATCGGCGGTCCTGCTGAAGGCGGCCCAGCAGCTGATCGGCGCCAGCCACGGGCTCGCCGCCGGCGACACCAAGCGCCTGAACGAGGCCCTGTCGTTCAACCAGCGCGTCTGGACCATCCTGGCCAGCGAGGCGACCGCCGACGAGAACCCGCTGCCGGCCGATATCAAGCAGGGCATCGGCAACCTGGGCGTGTTCGTGCTGCGCAGCTGCGTCGACACGATGATCGAGCCGACCCCGGAGAAGATCGCCAACCTCGTGCAGATCAACAACGAGATCGCCGCCGGCCTCCAGGGCAATCCGGGCTGAGACCCGGACGGCGCGGTCAGGCGGCCGCGCCGGGCTCGGGCGGCCCGGCCGGCAGCGCCTGGGCGAGTATCCCGGCCTCCCACTCCACGAGCTTCCGGCCGAGCTTGATCGCCGGATAGAACGTGCCGGCCTCGACGGCCTCGGCGATGGCGGCGATCTGCGGCGCCGCCGCCGGCATCAGACGGATCAGCTCCCCGGCCTGCCGGAAGAACAGGTCGATCCCCGCCGCCGGGTCGTCGGCGAGGTAGATCACCGTCAGGGTCAGGTGGATCTGCTTGCAGGCCGTGTCGGCCTCGCTCTCCGTGATGATCTCGCTCTCGCGCAGGAACTTGCACTGCGTCTCGATCAGGAAGGTCGAGCGCCGGTCGCCGTTGCGAATCAGCGCGCCGTTGATGATCAGCCGCTCGAGCGGCTTGAGTTCCAGGCGCAGGGGCATCGCGTGTTCCTTTCTAGAAGACGCGGCGATGTGATTCCGAAAGCGTTAACGTTTGGACAATGGCCGCCGACCTGCGTGGATCGGCCGGGGACCGGGACAGGATTGCGGCGGCGGTGCGAATCGTCGACTCTTCGAGGAGATGGCGCCGAGTCGGCGATTCTGCGCCGTCTCAGCCTTCGGAGACTTGCCGATGTCCTCATCCTCGACGCGCGCCAATTACCCAACTCTTCGCGGGAAACGCGTGCTGGTGACGGGTGGCGCCTCCGGGATCGGTGAAGGCTTGGTCGAAGCCTTCGTCGCCCAGGGTGCTCGCGTCGTGTTCTGCGACATCGCCGACGAGGCGGCGGAAGCCCTGGTCGCGCGCCTGTCCCCCGGTGCGGCGCACCCGCCGCTCTACCGGCGCTGCGATCTCACCGATGTCGACGCCGTCCGCGCCCTGGTGGCGGGGGCCGAATCCGCGCTCGGCGGGCTCGACGTCCTGGTCAACAACGCCGGCAACGACGACCGCCACAAGCTCGAGGACGTCACGCCCGAATATTGGGACGACCGGATGGCGGTGAATCTGCGTCACCTGTTCTTCGCCGCGCAGGCCGCCGTACCGGCGATGCGCCGGGCCGGCGGCGGCGTGATCCTGAACTTCGGCTCGATCAGCTGGCATCTCGGCCTGAAGGAGCTGGCCGTCTACCAGACCGCCAAGGCGGCGATCGAGGGGATGACCCGGGCGCTGGCCCGCGACCTCGGCCGGGACCGCATCCGGGTCTGCGCGGTCGTGCCCGGCAACGTCCAGACGCCCCGTCAGGAGCGCTGGTATACCCCGGAGGGCGAGGCCGAGATCGTCGCTTCGCAGTGCCTGGACGGGCGGATCCAGCCCTCCGACGTCGCCGCCCTGGTGCTGTTCCTCGCCTCTGACGATGCCCGCATGTGCACCGGGCACAATTACTTCATCGACGCCGGCTGGCGGTAACACGCGAGCTGAACTCACGATCCGTCGGCGGCGCGGACCCTGCGGAGGAGGCGGCCGTCGATGGCAGCCAGGCCGCCGCCGATCAGGGCCATGCCGAGATAGTGCCGCTTTTCGAGGCGCTCGCCCAGGACCAGGGCGCCCAGCAGGATCGCCGAGACCGGGATCAGGAAGGTGACGAGCGAGAGGTTCGTCGCCCCCGCCCGCGCCAGGATCCGGAAATACAGCACGTAAGCGAGTGCGGTGGACAGAGTGGCGATGCCGAAGACCGCGCCCCAGACGGGCGCGCCGGGCATCGGCAGGGTCCAGGGGTGGTCGATCGTCAGCGCCGCTGGCAACAGCACCAGAGCCGAGGCAGTGACCTGCCCGGTGGCCACCGCGAGGGGTGGGACGCCCATCCGCTTGAAGCGCCGCCCGAATACGCTGGCGCCGGCATAGGACAGGGCCGCACCCAGCACGGCGAGCTGGGCCAGGAACCCCGCGCCGGATCCCGCAACGGCGGCGGGGCCGACCATCACGGCGACGCCGCCCAAGCCCACCAGCACGCCGGCAAGCCGGTTGCCGGTCATCCGCTCGTCGGGGGTGAGCAGGTGGGCGACGAGGACCGTGAAGAGCGGCGTCGTGGCGTTGAGGATGGCGGCGAGGCCGGACGCGATATGGGTCTGGCCCCAGACGATGAGGCTGAAGGGCAGGACATTGTTCAAGAGGCCCATGCCGAGGAACGCGGCCCAGATGTCGCGCGTGCCCGGCAGACGGGTCCCGGTCAGCGGAAGGATCAGGTTCAGGATCAGGGCGGCGAGCCCGACCCGCAGAACCACCAGGGTGAGGGGCGGCAGCCCGGCAAGCGCGACGCCGGTGAAGAAGAACGAGCCGCCCCAGAGGACGGACAGGCCAAGCAGCATCGCCCATTCGGGCGCGGACATGGCGTGAGTCCCGGCGGGCGGCATGGCGGATCTCCAACAGGTCGATCCGAGCCTATGAATCCGCGGCCGGGGTGGCCAACCCGTTTCTTGCTCTCGAAGCCAACGGTGCCGACAAACAGTCTTTTTTCGAACTAACTCAATGTCTGAAATCTTAAAACTACGAGTGCGAGGGACGAATTAAAAAGAGATGCTGGTGCGTAACTGCCTGACAGCGTCGTCAGACTCACGACAATTGATCGGCGGCAGACCGAACATATTTCAAGCGCCAGATTCGTCTGCAGCACTCTCTCCCGGGGCCGGCAGCCCCACCAGCCGGAAGCAATGCTCCACGATCCTGGGCTCGATCACGTCCAGCCGCCCCGTCTGTGCAGCGTCCAACCCGACCCCGTGAAGGGCGTTGAACAGGAAAACCGCCGTGAAGCGGGCATCCGCGATCGTCCAGGCCTCTTGTTGGTCGCCATCGGCAAGCAGCCGGGTCAGATCGTCGATCAGGATGTTGTCGGCCAGACCGTCCAGGGAGGGCGGCGGCACGTCGTGGAAGACGATCTCGTGGAGGCGTGCGGAGGCGGCGTATCCTCGGCCGCACGCCGTCGCCCAGGCCGCGAGCTTCCCGCTCCAGTCTCCGTCAGCGCGTCGTTCGACCGCAGCGTTGATGGTGTCGAGCAGGGTGGCGACAAAGCGCTGGCGCAACCCGCCGACCACATCCTCCTTCGACGAAAAGTGAAGGTAGAAACTGCCCTTCGCGACCCCCGCCCCGGCGGTGATCTGTTCGATCGTGGTCGATGCCACGCCTTGATCGAGGAACAGGCGCTCGGCGGCGTTCATCAGATCCTCGCGTCGTTCGTGAGGCGGCTTGGTCCTGGGCTTGGTCGGCACGGTGCGATCCCATGACGGGCGGGTGATCCGCCCTGCCTGAACCGGGATCGGTGCGATGAAAAGGGGCTCTCCCGGCCGGCTCGCGCCTGCCAACGGAAACGAAGCCCAAAAGCCCCCGCCGAAACATTTGACTGACCACCAGTCATTTGATGGAGTGGCGCTAGCGATTCGGGTGGGTGCGGCGCGGCCGGCATCCAGCAATCGCGCCAGGGAGCTCCCATGAACCGTGCCATCGAGCGTTGCCGCACAGTCCGGCTGCTCACCTATCCCGACGGGATGATCCAACCCGACGATCTCACGATCGCGGAAACGGGTTTGCCGGGTCCCGGTCCGAACGACCTGATCATCCGGAATCGCTGGTTTCGCGTCTCCATCTCGACCCGGCTCATGGCGAGCCCGGATGCACAAGCGGTCGAGGGCATTCCGTTCCCCGCGCTCCGGCCCGGGGACGCCTTAGCGGATGGTGCGATCGGCGAGGTCGTGGCCTGCCCGCCCGGCAGCGGATTCGAGGTCGGCGCCTTCGTTTCCCATCCCCTGGGCTGGCGGGATTACGCGGTTGTCGATCCCGGCCACTGCGTTGCGGTCGGCCGCGGGCCGATCGAGCCCGCCGCCTATCTCGGCCATGGCTGGACCGCCTACGCGGCCCTGACCCGGGGCATCCAGGTTCGTCCCGGCGACACCGTCTTCGTGTCGAGCGGGGCCGGCGCGATCGGGTCGATGGCCGGGCAGATCGCCCGCAAGCTCGGCGCAGCGCGGGTGATCGGCAGCACCGGCAGCGCCGACAAGGCCGATTGGATGAAGGCCGATCTCGGCTACGACGCGGTGATCCTGCGCAACCGGGGACCGATCGCCGATCAGCTCAAGGCGGCCGCGCCGGCCGGCGTGGACGTGTTCGTCGACATGGTCGGCGGCGAACATCTGGCCGCCGCCGCGGCAGCGGCGCGCGAAGGCGCGCGGTTCGTCCTGCTCGGCGCATTGACCGCCGAGCTGAACGTGGCGGGCGCCAGCATCGCCGCGCCGGTCGAGCTCGACTCGTTCCAGCTGATCCTCAGGGACATGACCCTGCGCGGCTACAGCGCGGACCGGGACAGCGCGGAGGGGTTTCCGGAATGGATCGCCTGGCAGCGGGAGGCCGGGCTCCATTTCGCCTGCTCGAAGGTGCAAGGGCTGGAGCTTGCACCCCAGGCCCTGCACGACGCCTGCGAAGGAAGGCTCAGGGGGCTCGTCATGGTCGAGCTGTGACGGGCCATCCGGCGACCGTCGCAGCCCGCACGAAGCGATGACCGAATGGCCCGGCGGTTCAGCCTTTGCTGGCTTCGTAACGCGCCTTGTTCTCGGCGTTCGGCGGATAGAGCCCCGGGAGTGCGGCACCCCTGCCGACCTCCTCCATGATCCAGCCCTCGAAGCGCTCCTGCTCGGGGGCCAACTCCAGCACGGTCTCGAGCAGGGCCGCCGGAATCAGCACGGCCCCGTCCTCGTCCACCACGATCACGTCATCGGGAAAGACCGCGACGCCGCCGCAGGCGATCGGCTGCTGCCAGGCCACGAAGGTCAGGCCCGCCACGGACGGCGGCGCCGCCGCACCCTGGCACCAGACCGGCAGGCCGGTGCCGAGTACGCCGGCAACGTCACGCACCACGCCGTCCGTGACCAGGGCGGCCACGCCCTTCTTGGCCATGCGGGCGCACAGGATGTCGCCGAAGATCCCGGCATCGGTGACGCCCATCGCGTCCACGACGGCGATGCACCCGGCCGGCATCGCCTCGATCGCCGCGCGGGTGGAGGTCGGGGACGACCACGATTCGGGGGTGGCGAGATCCTCGCGGGCCGGAACGAAGCGCAGGGTGAAGGCGCGGCCCACGATCCGGGGCTGCCCAGGCCTCAGGGGCCGGGTCCCGCGCAGCCAGACATTGCGCAGACCCTTCTTCAGCAGGATCGTCGTGATCGTGGCCGTGGTGACCTTCGAGAGAACTTCGACGATCTGGGCGTCACTCGACATCCGCGTATCCTTCCCGACCGAGGCCGCCATCGCCGCCCCCTGCCGGAGAGCTGTACCCGATCACGATCCGATCGGGTACAGCTCTAAGTTACTGTTCCGCGGTGTTCTTTCCGCGGAGCGACCGAGGCGCGAAAGCCGACGCCCGGGCCACGTCTGTCCCGAACGGTGCCTGACTCAGTCGCACGATTCTTTCTTCACGGTCTTGGAATCGCCCATCTCGTTTTCCTTGCGGACCGTCTTGCTGACGCAGCCGTCGCCATGATCGTGGACGGTGACGGACTTCGACTCGGAGGCCGGACGATCGACCACCACGGCGGGGCGGTCGCGCTCGATGACGGTGGTCTGGGCTTGGGCGGCGGCACCGAGGCTGAGCAGGGCAGCGGCGGCGAGGAGGGTGTGGCGCATCGGGGAACTCCGGTTCCGATTTCGGTCCCGAGTAACGGCGGCCCCAGCTTGAGCGTTCCGCAATTTCTGGTGGTTAGATCATGTGCTGAAAAGCGGGCCGAACCCGTAGAGGAACGCGGCTCGGCCCACGCGCCGTTCGGCTTGAAACGCGGCCGGAGCGACACCGCAAGAGACCCCGGAAAGCCCCGGCTTTCAAGATCGGCGGACTACGTGCCGGGATCGCCGGGCCTCAGCCGCCGGTCATCGGCGGGAAGAACGCGATCTCGCCGGCACCCGCGATGGCCGCATCCGGCTTGGCATGGGTCCGGTCGATGGCCGCGCGCACCACGCCCGGATCCTCGAACGCGTAGGCGTATTCCTCGCCCCGCCCGCGCAGCCAGGCAACCAGATCGGTGACCGTGGCGACCTCCGGCGGCGGCACCAACTCCTCCTCGGCGCGGCCGATCCGCTCGCGGACCCAGGCGAAATAGACGAGCTTCATCGCGTCACCATGCCGGAAGGGGACCGTCAGCCTCGCCCATCGATCATCGCCCTGGTCGGAACGCGGAAGCCGCGTTTCGGGATGATGACCTAGCGCGGGTCGTCGATCACGTGCTTGATCCCGGCCCTCATGTAGTCCCAGCCGGTCCAGATCGTGAGGGCGGCGGCGAGCCACAGCAGCGCGAGGCCGATCGCCTCCGTGCCGGGCAGGACCCGCTCGCCCGCGGGGCCGGCCACCAGGAAGCCGAGCGCCACGAGCTGGACGGTCGTCTTCCACTTGGCGATCTTGCTGACCGGCACGCCGACCTTCAGCTCGGCGAGGTACTCGCGCAGGCCGGAAACCAGCACCTCCCGGCACAGAATCACGATCGCGGCCCAGACCGACGAGCCGACGATGGTGTGGTCGGCAGCGAGCATCAGCAGGCAGGCCGAGACCAGCAGCTTGTCGGCGATCGGGTCGAGCATGCGGCCGAGCGCGGAACTCTGGTGGTAGGTGCGCGCGACATACCCGTCGAGGTAGTCGGTGATCGCGGCCGCCACGAAAACGCCCAGCGCGGTCCAGCGCGCGGTGTGCGAGTCGGGCCAGAACAGCAATGCGACCATCACCGGCACCGCGACGAGGCGCCCGTAGGTCAGGCAATTCGCGAGCGTCCAGGCCGGCGACCGTCGTCGGGGAAGGACGGCGTTCATCGACGGGGTGAAATCAGAGCTTGGCCCGGGCGTCAACGTCTCGGCCGCGGGCGCGGCCGGGACGGCGGGATTCTCAGGCGCCGGCATGGAAGAAATCGTAGACGGCGCGCGCGGTCGCGGCGTTGACCCCGGGCGTCTTGGCCAAATCCTCGAAGGCGGCCCGCTCGATCGCCTTCACGGTCCCGAAATGGTGCAGCAGCGCGCGCTTGCGGCTGGGGCCGATGCCGGCGATCTCGTCCAGGGGATTCTTGATCATCTCACGCTTGCGCTTGGCCCTGTGGCTGCCGATGGCGAAGCGGTGGGCTTCGTCGCGCAGTCGCTGCACGAAGTAGAGCGTCGGGTCCCGCGGCGGAAGCTTGAACGGCGGCCGCCCCGGCACGAAAAACGTCTCGCGCCCGGCATCCCGGTCGCGGCCCTTGGCGATACCGACCAACGGGACATCCGACACGCCGATCTCGTCGAGCGCCGTGCGGGCGGCGTCGAGCTGGCCCTTGCCGCCGTCGATCAGCACCAGGTCCGGCCAGGCGGGAAACGCCTCGCTATCCTCCGCGGGCGCCGGAATCGGCTCGGCGTCCACACCCTCGGCCGCCGCGACGGCGGCCTCGCGCTCGGTGCGGGGCGCCTCCTTGACGAGGCGCTTGAAGCGCCGCTGCAGGACCTCGCGCATCATGCCGTAATCGTCCCCCGGCGTCAGTTCCTCCGACTTGATGTTGAAGGTGCGGTAATGCGTCTTCATGAACCCGGTCGGGCCGGCGACGATCATCCCGCCCACCGCGTTCGTGCCCATGATGTGCGAGTTGTCGTAGACCTCGATCCGCCGCGGCGTCCGGTCCATGCCGAAGGCCTGACCCAGGGCCGTCAGCAGCTTGCCCTGCGAGGCGGTGTCGGCGAGCCGCCGCGCCAGCGCCTCCTTGGCGTTGCGCTGGGCGTAATCGACGAGGTTCTTCCGCTCGCTGCGGCTCGGTTTGTGAATTTCCACCCGGTAATCGACCCGGCTCGACAGGGCGGCGGCGACCAGCTCGGCATCCTCGATCGGGTGGCTGGTCAGCACCGTACGGGGCGCGGGCTTGTCATCGTAGAACTGGCTGATGAACGAGCCCAGCACCTCCTCGGCCGTCATCGACCGGTCGGCCTTCGGAAAGTAGGCGCGGTTGCCCCAGTTCTGGAAGTTGCGGAAGAAGAATACCTCGATGCAGAACTGCCCGGCCTGCTCGTCGAGGGCGAACACGTCGGCCTCCTCGACGCCCTGGGTGTTGACGCCCTGCACCCCCTGGATCGCCGAGAGCGCCGCGATCCGGTCGCGGTAGCGGGCGGCGCGCTCGAACTCCAGCGCCTCGGATGCCTCCTGCATCTCGGCGCGCATCCGGTCCTTCACGGCGTTGGACTTGCCGGCCAGGAAGGCGCGCGCCGCATCCGCCATCGCGGCGTAGTCGTCGGTCCCGATCTCGCCCGTGCAGGGGCCGGAGCAGCGCTTGATCTGGAACAGCAGGCAGGGCCGGCTGCGGTTCTCGTAATAGCTGTCGGTGCAGGTGCGCAGCAGGAAGGCCCGCTGCAGGGCGTTGACCGTGCGGTTGACCGCCCAGACGCTGGCGAAGGGGCCGTAATAATTGCCCTTCCGCCGCCGCGCGCCGCGGTGCTTGACGATCTGCGGCGCCGGCCCGTCGGCTGTGACCAGGATGTACGGGAAGGATTTGTCGTCCCGCATCAGCACGTTGAAGCGGGGCTTGAGCTGCTTGATCAGGTTGGCTTCGAGGAGCAGCGCCTCGGTCTCGGTGGCGGTGGTGACGAACTCCATCGCCGCCGTCTGGGAGATCATCCGGGCGATGCGGTTCGAATGCGCCTGGCCGCGGGCGTAGGAGCCGACGCGGGCCTTCAGGTTCTTGGCCTTGCCGACGTAGAGGACGTCGCCGCGATGATCGAACATCCGGTAGACGCCGGGGGAGTTCGGCAGCGTCGACCAGAACCGGCGGATCACCTCGGTGCCGGCCTGGACCGCGCCCGGATCGAAATCGAAATCGATCTCCGGCGAATCCTCGGCGGACAGCGCAGCCTCGGACTCGCCGGCGCTCTCCTCGCGCTCGGCGTCGCGGCCGTCGTCGAAGGTGTCGGGGGGCAGGTCTGAGAGGGCTCTGCGGTTCATACCGCAGATCTAAGCGTTCCTGCCCCCGAGTGGGACCGGGTTGGCCGACAAAATTACCGCGCCGGACCCGTCCGGCCGGATCAGTCGAACAGGGAGTCGATGTCGTTCTGGTCGACGTGGCCCGGATCGTCGTCGAGCTTCGGCCCGTTGAGCAGGCTGCTCTCGTCGTCCAGCGCGGTCGGGACCGGCATGACGGTGATCAGGTCGCGGAAGCTGTCCAGCTGCGTCCAGGCCGCGATCAGCCGATCGAGATGCTCCTCGATGAACTTCATCACGCCGACGATCTTGTTGATCCGCTGGCCGGTCAGATCCTGGAAGTTGCAGGCCTCGTAGGCCGAGATCACCCGCTCCTGGATGATGTCGACGTGCTGCTTCATGCCCGGCGGTAAATTCGCCGTGTACAGCATGCCGGCATTCGACTCGATCTCCTCGACCGCATTCAGCAGCTGCGTCGTGGCGCGCTCGGTTGATTCGACCACCGCGTCGAGCTCGTCCGCCGCGCGGCGCATGCCCTTGCCGCTGTTCTCGGAGCGGTGAAGCGTCGCCAGCTCGGACTTGGTCCGGGTGATCGCCTCCTTCATCAGGTCGAGTTCGGAGCGCATCGCCAGCGCATCGTGCAGCTCGCGCCGGCACGTCTCGATCGTCTCGTCCGCGCTCATCTGCGTGATGCGGCGCAGATCCATGATCGCGCTCAGGATCTCGTCCAGCCGCTCATTCGAGGCCTCCGGAGCCGGTGCGGCGGGTAAGACCCCGGGAAGCCCGAGGCTGTCTTCGATACGATAGCGCTTTTGGGTCATCGTCGGGGCGTGAGCCTTCAGGATCCGTGGTGGCAACTCTCTACCACAATCGGTTAGCGGACTGTGACTGCCAACCTCATCCGACGACGATTTCTATGCCCCGGCGACATTTGACCTATCGGTGGTTGTGGCACGCAGGGTTTTACTAACGATTCACGCTGATCGCGCGCATTCGGGGAGGGCGGGGACGGCGCGGCGTGATTCACCATGTTGATTCACCGGAACGCCCGGTCGCGGGTGGATCGTCCCCGAATCGGGGCCTCTGCCCCCACGGGAGCGTTCGCCGATGCGTGGTTCGGTCCGTCTGGGTCTGTGTGCGGTCGTGGCCACGGGGTGGCTATGCGCCGCCGCGTCGGCGCAGCAGTCGCGTTATGCCGAAGGCGGCGGCTATGGCGGCGGCCTCATCGAATATCTCGTGACCGGTCAAGCCGGGGGAGGGGGCCGCGGCTGGCCGCAACGCTCGGCCGCGCCGCAGCGGGTCGCGGCATATTCCGGCGAACTCCTGCCGGCCGAGCCGGAGCCCCTGCAGGCTCTCCCACCGCAGCAGGCCTACGGCGTCCCCCAGGCGGATCCGGGCCGCATCGCTCGGGAGGTCGGGCCGGAATACCGGCGCCAGGAGGTTGCCTTCGACGGGCCTCAGCGGCCTGGGACGATCGTGATCGATACGGCCGCCAAGCACCTCTATCTGGTTCAGCCTGGGCAGCGGGCGCTGCGCTACGGGATCGGCGTCGGTCGTCCGGGCTTCGCCTGGAGCGGCCTCAAGACCGTTAGCCGCAAGGCCGAATGGCCCGACTGGACGCCGCCGGCCGAGATGCTCGCCCGCCGTCCCGACCTGCCGCGGCACATGGCCGGTGGTCCCGAGAACCCGCTCGGCGCCCGCGCGCTCTATCTCGGCTCCTCGCTCTACCGCATCCACGGCACGAACGAGCCGGGGACGATCGGCCAGTCGGTCTCGTCGGGCTGCATCCGGATGATGAACGAGGATGTGGTGGACCTCTACGACCGCGTTCCGGTGGGGACCCGCGTCGAGGTGCTCTGACGCCCGTTGTGCGAGCGCAGGAAGTTTGTCGGCAGGAGCGGGTAGTGTGTCGGCCTGGGCGCGCGAAGTTTGTCGGCGCGCGTTAACGCCGGCCTGATCATCGAGTTCCGGCCCCGAATGCGTGAGCGGGTTTCTTTGCGCCCGAGGCATTGAGCCCGCGCCGGACAAGCGCGACTATCATGCGGCCGTCTACGACCCGGCCAGCGTCGAGGCGTTCGAGGGTTACGGCATCGGAGCCTATTGCGTGGCTTAGGTATCTGGGCGTTGGCTTCCGTGACCCTGACCCGCAGGCCATACCTCAGGGCGGACCACTCCAGTGGGGGCGGATCAGGTCGGATTCGGGAGCACGCATGTCGTCTGAGCCCTGGCGAGGACTCGCACGCCTCACCCCATGCGTGAAGCCTCCCTTCGCGTCAGTGCAATCGGATGGGCGCCAGGCCGATTGTCCGGTTCTGCGCGCGATGGCCATCCGGCATGACGGAGTCTGGCCGAAAGCCGCTAGCCCGCTTCGGAGAGGATCGACCAGAAAAGCGGACACGCCGTTTGCCCCACCCCGCCGACGTAGACCTACCACGCATTATCGGAGAGCAGTCGGCGTGTTCATTTTGCGTCCTCAACCGGCCCGGGGAGAGATACTATCTGTCAGCTAATTTCGGGCACCGATGGCAGCCTCCCATCGACCACCCCGTAGGGAAGGGCTGACGCCACGATGCGCACGATCGTTTATGCCGATGGAGGCTGCGACCCTAATCCAGGGCCAGGCGGTTCGGGGGTCGTCGTTGCGGCCCCGGAAGGCACGGTCGAGTTGTGCGGCGGAGAGCCCGGCACCACGACCAACAACCGCATGGAGCTGATGGCAGCGATCAAGGGCCTCGAGCATTTCCCGGCCGGGGCCGCGATCGAAATGCGGTGCGACAGCCAGTACGTCGTCAAATCCGTGACTGAGTGGATGCGCGGTTGGAAGGCGAAAGGCTGGCGCACGACGACGGGGGACGTGAAGAACGTCGACCTCATGAAGCGCCTCGACGAACTGAACGCGGCGCGCGACGTGAAATGGACCTGGGTCCGGGGGCATGCCGGCGACCGTCTCAATGAGCGCGCCGACGCTCTCGTCCACCAGGGTCGTCGCGAAGCGAAGCTTGGCAAGCTCGAGTCGCGAAACAGTGCTGCACCCATACCTGCCCCGACCGTCGCACCAGCTTCGCCGGGCCAGGGTGCCGCCCTGCGCATCGATCTTGCGCTCGGCCTCCAAGTTACTCGGGCCGCAAAGGCAGCGGGTGTCACGCCCGACGCTCTGGTCGACGATGCGATCCGCTTCTACCTCGCGATTGGGCCCAGCGAGGTCGCACGCATGCGATCGAGCCAAGCATAGTCATCCCGTCGCAGGAACCCGCTCATCCCAAGCTCAAGACCGGTTCGTTCGGTGGCCCGTCGGCGATGCCTGAGCTTCCGGCCGGAATGGATCCTGAACAGGGCCCAGGCCGACGCCAGACGGGTTCGCTTACTTCGCAACCTGGATGTTCGGCGGACCGAGGTGCTGGAGAAAGTCTGGCTTGCCGAGGGGCACCCCGGCACTGCGCAGGATCCCGTAGGCGGTGGTCACATGGAAGAAGAAGTTCGGAAGTGCGAATCCGGTGAGATAGGCCTGCCCCGTGAAGCGGTATCCCATGCCGTTCGGGAACTTCAACTCGACCTCGCGCTCCGCGCCCGAGACCAACACAGCAGCATCGATGCTTTCAACGAAGGCGATGGTCCTCGCGCAACGCTCCTTGAGTTCGGCAAAACTGGCCTCGACATCCGGCATCGCGGGCGCCTCAATCCCGGCGATCCGCGCCACGGCGTTCTTCGCACTGTCGGAGGCCATTTGATACTGGGCCGGCAAGGGCCGCATGTCGGGGGCGAGTCGGCAGAGGAGTAAGTCGGCCTCGGGCTTTTCCGATGCCGCCTTGTCGAGCCAAGCGCTCATGTTGCGAAGCGCGTTCACGAAGACCGGGACGCTGACGTCGTGGATGCTGATGCTCATCAGGAATAGCTAAGGCACCTGCACTTTCGGCTCGGTGAGAAGGCGCACACGGCGTCAGGCCCCCGTCGCGGAGTTCGTGGCGTTGAAGTCGGTCAGTGAAGGTCCGCTGAGAGAGTGTGTCATTGCAACCCATGCCAACTGTCCGGACCGCCGTCGGTGCTTCCCAGACGTAGCCGTTCATCGACCGTGCGGTAACTTCGACTCCAAGTTGGAAGCGGCTCCGGGGGTGCCGTCTGCGAGCGGGCGTTCCATTTCTTGGCTGAGGGATCCGCGCAGATTGCCGAACATGGCGGCAGCCCACCATCTCGCCTCGGCCCGGGGACGACCCATTCTCATTCGCCTCAGCCGCGCGTCCCTCATCGCGCATACCGCGTGAAGACGAAATCGTGGTTCCTCACCCGCGCCTCGTGGCAGGCGAAGCAGGTCTGGTGCTGCGCCTCGTCCACCGGTTTGCCGTCGATGAAGCGGCCGAAGCCCCAGCCGCCGGTCGCGGCGTAACGCTTCGCGTCCTTGACCATGACCTGCACGGTCGTGGCCCGGCCCGGCACCGTCGCCGACTCGAACTCCGCCGACGGCATCCGCTCCCAGGCCAGTTTCACGAGGACCGTCCCATCCGGGAAGGGCAGCGTGCCGTCCCGGTAGGCCGCGACGGCGCGGTCATTGCCGACGACCGCGCGCAACTCGTTCAGCGGGGCGTCTTCGAGCGCCGGAGCGATCAGGCGCCAGTCACGGTAGCCATCCGGAATGGTGACGCCGTAGATCGGCGCGGCGGGCTTTCCGCTCTCGTCCACCGCCCGGGCGGTCGCGACGAGAAGGCCTGACGTGGCGCAGGCCAGGAGAAGGGCGCCGTGTCCGCGGAGGCGACGGTCAGGAGGCATCGACGTCCACCAAGGCCTGCGCGAAGGCCTGCGGGGCCTCCTGCGGAAGGTTGTGCCCGATGCCGCCGGTGATCGTCCGGTGCGCGTAACGCCCGGAGAATTTGTCGGCATAGGCGGCGGGATCGGGGTGCGGGGCTCCGTTCGCGTCGCCTTCCAGCGTGATCGTCGGCACGCCGATCTTTGGTGCCTCAGCCAAGCGTGCCTCGAGCGGATCGTAGCGCCGCTCGCCGTCGGCGAGGCCTAAGCGCCAGCGGTAGTTGTGGATGACAATGCTGACGTGATCCGGATTGTCGAAGGCCGCCGCACTCTGTGCGAAGCTGGCATCGTCGAATTGCCAGCGCGGCGAAGCCGTCCGCCAGATCAGCCGGGCGAATTCGGTGCGGTTGGCCTCGTAGCCCGCCCGGCCGCGGCTGGTCGCGAAGTAGAATTGGTACCACCAGGAGAGCTCGGCCTTGGGCGGCAGCGGCGTCTTGCCTGCCTCCTGGTTGCCGATCAGGTAGCCGCTGACCGACACCAGGGCCCGGCAACGTTCCGGCCAGAGCGCAGCGACGATGCAGGCGGTCCGGGCGCCCCAGTCGAAGCCGGCGAGAACGGCCTGACGGATCTCGAGGGCGTCCATCAGGGCGATGACGTCGACCGCGAGCGCCGCCTGCTGGCCGTTGCGCACGGCGTCAGCCGCCAGGAAGCGTGTCGTGCCGTAGCCGCGCAGGTAGGGCACGATCACCCGGTATCCCGCCGCAGCGAGGAGCGGCACGACCTCCCTGAAGCTGTGAATGTCGTAGGGCCAGCCGTGGAGCAGGATCGCCGCCGGGCCGGAGGGATTGCCGACTTCGAGATAGCCGACGCGCAGGAGGCCGGCTTCGACCGCCCTGAGCGGTCCGAACGCAGCGCCGGCGTCCGATCCCGTCTGCGCGCGCGCCGAATTGACGAGGCCGAGTTCGACGGCCGCGAGGGTGGCAGCCGCGCCGCCGAGAAGGCGGCGGCGGTTCTGGTTGATGGTTTCGGACGGCATGGGCACATCCCGCAGCTGGCGTATCGATGCGCTGGACACTACTCTCACCGGCCGCGAGCCGCTTTCAGATGCCGTGGAGTTACCCTTCAGGACCTCTTGATTTTCGGCGCTGCTTGGGCCTGCTGAGCCGGCCTGATCGCTGAGGCGGCCGCGTGATCTACCAGTTCGAGTCCTTCACCCTCGACACCGCCCGGCGCGAGCTCAGGGAGAGGGGCAACCTCGTCGCCCTCGAACCACAGGTCTTCGATATGCTCGCCCATCTCATCGCGGCCCGCGATCGGGTGGTCAGCCGCGACGATCTGCTGGAGGCGGTCTGGCACGGCCGCATCGTGTCAGAGGCGACGATCAGCAGCCGGCTGAACGCCGCGCGCGCGGCGGTCGGTGACACGGGCCTCGACCAACGGCTGATCCGCACGCTTCCGCGCAAGGGCGTGCGCTTCGTCGCCGCGGTGCAAGAGCTGGCAGAGCTCCCGCCCGAGCCGATGGCGGAGACGGGACGCGACGCCGGCCTTGCCTGGCGCGCGGGATCGCGATTGCCGGCCGTCGCGGTCCTGCCCTTCACGAATATGAGCGGTGAGCCGGAGCAGGACTATTTCGCGGACGGGATCTGCGAGGAGATCATCACGGCTCTGTCGCGCATGAGCGGCCTGTTCGTGATCGCCCGCAACTCCTCCTTTGCCTACAAGGGCAAGGCGATCGACGTGCGCTGGGTCGGCGAGGAACTCGGCGTCGGCTACGTGCTCGAAGGAAGCGTGCGCCGCAGCCGCGACCGGCTGCGCATTGCGGGGCAGCTCGTCGATGCTGTCTCGGGCGCCCACCTCTGGTCGGACCGGTTCGACGGTGACTTGCAGGACGTTTTCGAGCTGCAGGAGCGGGTCGCCGACAGCGTCGCTGCTGCGATCGAGCCGACCCTGCAGCAGGCAGAGATCGGTCGTCTCGGCCGCACGGCCCCGTCTCGGCTCGATGCCTACGAGCTTCTGCTGCGGGCCAACGCCCACATGGCCGAGTTCACCGGCGCCGGGATGGGCAGAGCCCTGACCTGCCTGGGCGAAGCCCTGATCGTCGAACCGGGCTATGCCTCCGCGATGGCCGCGACAGCTTATTGCCGCGCACAGTGCCATTTCCAGGGCTGGGCCGAACAGGACGACCAAGCCCGCACCGAGGCCGTCGACCTCGCTTGGCGGGCGGTCGAGCTAGCGCCCGGCGACGCGCAGGTGCTGTGGATGTCCGCCTTCGCGATCTGGAACATGGCCGTGAGCGGGCGTGAGCGGGCGCGGGACCTCTTCCGCCGCTCGCTGCTCCTCAACCCGAACTCCGCGATGGCGTTGACGCTCGCGGGCTGGATCGAGGCGATGTGCGGCAATGGCAGCGCGGGCCGCAGCATGGTGGTCCGCGCGCAGCAGCTCAACCCGCGCGATCCGCGCGGCTGGCTGATGTCCGGCGTGATGGCAGTTGCCGACTTGATCGACGAGAACGACACCGGTGCGATCGGTTGGGCCGAATTGGCACTCGGGCAGAACCGCCGTTTCGCCGTGGCCCTGCGCGTGCTCGCGGTCGCCAATGTCAGGCTCGGGCGGGTGGATCGCGCACGGGCGGCTGTCGACGACCTGCTCGCCATCGAGCCGACCTTGACGATCTCGGGCTTCTTCGCCCGCATCCCCTTTCCGCTGGAGAGGACGGCGAAGATCTACGCCGAAGCTCTCGCGATCGCGGGCCTACCGGCCTGATCACCAAACGAGGCTGAGCCGAGATCCGATGGTCTACAAAGGGTGTCCAACATAGGTCGGATCGCACCCGAATCGAAAACGCCCGAACGGATCGATCCGACGCCCTGGAATCAGATCATCCGGCCATCTGAAATGGGTCGACACCGGACGGTCGGCCCCTCTGAACTGAACGGCCGCATCTGGGCGTAGAGCCTACTTCCGATACTGGCGCGATCCAAAGACGCAATCCCAACCGTTGCTACGTCTGCTTCAGAGCATTCCTAAGAACGGGCGCAATGACCGAGATGGGCGCACTGCTGCCCGGCCGGTTTTAAAGCCCCTCGACCCTGAAGCCGAGGGGCCGGAGGCTCAAATCTCAGTCCCTTCCGCAAGCGTAAGCGCATCCTCGACATCGACGCCGAGGTACCTGACTGTGCTCTCGATTTTCGTGTGGCCCAGTAAAATTTGCACAGCACGCAGGTTGCCGGTCCGCTTGTAGATCAACGATGCCTTCGTTCGCCGCAAAGAATGGGTTCCGTAGTCCTCGCACCGCAGCCCGATACCCGAGACCCACTCATCGACCAAGCGCGCATACTGCCTCGTGCTGATGTGCGTGACGCCGTCGAGCCGGCTCGGGAAGGCATAGTCGTTGAGCGTTCCACCCCTGGCCTCCAGCCATGCCAGGATGCTGCTGCGGGCTGGTTCGAGGAGCTCGAACTGTACCGGTCGGCCGGTTTTGCGCTGAGTAACGATGGCTCGTGTGCGGACGCGACCACCACTGACGAGATCGCCGATCTTGAGCTTGACGATGTCGCAGCCTCGCAGCTTGCTATCGATGGCAAGGTCGAACATCGCGCGGTCACGCACCCGCCGTTCGCGGTCGAGCCAGAACCGGATGGCCCAAACCTGCTGAGGTTTGAGGGCACGTTTGGCGCCGAGCTTGCGGCCCGCGTTCCAGGGCTGCCGACCTTTTGTGGCCGGATCGTATGCAGAGTGTCCCATCGTCGATCTCCTCGCCGGCCTATGCCGACGAGACGAGAAGACACCCGAATCAAGACCGCTGAGGTGAGGGCGAGCAGATGCGGACGTTCCGCATCCGACCCAACCCGGTCGTCGGG
>NZ_AKFK01000107.1:0-909 GCF_000272495.1 Methylobacterium sp. GXF4 | reverse complement strand
GGGTGGATTTCTGCCGGTCCGCTTCCGAGCTGCAATACATGGAAGCAGACTTGGCCTTTTAGCGTCCATTTCCCAACTTTAGCGGAAGGAGCTATGGTCAAGCTTCGAAAAGCTGAGGGCCAAGCACCTGTGAGCAGGGCTGAGACACTCGATCCTGTCGTCCAGCGGATCGGACGCCTTCGCTTGGGCCACCCGGTCCGCGTTGCTGTCGATGGTCGAACGGCCTCGGGCAAGACAACACTGGCCGACGAGCTTGCCGCCCTGCTCACCAAACAGGACCGTAGCGTCATCCGAACATCCATCGATGGCTTTCATCGCCCCTGGGTGGAGCGCTACGCACGAGGCCGTCATTCGGCCGAGGGCTACTATCACGACGCACGCGACCTCCCTGCTATCGTCAAGCTCCTGCTCGCACCGCTTGGACCTGATGGAGACCGACGCTACCGCACCGCATCCTTCGACCTCGACGCTGATCGACCGCTCGCGCAGGATGCACAAACCGCCGAGCCAGATGCCATCCTGATCGTAGACGGCACTTTCCTCCAGCGCCCCGAACTACGCGACCATTGGGACGTGGCTCTTTTCGTGCGGACCTCGGCCGAGACAGCCCAGGCGCGCGGACTAGGCCGGGACGCGGGCAAGCTGGGGGGAGAAGCAGCAGCGCTCGACCTCTACGCTAAGCGGTACCGCCCAGCGTATGCGCTGTATGAAAGCTTCGCCGAGCCTGAGGCACATTGTGACGCGATCGTCGACAACGACGATCTCGCGCAACCAGGGCTCTATATCCGGCCGGGCGGACGGCTGGCCTGATACCACTCGTTTTCCGCCGCGATGCGAAGTTGCCGGACAGCTGATGAATGGCTGCTTTCGGGAAGAGCTGACGTCGGTCCCGACGACCGGGTTGGGTCG
>NZ_AKFK01000106.1:0-12681 GCF_000272495.1 Methylobacterium sp. GXF4 | reverse complement strand
AAGCCCTGTTCTGCCACGTCGCTCCCCTCTCCCGACCCCCTTCGGGGGCCACCCTCCCCCGCAGAGGGGGGAGGGAAGCGCGTGTCGGCCTCGGACAGACGTCTCTTTCAGCCGAGAATCATTCGGACCGTGTTCCGTGAATTCGCTAGGGATGAGGGGAGAGGGTGGGGTTGCCGCCGCGCTTCGCCGTTCCGAGGCCGGGACCGGCGATCCAGGTCGAAACGTCCGATGCCGCGATCAGGGCCGTCCCTGGGGCTGCGCGGCCTCCGGGGTGCCCGGCTGCCCCTCGGCCGTGCCCTCGCTCTGCGCCCGCGCCCGGGCCTGCCGGGCGGCTTCCTCGGCGGCCGCCTTCTCGGCGGCGGCCTTGAGGGCCGCGGCGCGGGCGCGGTCCATCTCGATCCGGGCCCGGCGGCGCTGGCGCTCGACCTGGTCGGCCTCGGTCAGCTCGATGGTCTCCAGCTCGCGCTGGAGCACGAAGGCGGCGAGCCCGCTCGACAGGGCGCTGACATCGAGGACGCGCTCGGGCGCTCCGAGGGAGCCCGTAAAGCCGAGCTGGACGGAGGGCGCGCCGGCGCTCCAGCCCCGGGGAACCGGGCCGCCGGACAGGAATCCGCGGGCATCGAGGCGGTTGCCGCGCAGGTCGTAGCCAAGGGTGCCGGACCAGCGGGCGGCGCCGAAATCGAGGTCGAGGGGGCCGGCCCGCAGGATCCCGCCGACGATGGTGGCCGGGCTGCTCGCCGGCGCCTTCGCCTGCGCGCCGCCCTTGGCGAGTTCTTCGGCCACCAGGGCCTGGAGCCGTCCCTCCCGCAGGGGATCGTCGATCTCCACCGCTCGGGCGAGGGCACGGCCGAGGGCCGACGGGTCGGCCTGCGGCACGCTCAAATCCTTGAGCGTGAGGCTGCCGCTGCCGGACAGGGTGTCGGCGAGGCCCGAGGCGGTCTCCGCCTGGGTGGTGAAGCGCAGGGACGCGGTCAGGCGCCCGCCGATCGGGCTGGACCCCGCCAGGGTGGCGAGCGCGACGTCGTCGAGCGCGCCCTCGCCGGAGACCGATGCCTCGGCCCCCCGCCGGGTGAGCGTGGCCGATCCGGCGATCCGCCCGCTGCCGAACTTGGCCGTGAGGTTGCGCAGGGTCAGGGCGCCGTCGGCCAGGCCGAGGGCCACGTTCGCCTCCGTGGCGGTGAGGCCGCGGCCGAGATCGAGGCTCGCGACCCGGGCATCGAGGGCGAACGGCGCGATGGGCTGCGGCGCGGGCCCGAAGCGGTCTGCCTTGGCCGGGTCCGGCGGCAGCAGCAGAGCTGTGGCAAGCTGCGGCACCGACAGGCGGTCGAGGCTGAGGCGTCCCCGGAGCGCTCCGCCCGGCGCCCGCAGAACCTTGCCGCTCAAGGCGGTGCCGGCGATCCTGCCGGTCGTGTCGGCGGCGATGTCGCCGGCATCCTTGGCCAGCACGAAGGTCAGGTCGGCCGGCCAGGCGCCGGGGCTCAGCCGGGCGGCGCCGGCCAGGGTCAGGAACGGGGCGAGGTCGGCGGTGTCGGCCCGGATTGCGCCGGCATTCGGCAGGGCGTCGGCGCCGATCAGGATAGGCCGGGCGGTGGCGAGCTTGAGGCCGGCGATCGTGCCGTTGACGGTCAGCGCCAGGGTGTCGGCCTCCGGCCGCTCGGCATTCAGATGCAGCTCGGCGGGCTGCTGCAGGCCGGCGATGTCGGTGCGCCCGAACCAGATGCCGGCCCGGGGTGCGGTGAGCGTGGCGGTGCCGCCCTCGATCCGCGTCCCGCGGCTCGCGAGCGTCAGGTCGAGGGTGCCGCCGCCGGCATTGCCCCGGGCCTGGCTGCGCAGGGCGTCGGCCGCGCCGCCCTCCCGGTCCAGGGTGACGGCGAGGTCGAGGGGCGCGTCGCGCAGGAAGGCGGGCAGCAGGCGGATCTCGCCGAGCCAGACCCGCTCGAGCAGGCCGAGCAGCGGGGCCGCCACAGGGGCCTTCAGCCGCCCGGAGACGCGGCCGGTCCCGTCCGCGCCGATCCGCCCGGACAGTTTCGCGCTCGCCCCCGCCAGATCCGCCACGTCGAGGCTGTCGACCACCAGGCTCGACCCGTCCGACTGGATGCTCGCCGCGATCGTGCCGTTGCCCGAGCCGGCCGGGCCGTAGCGCACGTCCTTGGCCTCGAGGGTCAGGGCGAGGTCGTGGTCGCGCAGGCTGCCGAGGGTGGTGCCCAGAGGCGGCAGGGCGGCGATGTCGATGCCGCTGGCGCGGATCTGGGCGTCGAAGCGCCCGCGCGAACCCGCCTCCGCGGCGGTGTAGCGGGCATTGCCGGTGATGCGCGCCGGCCCGAGGCCGAGACGCAGGTTGCGCAGGGACAGGCTGGAGGCGGCCGCGGACAGGTCGGCGGCGGCCTCGATCCGGCGCCCGTCGAGGAGCGCGGTCAGCGGTCCCTCCAGGCCGAGCCGGCGGAGATAGCGCCCGAGCGGCTCGGAATCGGGGGCATTCAGCGCTACCGGGCCGGTGAGGCGGAACGGTGCCGCCTCGATCTGGCCGGTGACATTCAAGGCCGCGTCGCCGGGGCCGACCGCGGACAGGCGGCGCAGCAGCAGGCCGCCCGTGCGCTCGACGGTGCCGGCGAGCGCCAGGTTCGACCATTCCTCGCCGCCGAGCACCAGGCTGCCCACCGCAAGATCGAGGTCGAGCATCGCCGGCAGGCCGCGCCCGAGATCCGGGACGCCGCGGGCGATCAGGTTCTGGCCCTCGGGCGAGGTCAGGAAGGCGTCGAGGTCGAGGCGGCGGCCCTCCAGGTTCAGGCTGGCGCGCCATTGGCGCAGATCGAGCCGGCCGGTGCCGGCGAACCGCAGGGCGCGCCCGCCCGGGTCGATCGCGAGTTCGACACCTTCGAACCGCACCTGCGCGCCGCGGGCCTTGAACGTCCCACCCAGCGAGAACGGCAGATAGGGGCCGGCCGCCTGGGTCGGCGGCCCGACCACGAGGCGGGCCGAGCCCTCGGATTCGATCAGTGTCGTCCCGTCGGCTTCGTTGGGGACGAGGCCCAGGCGCGCATCCGCCTCGAAGCGCGGATGCGCGTCGCCCCCGCCCGCGATCTTCACGGCGAGCCGCCCGTCGGCCCCCGGCGTGCCGCTGACCGCCCGGAACGGGACGCCGCCGCTCGTGCCCTCCACCCGCCACGGCCCGATCAGGGCGGGGGTCTGCAGGTGCAGGTCCTGGACGTAGAGCTGGTCGGTCCGGCCGGTGGCCGGCACCTGCGTGGTCACGAGGAATTGCTGGACGTGCAGGTCCTCGATGGCGAAGTCGCGGGCGCGCAGGGCCTCGCCGAGGTCGGAGGGGATCCGCACGGCGTCGCTCGCCGCCACCGGGAGCTTGATCTCGGCGCGGCCCACCCGCGTCTCGGTGAAGCGGAACTCGCCTTTCAGGAGCGGCGCCAGCGCGACCTCGGCCTTGACGAAGCGGGCATCCAGGGTCGGCCGGTTCGGGTCGGTGCCGATATGCAGCCGGTCGATGCGCAGCCGCGGCGAGGGCAGGAGCCGCACCTCGATTCGGCCGTCGGTCCGGACCGGAACGTCCAGGGACCGGGCGAGCGCCCGGTCGACGAGGCCGCGCTGGGCCTGCCAATCGATGACGGGCGGGACGGCCAGCGCCGCGACGAGAACCAGGATGACGGCGCCCGCCAGCGCGGTCAGAAGATCACGCACGCTCACCGTTCCGCGAACCACCCCGCGCGGTCGCGGCACCGTGATGCCCCGCCGTCGCGTGCCCCCCTGGGCAACCTGCGACCGGCCATAGCACGATAAGTCCCGGACGGCGCCAGAGGGCCGCCCCGCCCCGAACACCCTCGACGCCGTTCGCGATTTGGTCCAGGGAAGCGGAATGCAGAATGGCCCGCACGCGCAGCCCGCCGGGGACGGCGCTCCGACCTCCATCGCCGCCCGCGCCATGGGCGCCCTCCGGCGGGACGCCGCCAGCTATCTGGAAGGGCTCAACCCCGAGCAGCGCCGCGCCGTCGAGGCGACGGAGGGTCCGGTGCTGGTTCTGGCCGGGGCCGGCACCGGCAAGACCCGGGTCCTGACCACCCGGATCGCCCACCTGATCGCCACCGGCCGCGCCCGCCCCTACGACATCCTGTCGGTGACCTTCACCAACAAGGCTGCCCGGGAGATGAAGCACCGGATCGGCGCGCTGATCGGCCCGGCCGGCGAGGGCATGCCCTGGCTCGGCACGTTCCACGCCATCGGCACCAAGATCCTGCGGCGCCATGCCGAGCTGGTCGGGCTGAAGTCGGACTTCACCATCCTCGGCACCGACGACCAGCTGCGCCTGATGAAGCAGGTGATCGCCGACCAGAACATCGACGAGAAGCGCTGGCCGGCCCGGGCCCTGGCCCACACGATCGACGGCTGGAAGAATCGCGGCCTCGGCCCCGAGCAGGTCCCGCCGGGCGAGGCGACCTCCTTCGCGTTCGGCAAGGGCGGCGCGCTCTACGCGGCCTACCAGGCCCGGCTCGCGACGCTCAACGCCGTCGATTTCGGCGATCTTCTGCTACTTTGCCTCAAGCTCTGGCGTGAAAACCCGGACATCCTGGCCAATTACCAGGACCGGTTCCGCTACATCCTGGTGGATGAGTACCAGGACACCAACGTCGCCCAGTACCTGTGGCTCAGGCTGCTCGCGCAATCGCGAAAAAACATCGCCTGCGTGGGCGACGACGACCAGTCGATCTACGGCTGGCGCGGCGCCGAGGTCGATAACATCCTGCGCTTCGAGCACGATTTCCCGGGCGCCGTGGTGGTGCGCCTGGAGCGCAACTACCGCTCCACCGGTCATATCCTGGCCGCCGCCTCGGGCCTGATCGCCAAGAACGAGAGCCGGCTGGGCAAGACCCTGCGCACCGAGGACGAGCCGGGCGAGCGCGTCACCGTCACCGGCGCCTGGGATTCCGAGGAGGAGGCGCGCCAGCTCGCCGAGGCGATCGAATCCCTGCAGGCCAAGCAGCATCCGCTCTCGGAGATCGCCGTGCTGGTGCGGATCTCGGCGCAGATGCGCGAGATCGAGGATCGCTTCGTCCAGCTCGGCCTGCCCTACCGGGTGATCGGCGGCCCACGCTTCTACGAGCGGGCCGAGATCCGCGACGCGCTGGCCTACCTGCGCGTCACCATGAATGTCAGCGACGACCTCGCCTTCGAGCGGATCGTGAACACGCCCAAGCGCGGCCTGGGCGACGCCACCCTGCAGCAGCTCCACACCTACGGCCGTGCCAACCGTCTGCCGCTGCTGATCGCCGCGCAGCGCCTGTGCGAGACCGACGAACTGAAGCCCCGGGTCCGGGCGACCCTGCGGGCGCTGACCGAGAGCTTCTCCCGCTGGGCCCGCCTCATCGAGACGCAGCCGCACAGCGAGGTCGCCCAGACCATCCTGGAGGAATCCGGCTACACCGAGATGTGGCAGAAGGACCGGTCCGCCGACGCCGCCGGCCGCCTGGAGAACCTCAAGGAATTCGTCCGCTCGATGGAGGAATTCCCCGACATGGCGGCCTTCCTGGAGCACGTCTCCCTGGTGATGGAGGCCTCCGAGGCCGAGGGCGCCGAGCGGGTCTCGCTGATGACGCTCCACGCCGCCAAGGGGCTGGAATTCGACACCGTGTTCCTGCCCGGCTGGGAAGACGGCCTGTTCCCCAACCAGCGGGCGCTCGACGAGAGCGGCCGGGCCGGGTTGGAGGAAGAGCGGCGCCTCGCCCATGTCGGTCTGACCCGGGCGCGCAAGCGCGCCAAGCTGTCGTTTGCGGTCAACCGGCGGATCCACGGCCTGTGGTCCTCGACCATCCCGTCCCGGTTCATCGACGAATTGCCGGAATCGGCCGTCGACGTGGTCGAGGCGCCCGCGCATTTCTCGGCCGGCGCCTCGCGGTTCGACCGCAACCCGACGCCGTTCGGGTCGAGCTACGGTACGCCCGGCTGGCAGCGCGCCCAGGCCAACACCGCCGCGGGCTCCGGCAACCGGTCCGGCTTCGGCAGCGCCCCGGGCGGCCGGTCCGGCGGGCCGCGCCAGATCGAGGGCGAGCTGATCGCCAAGTCGACCGGCGCGCCCTCCGCGTTCCAGGACGGCCAGCGGGTCTTCCACATGAAGTTCGGCCCCGGGACCGTCGCCGGCGTCGACGGCAACAAGCTCACCGTTGACTTCGATAAAGCCGGCCGGAAAATGGTTCTCGACAGCTTCATCCAGCCCGGATGAAGTGAGTCCCGCCGATCAAGCCCGGACGTTTCAGGGCGGCAGGGTCGGCCGGCTTCGCCCGTGCGGGCGGAGAGGATCGCGGTCGTGCAGGATGCCGCGTCGCCCCGTGTTCCCGGCCATCGGCCTGATGCAGCCTTGCCAGCCGGACGGCTTTTTCCGCGCCGCAGCATCAACCGTCACCCCCTAGTCACACCCGCCGCGCAATCGTCGGGTGCGAATCGCGTTGGTGCGACGCTTGCACAGCGTATTCGACCCCGGGCGAGGCGGCGTGACGCTCTCCACAGGCGAATAGCACGGGGTGGAACCTTCGGCATGGCGCCGGAATTAGTTGCGTAATAGAATAAATCCGGGAGCAACAAGGTAAACGGCAGTTCATCGACAGATCCAGGTTGGCAAGTCCCGTTGGAGTGTTGATCCATGAAGAGACGCCGCACACGACTTGAACTGGTTGAAGACCGCACGCCCCGTATTCATCGCACCCGCTTCGACGAAGAGCGCAACCTTAGCCCGATACAACCGCTCACCGACCGCCAGGCCGAGTATCTCGACGCCCTGGCCAGCTCCCCGCAGGTGATCGTCCTCGGCCCCGCCGGCACCGGAAAGACCTACATCGCCGGGACCCGCGCTGCCGACCAGCTCCGCCAGCGCCGCATCTCCAAGGTCGTGATCACCCGCCCGAACGTGCCCTCGGGCCGCTCGCTCGGCTTCTTCCCCGGCACCCTCGAGGAGAAGATCGCCCCCTGGGTCGCCCCGCTCACCGAGGCCATGAAGGAGCGGATGGGCCAGGCCGCCTTCGAGATCGCCCTCAAGACCGGCGACATCGAGATCGTGCCGTTCGAGGTGATGCGCGGGCGCACCTTCAAGAACTGCCTGGTAATCCTCGACGAGGCGCAGAACACCACCACGGCCGAGATCAAGATGTTCCTGACCCGGATCGGCGACGATTGCCAGGTCATCATCAACGGCGACGTCTCCCAGACCGACCTGCGCGAGACCTCCGGCCTGCGCACGGTCATGCACCTGATCAAGAGCCGGATGATGCCGATCCCCGTGGTCGAGTTCACCCGCGACGACATCGTCCGGTCCGGCATCTGCGCCGAATGGGTGAAGGCGTTCGAGGAAACGAATCTCTAACCCAGAAGTTGATGGCGGCGGGTCCTCGCGGGCCCGCCGTGCCCTCACCGGCACGAGACGACTCTCCGAACCTCCCGTTTGGGAGGATGAACCGGGCGTCATGCCCGGAGATCAGAACATTGGAGTCTCCTCGTGAGGAAACTGACCTTCGCCTTCGCCGTGCTGGCCTCGCTGGGCGGTGCCGCCCTCGTCCAGCCCGCCAGCGCCGCCCCCGGCCTCCCCTCGGGCATCACGGCGCCCGACGCTGTGACGCAGGTCCGCCTGACCCCGATGGAGCGCCGCATGATGCATCGGCGCATGGAGCGCCGGATGATGCACCGGCACATGCACCGCAAGATGATGCACCGTCGGATGATGCGCCGCATGTGATTGCGACGGGCGGGGCCTTCGGGCCCCGCTTCCGTGTCCGGACCGCATTTCGGGCGTTGCTCCGCACCCCGCGGATTCCTATCTCGTCACCCTGAATCGCGCAGTCAGGCCGCCGAACGGCAGCCGGCCGATCCGGGAGACCACGATGCCCCCCTCGAACCGACTGTTCGACGATCTCGCTCGCCTGATGACCGATGCGGCCGGTGCCGCCCAGGGCGTGCGCCGCGAGGCCGAGACGGTGGTCAAGGCGCAGGTCGAGCGCCTCGTCCGCGACCTCGACATCGCCTCCCGCGAGGAGCTCGACGTGCTGCGCGATATGGTGACCAATCTCCGCGCCCAGAACGAGGCGCTCGCCGCCCGTGTGGCCGCCCTGGAGGCCCGGGAGGGCAGCGCCGGGGCCGGGGCCGCGGGGCTCAGCGAGGCCGTCTGAGTCCGGACGGCAACGCTTCAGGCTTTTGCACAGGAAGCGCAGCCGATGATTTCGTTTCCTGTTCACCGAGCGTGACCTGCACTTTGTGTCGCGAGTCACGGCCGGTCTATAGTCAGGCATAGGGTGATTCGGCGGCTGCGGGGCGATGTCCGCAGAGCTTCGACAGTCGATCGCGTCAACCCCGGCCTGTCTTCGCCGGTCGTATCAAGTTCTCGGAGTGTTCTCACACTCTTCTCGCGTCCCCGTCACGTCGGTCCGGGTCGATTCCGGGCCGTCCTTTTGGATCGTCATGCCGCTTCTCCACGTCGACTTCCACGACCCTGACCGGAACGAGCATCCGCTCGACGTCGTCGAGCGTTTGGCGTCCCTGCGCGACTGGATCTTCGACCGGGCCGAGACCGACGAGATGTCGATCACCAGTCCCGGCCGCTGGACCGACTACCATGTGGCCTTCACCTGGATCGAGGATGTCGAGGCCCTGCATGTGGCCTGCGCCTTCGACCTGAAGGTGCCGGAGCGGCAGCGGACCGAGGTGCTGCGGCTGATCGCGATGATCAACGAGCAGCTCTGGATCGGCCATTTCGACCTGTGGTCGAGCGACAGCGTGGTGATGTTCCGCCACGCGCTGCTGCTGGCCGGCGGCGCGGTGCCGACCCATCCGCAATGCGCCACCATGATGAAGACCGCCGTGGATGCCTGCGAGCGCTACTTCCAGGCGTTCCAGTTCGTGCTCTGGGCCGGAAAGAGCGCCCGCGAGGCGCTGGACGCCGTGCTGTTCGAGACCGAAGGCGAGGCGTGACGGCGGCCGCGACCCCGGCGCGGATGCCCGCCTCCCTGGTTCTCGCCGGGGCCGGCAAGATGGGCGGCGCGATGCTGGCGGGCTGGCTCGAGGCGGGCCTCGACCCCCGCGCCACCACGATCATCGACCCGGTGCCCGCCCGCCCGATCGTGGATCTCTGCGCCCGGCACGGCATCCGGCTGAACCCGGCGGAGCCCGAGCCCGCGGCGGTGCTGGTCCTGGCGATCAAGCCGCAGGGCCTGGAGGCGGCAGCCCCCGGCCTCGACCGGCTCGTCGGCCCCGACACGCTGCTGGTGTCGATCCTGGCGGGCAAGACCATCGCGGATCTGCGCGCCCGGCTGCTCCGGGCCCGGGCCGTGGTCCGGGCCATGCCGAACCTGCCGGCGTGCATCGGCCGGGGCGCCACCGGCGCCTGCGCGAATGCGGAGGTGACGCCGGCGCAGCGCGACGCGGCCGACGCCCTGTTCGCCGCCAACGGCACCGTGGCCTGGCTCGCCGACGAGGCGCAGATCGACGCCGTGACCGCGGTCTCGGGCTCCGGGCCGGCCTATGTCTTCCTGCTGGTCGAGGCCCTAGCCGAGGCCGGGATCGCCGAGGGGCTCGAGCCTTCGGTGGCGCAGGCCCTGGCCCGGGCCACCGTCTCGGGCGCCGGCGCGCTGCTGGAGGCGAGCCCCGAAGAGGCGGCGGAGCTGCGCCGCAACGTCACCTCCCCGGGTGGGACCACGGCGGCGGCCCTCGACGTGCTGATGCGGCCGGACGGCTTGGCGCCGCTCCTGCGCGAGGCCGTGGCGGCGGCCCGGCGCCGGGCGGCCGAGCTCGCCGGCTGACATCCGTGCGGCATCGCCGCGCGACGGCCCTGCCCATCGCCGCCGCCTTTCCTACATGAGAGCCGACGACCGACAGGAGCGGGCGACAGACCCATGACCGAGACCAGAGCCCCGTCGAAGCGCACCCGCAAGGGTGCCGGTGCCGTGCAGGACGACACGAGCCAGGCCGACATGGCCCAGGACGCCGCTGCGCAGGCCGAGAGCCCGCCCAAGCTGCCGCCCCGCGAGGCCGCGGTCGAGGCCCTGATGCGCCTGGCCGCCGAGCAGCCCTGGAACGACATCGAGATCGGCGACATCGCCCGCGAGGCCGGCCTGACGCTCGCCGAGTTGCGCGACCTGTTCCCCTCGAAGGGTGCGGTTCTGGGCGGCCTCACCCGGATCATCGACCGGAAGGTCCTCGAAGGGGACATCTCGGGCCTCGAAGAGGAGCCGACCCGCGAGCGCCTGTTCGACGTTCTGATGCGCCGGCTTGACGCGATGACGCCCTACAAGCCGGCTCTGCGCCGGATCGCCTACGCCCTGCGCGGCGAGCCGCTGTCGATGCTGGCGCTGAACAGCGTGATGCTGAACTCCCACCGCTACATGCTGGCGGCGGCCGGGATCGACACCGAGGGCCCGCTGGGCCAGCTCAAGCTCCAGGGCGTCGTGATCGCTTTCGCCCGCGTGACGCAGGTCTGGCTCGAGGACGACGACCCGGCGCTCGCCCGGACCATGGCCAAGCTCGACAAGGAGATCCGCAACGGCGAGCGCCTCATGGAGCGCGCCGAGGATGCCCGGCGGCTGACCGCGCCGCTGCGTGCCCTGGGACGCTCCCTCCTCGACCGCCGCCCCCGGACCCGCCGCCCCACGCCGGACGGCGACGAGACCGACCCCGCGGCGGCGATCTAACGCGTCGGGCGGGGTGCCGTCGCGAAACCGACGGCGCCCTATCCCTCGACCTGCAGGAACCGCACCGCGTCGCGGTGCACCCGGTCGGCCATGGCGCGGACGCCGTTGGAGCGCTGCGGGGTCAGGTGCTCGCCCAGGCCCAGCTTGGTGTAGAGCGCGAAGGCGTCGGTCTCGGCGGCCTCGCGCAACGGCTTGCCGTCGAACAGGGCGATCATCAACGCCACCAGCCCACGCACGATATGGGCGTCGCTGTCGCCGCGCATGCGCAGGCGGGGCTCCGAATCCGAGCGGTCGACGTCGAGGTCGATCCAGACCTGGCTGGCGCAGCCCTGGACCTTGTTGGCCTCGGCGTGGAGCTCCGGGTCCGGGGGCGGCAGAGCGCGCCCGAGCTCGATGAGGTAGCGGTAACGCTCTTCCCAATCGTCGATGAAGGCGAAATTCTCGACGATGGTGTCGATCGGGGGAACCATGAGGGACCGGATTTGGGGTGGGCCGGGGCCGCTATAGAGCCCTGGCGAAAATCTGGCGACTCCATCGCAAATCGCCAGGGGGCGCGGTGCCATCACGCCTCCGGCGGCTGCGTCGGCGGCAGGGTCAGGACCAGGGGCGCGGCGGTGCTGGCATCGCCGCTCACCTGGATCTCGGCCTGGGCTGCGTAGGCGGCGATCAGGCGCGGCCCGAGATTGGGCACGTTGGACCGGCCGGTGGCCGCCATCTCGCTCACCCCGGAGACGATCGAGACCCGCAGCGGATGCCCCGCGGCGGAGTCGATCTCGATGGCGATGGAGCAGGCGACGTGCTCGGCGGTGGCGTCGAGGCACTCGGCGACGATCTCGGCGACGATCATGCCGAGCGCGTTGGCGGTGCGCGGCTCGACCAGCCCGGTCCCGGAACCGCCGACCTGGACGCTGATCCGCCCGGCGCGCCGGAGCTGCCCAAGGCCCGAGGCCAGGCGGTGCAGGTAATCGTGCAGGTCGATCGAGGCGATATGGGGCGCCTCGTGCAGGTGCTGCTGCACCAGCGCGATCGCCCGCACCCGCTGGCCCAGCGCCTCGAAGCTGCCGCGGCACGGGTCCGGGGCGGCGCGCCCGTACAGGCCGATCAGGCTGACCATCACCTGCAGGTTGTTGCGCACCCGGTGGTAGACCTCGGCGAGCAGCGCCTCCTTCTCGGCCAGCGCCTGCTCGATATGCTCCTCGGCATGCTTGCGGTCGGTGATGTCGAAGCAGGAGCCGAGATAGCCCTGGAACCGGCCGTCCTCGACCAGCGGGCGAGCGGTGTCGAGCAGCCAGCGGTAGACGCCGTCATGCCGCTTTAGGCGGAATTCCACGGTGAACGGCGCCCGCGCGGCGAAGGCCTCGGCGACGATACGGGCATGGCGCTCGAAATCTTCGGGGTGCAGCCCACTGCGCCAGCCGAGGCGCAGCTCCTCCTCGAGCGGGCGCCCGGTGAAGTCGAGCCAGCACTCGTTGTGGTGGACCGCGTGGCCGTGCTCGTCGGAGCGCCACAGCATCAGCGGCACCACGTCGGCGAAGCGCCGGAAGCTGTCGCTCAACGCGATGGACCCCGCTTCCGACGCCCCTCGGCCCGGATCCCCCGCGGGGTCCATCGCCTGCGATGCAGCCGTTCCGGACCCTGGTGGCTGACCGCCCATTCTGTACCCGACCCGCTGTGCCGAACTGTGTGAAACGCCGTTCTCGTATCCTGATGGCGCCGGTCAACGTGCCGGTGGGGGTCCCGTTCCGGTCCCACGTTGCCGCTGCGGTGCTCATCCACACGTCTGTGCGGATTTAGACGGAAAGACCGGGTTTGAGGGCGTTTTGGCGCGCAGGCGCAGGGTTCGTACGTTCGGTTACAGATCATCTCCTGTTGGACAGGATATCCAATCCCGATGGTGCGCTCCTCGGTGCCGATAGAGGCGCGAATATCGGGCCGTCGGGCTGCGCCGTGTCCGATCTTCGATGCGGGCTTGTGGATGCCGAATTCTTTCACCGCGTGATGCGGGGGGGGG
>NZ_AKFK01000105.1:0-23564 GCF_000272495.1 Methylobacterium sp. GXF4 | reverse complement strand
ACAGGGTGAGGGATGCGACCTTTCCCGATAGACCTGTCCCCTCACCCCAACCCTCTCCCGCACGGGAGAGGGGGCGCGTCGCGGCCTGCGCGGACCGGAGGGGGGAGGGCGGCTATCTACCGCGAAACGTCCGCCCCGAAATACGTCTGCGCGATCGCCGCGTAGCTGCCGTCGGCCTTGATCTCGGCGAGCGCCTTGTCGATCGCCGCCTTCAGGGCGGGGTTGTTCTTGCGCAGGAGGATGCCGGAGGCGTCGGCGTCATCCTTCTGGGCGACGATCTTCACGGGGGCGTTCGGCTGCTTCTTGTGGAAGTCGAGGAAGGATAGGTTGTCGTTGACGGTGGCGTCGGCACGGCCGGTGACGACCAGCTGGATCGACTGGTCGAACCCGTCGGTGCCGACCGGCTCGGCCCCGGCCTCGGTGGCCAGCCGGGCGAAGTTGCTGCTCAGGCTCTGCGCGGACTTCTTGCCCTTCAGGTCGGCGAAGGACTTGATCGTGCCGTTGTCGGCCCGGGTGATCAGCACGGCCCGGGAGCGGATATAGGGCTCGGAGAAGTCGAACTTCGCCTGGCGCTCCTTGGTGATGCTGACCTGGTTGATCACCACGTCGTAGCGCTTGGCATCGAGCCCGGCGATCAGGCCGTCCCACTTGCCCTCGACGAACTGGGGCGTGACGCCGAGCTTCTCGGCGACCTTGCGGCCGATCTCCACGTCGAACCCGGCCAGCGCCCCGGAGGCGTCGTGGAAGCTGAACGGCGCGTAGGTCCCCTCGGTGCCGATCCGCAGGGTCTTGGCGGCCCGGATCGCGTCGAGGTCGTCGGCCCGCGCGGACGCGCCCATGAGAAGCGCCGCGGCGGCGAAGACGGCCACGCGGGCGGCGGAGACAAGACGCATCACGGGGAACTCCAGGGCTGGATGATCGGGTGCTTCGGGGCCGGCCCGTCACCGCCGGCGTCAGGCCTGAACTCCTATACCAAGCGGCCCCGGCGGCGCCTACGCCGCGCCGGGGCGGGGTTTCGCCCGGGAGCAGGGTCTTTCCGGAGGCGCCGGATTTCGGGCCGATCCGTTCTCTGCATCGGCCCGCGCGGTTTCCGGCCCGGACGTGCCCGAACACGGGCCGCCGGCGCCGCAAGGCTCTGAGCGGGCCGGCCTTTCCGCCCCCCGGACCCGCCGTGCGGCCCCGGGATGGCGGAGCGGGGACCGAGCGTCGATCGGGCCCTCAAGCTGTGGATGGGGGAGAAAATTTTCCGAGGTTGCGGCGGGCCGGCGCCACGTCGAGCCGCTTCGCCGCCCACAAGGCCGGAACCCGCGAGATCTTCCATATCCTGTCGGGACGCCTGGAGATCCACACGACCCGGGAAGTCATCACCCTGGAGGGCGGCGACACGGCGACGATCCGGGTCGATGTCGCGCACGGGTTCGTGAATGTCGGCTCCGTGGTGAGCAAGCTCATCCGGCTGATCCTGTCGGCGTAAGGCTTGCGGCACCCGAGCCGGCGCCGCGCAAACACATCGCGGCTTTTGTCGAGCCCGCGCCGGGACGGGCGTTGATCTCGGATGATCCTTCGGCACAGTGCCGGCGTGTCGCCGTTCCGGGGTGGCCGCGCGGCCCCGGAGCGGCCCGGACCGGTCTCTTCCTGTGAGCCGGGGCGCGCGGCCCGCCCCGGCGGAGGATCGCGCATGAGCTCGCCCGCCCAGCCCTACCGGGGCGTCTTCCCGGTCGCCCCCACGGTGTTCGACGCCTCGGGCGCCCTCGATCTCGACGGGCAGCGCCGGGCGATCGACTTCATGATCGAGGCCGGCAGCCACGGCATCTGCATCCTGGCGAACTTTTCCGAGCAGTTCGTCCTCACCGACGCCGAGCGCGAGACCGTGATGGACGCCGTGCTAGACCACGTCGCCGGCCGGGTGCCGGTGATCGTGACGACCACCCACTTCGCCACGCAGGTCTGCGCCGAGCGCTCGCGCCGGGCTGAAGCAGCCGGCGCCGCCATGGTGATGGTCATGCCGCCCTATCACGGCGCCACGATCCGGGTGCCGGAACTCGGCATCTACGATTTCTTCCGCGGCGTCTCGGACGCGATCTCGATCCCGATCATGATCCAGGACGCGCCGGTGGCGGGCACGCCGCTCTCGGCCGCGTTCCTGGCCCGCATGGCCCGGGAGATCGAGAACGTCTCCTACTTCAAGATCGAGACCCCCGGGGCGGCGGGCAAGCTGCGCGAGCTGATCGCGCTCGGCGGCGATGCGGTTATCGGCCCCTGGGACGGCGAGGAGGCGATCACCCTGATGGCCGATCTCGATGCCGGCGCCACCGGGGCGATGACCGGCGGCGCCTATCCGGACGGCATCCGCCAGATCACCGACGCCTACGCGGCCGGCCGCCGGAACGACGCGCTCGACGCCTACGCGCGCTGGCTGCCGCTGATCAACCACGAGAACCGGCAATGCGGGCTCTTGGCCTGCAAGGCGCTGATGGCCGAGGGCGGCATCATCGCCCACGAGACCGTCCGCCTGCCGCTCCAGCCGCTCCATCCCGATACGCGCTCGGCGCTGATCGAGCTCGCCCGGCGCAACGATGCGCTGGTGCTGCGCTGGGGGCGGTGAGGGGTATCGGGCGCGTGGCGGTCTGACAGACGCCCGGCTTTCCCTCACTGTGAGGCTCACATCGGGGTCCAGAAGGCGCGACGGACTCCCTCTCCCGTGCGGGAGAGGGTTGGGGTGAGGGATCAGGTCTTTCCGGACAGGGCGCATCCCTCACCCTGTCCCTCTCCCGCACGGGAGAGGGGACCCGCGCGTCATCCGGCAATGTGGGGACCCTACTCTTGCGCCAAAGCTGAAACCGCAGGCCCCCGGATCAGTTCGCCCGCCCGGACGAACCCGTCCCCAACACCCCCGACAACCGCCGCACCGCCTCCCGCGCCAGCTCCGGGCTGATGGCGAAGCAGATGCGGATCAGGCCTTCGCCCGCGGGACCGAAGGCGGTGCCCGGGGCGACGCCGACCTTGGCGTCGCGCAGCAGGCGGTAGGCGAGGTCGAGGCTCGGCTCGTCTCCGGCGATCCGGGGCATGAGGTAGAAGGCGCCGTCCGGCGGCGCCACCGTCACGCCGGGCAGGCGGGCCAGCCCCTCCACCAAGATCGCCCGGGCCTCGGCGCAGCGGTCGACCATCGTGCGGATGAAGCCGTCGCCCTCGTCGAGGGCCGCGATGCAGGCGTGCTGGATGAAGGTCGGGATCGAGGTGGTGCTGTACTGGCCGAGCTTGGCGAAGGTCGGCGCCAGGCCCCGGGGGAAGATCACCCAGCCGGCGCGCCAGCCGGTCATCGCCCAGTTCTTCGAAAAGGTGTTGGTGACGATCAGGCGGTCGTCCTCCGTGCAGATCTGCAGGAAGGACGGGGCGATCTGGTTGCCGTAGGTGAAGTGCGCGTAGACCTCGTCGGAGAGGATCCACAGGCCGCGCGCCCGGGCGAGGTCGCGCAGCGCCGTCATCTCGGCGAGCGGCATGGTCCAGCCGGTCGGGTTCGACGGCGAGTTGACCATGATCACCCGGGTGCGCGGCGTCAGGGCCGCCTCGATGTCGGAGAGCGGCAGCGTGAAGCGCCCGTCGGGCTGGATCCGGTAGGGCACCGTCACCGGCACGCCGCCGGTGATGCGGACCGCCTCGGCGAGGTTCGGCCAGGCCGGGGCGGGGATGAGGATCTCGTCGCCCGGCTCCAGCAGCGCCTGCGCGGCCTGCATGATCGCGTTCATGCCCCCGGCCGTGACGGCGAACCGATCCGCCGGGACGTCCACGCCCCAGTGCCGGGCGTGATAGGCGCCGAGCGCCGCCCGCAGGGCCGGCAGGCCGAGCGAGGTGGTGTAGCGGGTATGCCCGGCCTGCATCGCCCGGTGCGCCGCCTCGACGATGAAGGGCGGCGTCGGCAGGTCGCCCTCGCCGATCCAGAGCTTGACCACGTCCGGATCGTCCCGGCCGCGATCCGCCACCAGGCCGATCTGGCTCGTGCCGATGCCGCGGATGCGCTCCGAGAGGAGGGCGGCGAGGTCGACGGGCGCGTCGAGGGCGGCAGCGGCAACGGGTTCGGCCATGGGCGACGGGTCTCGTGGTGTCCGGGGAACGGCGCGCCGCGCGGCGCGGCGGCAAGCGGGCGGGCGCCATGCCTGCAAGGTCCCGGCCGTTCGGGGAATCGGCGCGAGCCTGCCGTGTCCGGCCGCGCGCGTCCAGGCCCAGGCCAGCCCCGGCACAGGTTCAGTGAGTTTCGGCTTTTCAGAAATTTCTGAAATTGATATACGTCAAGGCACAGATCCCGAGCCGGAGATTCGTCGTGCTCGACACCCTCGACCCCCTGATCCTCGCCCGCATCCAGTTCGGCTTCACGGTGGCGTTCCACATCGTGTTCCCGGCCTTCTCGATCGGGCTGGCGAGCTTCCTCGCCGTGCTGGAGGGCCTGTGGCTCGCCACCGGCCGGCAGGTCTTCATGGACCTGTTCAAGTACTGGCTGAAGATCTTCGCCATCGCCTTCGCCATGGGCGTGGTCTCCGGCCTGGTGATGTCCTACCAGTTCGGCACCAACTGGTCGGTCTTCTCCGACAAGACCGGCCCGGTCCTCGGCCCGATGATGGCCTACGAGGTGCTCTCGGCCTTCTTCCTGGAGGCCGGCTTCCTCGGGGTCATGCTGTTCGGGATGAGCAAGGTCGGGCCGCGCCTGCACTTCGCCGCGACCCTGATGGTGGCGTTCGGGACCTTCTTCTCGGCCTTCTGGATCCTGTCGGTGAATTCCTGGATGCAGACGCCAACGGGCTACGGCACCAACGCCGCGGGCCAGTTCGTGCCGCTGGACTGGTGGGCGATCGTGTTCAACCCGTCCTTCCCGTACCGCCTCGTCCACATGGTGCTGGCGGCCTACCTGACCACGGCGCTCGTGGTCGGCGCGGTCGGCGCCTGGCACCTGCTGCGCGACCGGGCCAACCCGGCGGCGCGGACCATGTTCTCGATGGCGATGTGGATGGCCGCCCTGGTGGCGCCGGTCCAGATCCTCGCGGGCGACGCCCACGGGCTCAACACCCTCGAGCACCAGCCCGCCAAGGTCATGGCCATGGAGGGCCATTTCCAGAGCCACCCGGACGGGGCGCCCCTGGTCCTGTTCGGCCTGCCCGACCAGGAGGCCGGCACGATCCGCTACGCGGTGGAGATCCCGAAGCTGTCCTCGCTCGTGCTCAAGCACAGCTTCGACGCGCCGCTCGCCGGCCTCGACAGCCTGCCGCGCACGGACTGGCCGCCGGTGCCGATCGTGTTCTGGTCGTTCCGCGTCATGGTCGGGCTCGGCATGCTGATGCTGCTGCTCGGGACCCTGAGCCTGCTCGCGCGCTGGCGCGGGGCGCTCTACCGGTGGAGCCCGCTGCACCGCTTCGCCGTCGCCATGGGGCCGGCCGGGTTCGTGGCGGTGCTGGCCGGCTGGATCACCACCGAGGTCGGGCGCCAGCCCTACACGGTCTACGGCCTGCTGCGGACCGCGCAATCGGCCTCGCCGCTCCACGGCCCGGCGGTGGCCGCCTCGCTCACCGCCTTCGTGGTGATCTACTTCTCGGTGTTTGCCATGGGGGTGTTCTACATCCTGCGCCTGATGGCCCAGCCGCCCCATGCCGGCGAGACCGGGATCGAGCCCGGCGCGCCGATCCGCACCGCCGGCATCACCCCCGCCCCGTCGGTCGATCCCGACCGCGCCCTCCAGCCGGCCGAGTGAGGCAGCCATGCTCTACAGCGTCGATCTCACCGTGATCTGGGCCTTCGTGATCGCCTTCGCGGTCTTCGCCTACATCGTCATGGACGGTTTCGATCTCGGCATCGGCATCCTGTTCCCGGCCCTGCGGCCGGGGCCGGAGCGCGACACCGCGATGAACTCGGTCGCCCCGGTCTGGGACGGCAACGAGACCTGGCTGGTTCTGGGCGGCGGCGGCCTGTTCGCGGCCTTCCCGCTGGCCTACGCGGTGATCCTGCCGGCGCTCTACGCGCCGATCATCGCCATGCTGCTCGGGCTGATTTTTCGCGGCGTCGCGTTCGAGTTCCGCTGGCGCGATCCCCGCCACCGGGCGGCCTGGGACGTCGCCTTCACGGGCGGCTCGGTGGTGGCGGCGCTCGCCCAGGGGATCGCGCTCGGCGCGCTCCTGCAGGGCATCGCGGTCGAGGGCCGGGCCTATGCCGGCGGCTGGTGGGACTGGCTGACGCCGTTCAGCCTGCTGGTCGGCGCGAGCCTCGTGGTCGCCTACGCGCTGCTCGGGGCGACCTGGCTGGTGATGCGTACCGAAGGGCTGCTCCAGCTCCAGGCCCGCCGGCTGGCGCAGCGCCTGACGCTCGCCACGGTGGCGGCGATCGCGCTGGTCAGCGCCGCGACGCCGTTCCTGCAGGGGCGCTACTTCGAACGCTGGCTGGCGATGCCGAACGTGCTGGTCTCGGCGCAGGTGCCGCTGCTGGTGGCGCTCGCCGCCTACGCCCTGTGGCGGACCCTGCGGGACGGGGGCGAGCGGGCGCCGTTCCTGATCGCGCTCGGCCTGTTCGCCCTGTCGTTCCTGGGGCTCGGGATCAGCATCTTCCCCGACGTGGTGCCGGGCCGGATCACGATCTGGCAGGCCGCGGCCCCCGAGGCGAGCCAGATCTTCATGCTGGTCGGCGCCGCGATCCTGGTCCCGATCATCCTGATCTACACCGCGTATTCCTACTGGGTGTTCCGCGGCAAAGTCGACGCGCACGGGTATCACTGATGGCGCCTGCAACCCCGCTCCCCCTGTGGAAACGGCTCGCCTGGTTCGCCGCGATCTGGGCCGGGAGCATCCTCGGCCTCGGCGCCGTGGCGACGCTCCTCCGGTTCTGGCTCAAGAGCTGATAAGCCGGCAACGCCCCCCGCTTTCCCGGGGGCCCAAACCGTTCGACGGATCGCCGCCGTGCACCTGCCTCCCCTGATCCAGACCTTCGTGCTGCATTTCGGCGAGATGGGCTCGCGCTGGGGCATCAACCGGACCGTGGGGCAGATCTACGCCCTGCTGTTCGTGGCCGAGCGGCCGCTCAACGCCGACGAGATCGTCGAGCGGCTGGGCGTCTCGCGCTCCAATGTCAGCATGGGGCTCAAGGAGCTGCAGGCCTGGAACCTCGTGCGGCTCCAGCACATGCCCGGGGATCGGCGGGACTATTTCGCCACCCCGGAGGACATCTGGCAGATCGTCCGCACCCTGGTCGAGGAGCGCAAGAAGCGCGAGATCGACCCGACCCTGACCCTGCTGCGCGAGCTGCTCATGGTCGAGGCCGGAACCGAGGCGGAGCGCCACGCCCAGGCCCGGCTGCGGGAGATGCACGACCTGTTCGAGCTGTTCGCCGGCTGGTACGCCGACGTGCGCCGGCTCGACACCGAGCGCCTGGTCCAGCTCCTCACCCTCGGCTCGAAGGTCCAGAAGGTGCTGGCGATGAAGGACCACCTGACCGGCCTGCCCGGCCGCCTCGTGCGGCGGACCGACAAGGGGGAGTGAGGAGCCGGGATATCCGCGGGGCGGGTCGCACCCGCCGGCTCACGCGCTGAGCGCGCGCCGGTAGATCGCGATCAGCGATTGCGCCGCGTTCTCGATATGGCGGCGCAGGAGGTCGGCGGCCTTGTCGATCTTTCCGGCCTCGCACAGGGCCAGGATCTCCCGGTGCTCCCGGTCGGCGCGGGCGACGTCCCCGGAGGCCGAGAGCTGGAGCCGGGTCGGGCGGTCGCAATCCTGCAGCAGGCCGGCGACGATGCTCAGCGACCGCGGGCGCTCGGCGTGCTGCAGCAGATCGAGGTGGAAACGCCGGTTCAGCTCGCCCCAGCGCAGGATCTCGCCGGCCGCCAGGGCGGCGCTGTAATCCTCGGTGAGGCCGTGCAGCGCCTCGAAATCCGCCTGCGACAGGCGCCGCGCCGAGAGGGCCAGCAATTCCGGCTCGAGCTGGACCCGGAGGGTGAAGATGTCCTCCACCTCCTCCACCGACAGGCCCGAGACCACGGCGCCGCGATGCGGCATGATCTTGATCAGGCCGGTGGCCTCGAGCTGCAGCAGGGCCTCCCGGATCGGGATCCGGCTGATCCCGAACTCCTCCGCCAGCGCGTCCTGGCGCAGCTGGGTGCCGGCTGGGAACTCGCCGGTCAGGATCCGCTGCCGCAGCGACTCGGCGACGGCGGCAGCCACGGTCTTGTGGACGAGCCGGTCGGGCGCGGGTCGAAGGTGTGCCGCAGGGGACATCAGGGCCTCAGGGACAGGATCGGATCGCCCGGCACCGGAAGCCGCGCGTGCAATCGCAAGGCCAATGCCTGAATCGCGGGCGGGCTCGGGGAACAGGCCGAACCGCGCTCCGCAGGGCCCGCATGGCCGGCCTCATCGGGCGGCTGCGAACACGCGCAACGGCGGGCCGGCCTTCGAGACGGTCCCGTCGTCGGTCGCATGCGCACCGGCCCGGATAGAGCGCCCACACACAACCTGAGGGGCGCCGGGACCGGGCATAGATGGGCCGCTGACAGACGTCGAAACCCTCAAGGACACAAGGGTACCTAAGCTTTATCGACCACGCCAGATACGATCATGCAAGTCAAGAATATTTGTATAAAATCATCCACAGGGTAAGTTTTGTACGATTCCGACATTCACGCCCCGGGCCGGGCCGCCATCCGGCTCGGCTGGTGCGGTGCCGTCCCGGCCCAGGGTGCCTGGGCGAGCCTCTGCCCGAGATAGCCGATCAGCGCCGTGATCCGGGCCGGCCGCGGGTCGCCGGGGGGCGTCACGAGGTGGAGCGCGATCGGCGGCGGCGACCAGCCGGGCAGGACCCGCTCGAGGCGCCCGGTTTCCAGATCGTCCCAGATCATGAAATCGGGCTGCAGGGCGAGGCCGAGGCCGGCCCGGAGCGCCGGCGCCAGCGCCTCGGCGTTGTTCGCGCGCAGCGGCCCGCCCGGCACGATCACGGCCTCCGCACCCGAGTCGTCGATGAACCGCCAGCGGTCGGGGGTCGGCAGGTAGGCGTAGCCCAGGCAGGCGTGGCGGGCGAGGTCGTCCGGATGCACGGGCCGTCCGTGCCGGTCGAGATAGGCGGGCGTCGCCACCAGCGAGCGCCGGATCGCGCAGAGCCGCCGGGCGCGCAAGGAGGAATCGGGCAGGGCCGCGATCCGCAGCCCGATATCGAAGCCGCCGCCCACGAGGTCGACCACGGCGTCGGACAGGTGCAGGTCCACCGAGACGGCCGGGTGCTGCCGCAGGAAATCCGGCAGGAGCGGCGCGACATGCATCACCCCGAAGGTCATCGGCGCGGCCAGGCGCACGAGGCCGCGCGGCTCGGCGGCGCCCGCGATGGCCAGCGCCTCCGCGGCCTCGCCCTCCGCCAGGATCCGGGCGGCGCTGGCCTTGGCGGCGTGGCCGGCCTCCGTCAGGGCGAGCTTGCGCGAGGTGCGGTTGAACAGCCGCGCGCCGATCCGCGCCTCCAGCCGGCCGACCGCCTTCGAGACGGTGCCCTTCGACAGGCCCAGATCCTCCGCGGCCCGGCCGAAGGAGCCGACCTCCACCACCTTGGCGAAGACCGCCCAGGCCTCGAAATCGGGGAGCCGCATGAGTCGCATTCCAGAAACGATGGGTTTCCATCGTTTCTATTTTAAGGCGCCTTCGCAAGGGCCAGATTGCCGTCATCGCAAACGCCCCGCGCAACGCAGGGCGGCTTCTCGGGAGATAGCGTCATGGTGCAGTCCGGCCTCCACCACGTCACGGCCTTTTCCGGCCCGGCCCTCCGCAACCTCGACTTCCACACCCGCGTGCTCGGCCAGCGGCTGGTGAAGAAGACCGTCAACTTCGACGATCCGGGCACCTACCACCTGTATTACGGCGACGCGGCCGGGCAGCCCGGCACGATCCTGACCTTCTTCCCGATCGCGCATGCGGCCCCCGGCCGGGTCGGGATCGGCGAGACCCAGGAGACCGCGTTCCGGGTGCCCCGCGGCTCGATCGGCTGGTGGACCCACCGGCTGATCGAGAAGGGCGTCGCCCACGAGCCGCTGGTCCAGGTGTTCGGTGCGCCGACCCTGCGGTTCCGCGACCCGGACGGGATGATGCTGGCGCTCGTCGGCGTCGACGGCGCCGAGGCGGAGGCCGCCTGGGCCTCGGCCGAGGTTCCGGCCGAGCACGCGATCCGCGGCCTGCACGGGGTCACGCTCCTCCTGGAGCGGGCCGAGGCCACGGCCGCGATCCTCACGGAGGTGCTGGGCCTGCGCGAGGAGGCCCGCGAGGGCAACCTGATCCGGTTCGCCGGCAGCGCGGCGCTTGGCAGCTTCGTGACCCTCCGGGCGGTCGGCGGCTTCCTGCCCGGCCGTCAGGGGGCGGGCTCGGTCCACCACATCGCGTTCCGGGCGGCGGACGATGCCGCGCAGGCCGCGATGGCGGACAAGCTCGCCGGGCTCGGCCTCCAGGTCACCGAGCAGCGGGACCGCCAGTATTTCCGGTCGGTCTACTTCCGCGAGCCCGGCGGCGTGCTGTTCGAGATCGCCACCGACGCCCCCGGCTTCGCCGTGGACGAGCCGATGGATGCCCTCGGCACCGCCCTGAAGCTGCCCGCCGGGCTGGAGCCGCACCGAGCCCAGATCGAGGCGGTGCTGCCGAAGGTCGCCTGAACCAGATCTCCGCCCCGGACGAACGGGGCGGAGGTGCGAGGATACTCATCAGCGAGGTCGCCATGACCCAAGACGTCCGCACGCCCAATGCCCCCGGCCTGATCCATCACTTCGAGCCCGGCGCCACCGAGGCGCGGCCGCTGCTGCTCCTGCACGGGACCGGCGGCAACGAGCACGATCTCCTGCCGCTCGGCCGGATCGTGGCCCCGGGCGCCGCCCTGCTGTCGCCCCGTGGGGCGGTATCCGAGAACGGCATGCCGCGCTTCTTCCGGCGGCTGGCCGAGGGGGTGTTCGACGAGGCCGACCTGCGCCGCCGCACCGCGGATCTCGCGGCCTTCGTGGCGGCGGCGCGGGCGCGCTACGGCCTTGCCGCGCCGCTGGCCCTCGGCTTCTCGAACGGCGCCAACATCGCCGCCGCGCTGCTGATGCTGCACCCGGAGGTGCTGGCGGGCGCGGTGCTGATCCGGCCGATGGTGCCGCTGGCCGAGCCGCCCGCCGCCGACCTCGCGGGCAAGCCGGTGCTGATGCTCTCCGGGGCGATGGACCCGATCGTCCCGGCCGAGAATGCCGGCCGGCTGGCCCGGCAGCTCACAGCCGCCGGCGCGGCGGTCGAACACCGGATCCTGCCGGTCGGCCACGGCCTGTCGCAGGCCGATGTCAGCCTCGCGGCCGACTGGGTCCGCGGCCTCGCCCAGCCGGGCGCGGCCTGATCCTCGCAAGGTATCCCACGTTGAACCGGAGTATTGCCATGGCCGCCCCGATCGCCTCCGCCACTGCCCTGCTGCCGGTGACCGGCCGGGTCCTGATGAGCGCGCTGTTCCTGGTGAGCGGAATCGGCAAGCTCGCCGCCCCGGCTGCGACGCTCGCCACAATCCGGTCCGCCGGCCTGCCGCTGCCGGAGGTGTCGTTCGCGGCCGCCGCCCTGGTGGAGGTCCTGGGCGGCCTGCTGCTGATTACCGGCTACCGGACCCGGCTCGTCGCCCTGGCGCTTGCGGGATTCGCGGTGGCCACCGCCCTGACCTTCCACACGGCCCTGGCGGACCCGAACCAGATGTTCCACTTCCTCAAGAACCTTGCCGTGGCGGGCGGCTTGCTTCAGGTCGCGGCCTTCGGGGCCGGCCCGGTCAGCCTCGACGCCCGTCGGGGCCGGGCCTGACCGGGCGTCGTCACACAGGGAACCGGGATGACCACAACCGACCAGCCGCTCGCCCTCGGGATCATCGGCGCCGGCATCATGGGCGAGCGCCTGATCGGCGTGCTCCACGGCGCGTCGGATTCGCCGGTCCGGGTCGTCGCCCTGTGGGACCCGTCCCCGGAGGCTCTGGCCCGGGTCGGCGCCGCCTTCCCGGCGGTGCCGCAGGTTGCCGATTCCGACGCCGTCGTGGCGGCCAGCGCCTGCGTCTACGTCGCCTCGCCGCCGGCCTCGCATCTCGGCTACGCCCGGGCGGCGCTGGCCGCCGGCCGGACCGTCTTCTGTGAGAAGCCCCTGGCGATCGACCTTGCCGACGCCCGCGCCTTCGTGGCCGAGGCCGGGGCGGCCGGGGCGGTGAACTTCCCGTTCGCCTCCTCGCCCGGCGTCGCGGCGCTGGAGCGCTGGATCGCCGAGGGCGCCGTCGGGACGCCCCGCCGGCTCAGCATCGCGGTGGCCTTCGCCCGCTGGCCGCGCCCCTGGCAGGCCGACGCGGCGCGCTGGCTCGACGCCCGGGCCGAGGGCGGCTTCACCCGCGAGGTCGTCTCGCATTTCCTGTTCCTCGCCCGCCGCCTGTGCGGGCCGCTGGACGGGCTCGCCGGCACGGTCGCCTTCCCGGAGGCCGGTCGCTCCGAGCGGGCGATCGACGTGACGCTGAGGGCCGGCGGCATTCCCGTGACCCTGACCGGCCGGGTCGGCGGCGTCGCCGAGGACGACCACAACACCTGGACGCTGGAGGGCGATGCCGGCGCCATCCGCCTGCGCGACTGGGCCATCGCCGAGCGCCGCGGCCTGGACGGGACCTTCACCCCGGCTCCCAATGCGCTCCCCAACGCAGAGGTGCGCCCGATCGCGCTGCGCCGCCAGCTCGCGGGCGTCGTCCGCATGACGCGCGGCGAGCCCCACCACCTCGCCACCCTCGCCGAAGCGCTCGCCGTGCAGGAGGCGGTGGAGGGGATTCTGGCGCTGTGAGGTTTCGGGTGCCGCCGCCTCGATATCCCCGGAGGGGCGGCATGTTCCCCACTCCGCCCCCCGTTGGCGGATGAGGGCGGCAGCCCGTCATGCGCGCCTCTCCCTTCCCCCCTCGCGGGCTACGAGGTTCATATATCTCCGCTGAGCACCGCCGCCGGCGAAGCGGCGCGACGTGCCCCCTCTCCCGTGCGGGAGAGGGGACCTGCGCCCCGTCCCGGCGCCGGGTCTCCGAAAATCTGTGTAGCCAGTAGCCCGTAAAGGAGGAGGCGCGTGGCCTGTACGGACCGGGTATCCTACGCCGTCACCGATTTGCGGCGTGCAAGGACGGCGATAGCCCCCCGCTCCGGGCCCGGATCAGCTCCCCAGCAGCTCGACCAGGAACGGGATCAGCGGCGCGTCGGCCGGGGGCATGGCGAGGTCGCGCAGGGCCTTGGGGCGGACCCATTTGAGCGCTTGGCCCTCCATCGGGCGCGGCGTGCCCGACCAGCGCCGGCAGACGTAGAGCGGCATCAGCAGGTGGAAATCCGGATAGGCGTGGCTCGCGAAGGTCAGCGGCGCCAGGCACGGTTCCTCGACCCGGATGCCGAGCTCCTCGGACAGCTCCCGGATCAGGGTCTCCTCCGGGCGCTCGCCGGCCTCGACCTTGCCGCCGGGAAATTCCCACAGGCCGGCGAGCTGCTTGCCCGCCGGGCGCTCGCTCACCAGAACGCGGCCGTCGACATCGACCAGCGCCACCGCGACCACCAGCAACAGGCGCAGCGGCTGGCTCACGGCGCCACCGCGAAGCTGGCCGAGACCTCGGAGGAGAGCTGGATCGTGCCGGCCTCGATCGGGACGCGCCGGCCCTTGGCGGCCATCGGGGCCGCCAGCGCTCGGCTGTAGACCGGCGGCGGCGGGACCGCGGCGCCTGGGTTGCCCAGGGTGCAGAGGGGCCCGAGCTTGGCACCCACCGCCTCGGCCAGGGCCTCGGCCCGGCTCCGGGCATCCCGGGCGGCCGCGACCTGGAGCGCCGATTCGGCGGTGTCGGGATCGCGCAGGCCGAAGCTGACCCCGTCGATCCGGTTCGCGCCCGAATCGAGCGCCTGGCGCAGCAGGTCGCCCAGGCGGTCCATGTCGGCCAGCCGGACCGTCACGCGGTTGCCGGCCCGGTAGCCGTCGGGCTCCTCGGTGACCGCGCCGCCCGGCCGGGTCACGCTGCGCGAGCCGGCCTGGAGCGTCACCGCGGCGGTGCCGATATCGGCCGGCGGCACGCCGAGCGCCCGCGCCTGCGCCGAGATCCCGGCCACGGCCTTCGAGGCGGCGTCGAGGGCGGCGGCCGGGGTCGCGCCCCGGGCCTCGATCCCGACGGTGATTTCGGCGAAGTCGGGCGCCCGCGCCTCGGCGGCGCGCCCGACGACGCTGATACGCCGTTTGCAGTCCGCATCGTCGGCCTGCGCCCCGGCGGGTAGCAGCGCCAGCAGGAGCAGTCCGGCGAGACCGGCCCTCACGAGCGGTAATCCCCGTTGATCTCGATGTAGGCCTTGGTCAGGTCGCAGGTCCAGACGCGGGCTTTCCCCTCGCCCAGCCCGAGATCGACCCGGATCTCGATCTCCGGCTCGCGCATCACCGCGCTGGCGGCGTCCTCGCTGTAATCCGGATCGCGGGCGCCCTGGACGGCCACGCGCACGTCGCCGAACCAGATCGCCAGGCGGTCCCGGTCGGCGGGCTCGCCGGCCTTGCCCACCGCCATCACCACCCGGCCCCAATTGGCGTCCTCGCCGGCCACCGCGGTCTTCACCAGCGGCGAGTTGGCGATCGATAGGGCGATCCTGTGGGCGGAGGCGTCGCTCTCGGCGCCGGTGACCCGCACGGTGACGAACTTGCGCGCGCCTTCGCCGTCCTTGGCGACGAGCTGGGCCAGCTCGATCAGCAGGCTGTCGAGCGCGTCCCGGAAGCCGGCGAGCCGCGGGTCGGCGGCGTCGGCGATCTCGGCATTGCCGGCCTTGGCGGTGGAAAACAGCAGCAGGGTGTCGGAGGTCGAGGTGTCGCCGTCCACCGTCACGCAGTTGAAGCTGGTCTTGGTGCCGGCCGCGAGCAGGGCCTGGAGCGCCGCCTGGGGCAGGGCGGCGTCGGTGAACACGAAGGCCAGCATCGTCGCCATGTCGGGGGCGATCATGCCGGCGCCCTTGGCGATGCCGTTGATGGTGACGCGCACGCCGTCGATCTCGGCGGTGCGGGTCGCGAGCTTGGGGAAGGTGTCGGTGGTCATGATCGCCCGGGCGGCCTCGGCCCAGGCGGCCGGCCCGTCCGTGGCCCGGGCGGCGCAATCGGCCAGCACGCCCTCGAATCGCTCGGCCGGCAGCGGCTCGCCGATCACGCCGGTGGAGGCGACGTAGACCTCCCGGTCGCTGCAGCCGGCGGCCTGCGCGGCGATCTGCACGGTCTTGGCGACGGCCTCCCGGCCGAGCCGGCCCGTGAAGGCGTTGGCGTTGCCCGAATTGACCACCACGGCCCGGGCTGCGCCGTGCGACAGGGCCTCGCGGCACCAATCCACCGGCGCCGAGGGACATTTCGAGCGGGTGAACACCCCGGCCGCCCGGGTGCCGGGGGCGAGATCGACGTAGAGCACGTCGGTGCGGCCGCTGTAGCGGATGCCGGCCTGGGCGGTGGCGATCCGCACGCCCGGCAGCGGCGGCAGATCCGGCACCGTAGCGGGCGCCAGCGGAGAGACGGGAGGGGATTTCGCGGACGACATCGGCTCAAGCTCCGGCAGCGCGCGGGGCCTCCCGCGGCGGCCCGGTGTTGCCCGCGCGACCCCGGCGCCGTCAACCGCAAGCCTACGCTATGACCACGCTTCGGGCTGCATGCGCTTTGGGCAACAGCGGCGCGGAATGCGGCGCCTTCGCGGCCAAAGGCCTGCGCACGAAGGCTTGCGCGCGACTGAGTTCCCGGCTTAGCATGATGCATCGCAAAGCCAGAGCGAGGTCGAGTGCGGACGATGCCCACAACCGACGTCGAGACGGCCTCCGGCAGGCTGCCCCAGGGCGTTTGTTACCGGATCCAGGTGCTGGTCGTCGGCCGCCACAAGCGCTGGCGCGACGAGATTTCCGCCGAGATCCGGATGCTGGGCTACCAGGTGACCGCCTGCGACCGGGGCGTCGACGCCATGACGGTCCTGGCCCTCGGGCTGCCCGTGGACGTGATGGTGGTGGACGCGGCGCTGCAGGGCGGCCTGTGTTGCGCGCAGCTCGCGGTCGAGGCGCGGGCTCTGCGCCCGGGCCTGCGCATCGTCCTCTCCAGCGATCCGGTCGACCCGCCTGAGCAGGACGCCTCGGTGCTGGTTCCGGACGCGCTGTTCATCCAGCGCGAGCAGTTCCAGGACGGGATGGTCGCCAGCCTGATGCGCGAGGCCCTGGCGAATCGCGTGGCCTGACGCGCGTCGTCGCGCGCACATCCTCGTCGCCACGTCTGCCCCCGGCCCGTCGCCCGCCCGACAGACGCGCGCCGAATCGGTCGTGCGGGCTTAGCCTGGAATCTCCCAACCGGGCTTCCCGGGCCGAAATCCGGGCCTCGGAGCATCGGTCCGAATGCCCGCGGCCGGACGGCGCTTCGGGTCTCCGACAAGCGGCTGTCCGCGCAGGGCATCGGGATCCCAGGAGATGATAGACTCTTGGTTGTTGGTCCGAGGAGTCCTGTTGGCTCGGCATCGTCCGCGGAAACTTGATCTCAGCGGGTATAAAATAGGATTGTCATAAAAATTCCTCGAATATGATCGTGAATTCAAAGGTGTCGACCGAGCTCTGAATTGGCCGGGCGGATTGCCCCCATCCGACCGCCGCGAATCTTTACTCTTGCGTCCTGCGCGCGACTGTAAGGTAAAGTCCAATATTAAAACAATAACAACTTTGAAAATACCTGAGGTTGAGGTGCGAATGCTGACACAATAGTGTCATCGATCCGACTTTTATCGGCGTCGTGCCCGATGCGGGCATGCTCTTTGGAAAGTCGTCCACCCGTGAAGTTGGGAATTCGCCACCGGCTCTATGCCGGCTTCGCCATGCTCGTGCTGATTGCCGGCGGCATCGGTGCGTATTCGCTCTATCAACAGAGCTTCATCACCGACCAATACGAGATGCGCGCTCGGTTCGACGTCGGCGTACGGTCGATTCTCACGATCAACAGCCTCGCGGCCCGCCTGACCGGCGCCGCAGAGCATTACCGCCTCGCCCCGAGCGCCGAGCAGATCACCGCGATGGAGCAGTCGCGGCGCGCCATCGAGGAGACGAGCGAGATGCATTTCGCCCGGGCCATGCATACCGAGCGCCGCCCGCTCTACGGGCAGATGCGCGACGATGCCCGCGCCCTGAAGCCGGGGCTGGAGCGGCTCGCGACGGCCGGCCTGCGCGTGAACGAGACCCGGACGAACATGTTCAAGGCCGGTGACGCGCTCGCGCGCGCCTTGGACGCGCTGGTCGTCGCGGTTCGCGAGCGCACGAGCGCCGCGATGTCCGATCGCGTTCAGAAGATCGAGAACACCATCCTGCGGGCCCGGCTCGAGGCCGCGCGCTTCACCATGCGGCTTTCGGCCGAGGATCGGGCCGGGTTCCTGGCGGCGGTCGAGCAGGCGCGCGGCGCCCTGAAGGCCTTCGGCGCGGTGGAGGGCGGCGCGATCGTCGCGCCGGAGATCAAGGCGGTCGCCGAGGGGCTGGACGCCTATGCGGCGACCTTGACGGCCTGGGACGGCGCGATGAGCGTCGCCAATGACGCGTTCGAGACGGGCATCAAGCCGTTCGCGGCGTCGATCGAACGGGTCGGCGAGACCGCGCGCGACAAGATCTTCGTCGCCGTGAACGAGCTCACCGAGGCGACCACCGCGTCGGTGGAGAACGCCCGGCGCATCCAGATCGGCCTGATCACCCTGGCGGTGGTGCTCGGCGGCGCGCTGGCCTTCCTGATCGCCCGCAGCATCATCCGGCCGATCGTCGGCATGACCAACGCGATGAAGCGCCTGGCCGAGGGCGACACCAACGTGGCGGTGCCGCAGCCGAAGGTGCGTGACGAGATGCGCGAGATGGCCAAGGCGGTGGACGTGTTCCGCCAGAACGCCATCGCCCGGGCCGAGCTGGAGGCCGCCCAGGCCGCCGAGCAGGCCGCCCGGCTCAGCCGGGTCGAGCGGGTCGACCAATTGGTCAGGGCCTTCCAGCAGAACGTCGCGGCCTCGCTCGAGGTGGTCACCGGGGCCGCCACGGAGCTCGACGCCACGGCGCGCTCGATGACCCAGGTCGCCGACGACACCAACAATCAGGCGGTGGCCTCCAGCGCCGCCGCCGAGCAGGCCTCGACCAACGTCCAGACCGTGGCGGCGGCCGCCGAGGAGATGGTCGCGTCGCTGCAGGAGATCGAGCGGCAGGTGATCCGCTCCAACGAGGTCGCGGGTGCCGCCGCCCATGAGGCGCAGGCGACCAACGCCGCCATGGCCAGCCTGCGGGTGGCCGCCGAGCAGATCGGCGCCGCGGTGACGATGATCTCCGGGATCGCCGGGCAGACCAACCTGCTTGCGCTCAACGCGACCATCGAGGCGGCGCGCGCCGGCGACGCGGGGCGCGGTTTCGCCGTGGTGGCGGCCGAGGTGAAGGAGCTCGCCGGCCAGACGGCCCGCGCCACGGAGGAGATCGGCGGCCAGATCGCCGCGATCCAGTCCGCCACGGGCCAGGCCGCGGACGCGATCGAGCAGATCGCCCGCACCATCGCGGCGGTGAACGAGATCAGCGGGGCGATCGCCTCGACGGTGGTGCAGCAGACCGCGGCGACCAGCGAGATCTCGCGCAATGCCGGCGAGGCGGCCCGGGGCACCCGGGACGTGTCGGCCAACGTGGTCCAGGTCTTGGCCTCGTCCAGCGAGACCGGCAGCGCCGCGACCCAGGTGCTGCACGCGGCCTCCCAGCTGGCGACCCAGTCCCAGAAGGTCCGGCAGGAGGTCGATAGCTTCCTGCGGGACATCCAGGCCGCCTGAGGCGGGCGACGGCGCGCTCCGACGGAAACGCGCCGTTCCGGCCGGGTCTGTCCCGCCCTCGGCCTCATCCCGGGACGACCGGCGTTCGGGGGGGTGCCGGCACCCCGGACTTCGTGAACCGGTCAGACCTTGATCGCCTGTGCGGCACCCGAGCCTCTGGCCCGATCGAGGTCGGAAGGGCGACCGAGAGCCCGCGATCTGCCGGGGTGAGGGCGCGATGGGCGCCCCCGGCGGCTCTCTGCTCTCACGCCCGCCACAGCCGCAACCGCCCGTGATCCGGCCCGGTCGCCTCGCGGGCCAGGCCGTAATGCTCGGCCAGGCGCCCCAGGGCGATGCGGGCCACGACCTTGGCGGAGCGGGCCGGCCAGCGGCGCTCGGCCTCGATCCGCTCCAGGCCCTTGAGGAAGCCGCAGAGGTCGATCAGCAGGCCCGACAGGTCGCTGCCGACCGCGTCAAGGGCGCCGCGTACCCGCTGGCGGGCCGCGATCACCTGGTCGGCCGCGGCGGCCGGATCGCGGGCGCCGCCGCCATCGACCCGGGGCGCGCCGAGGTCGGACCCCATCCGGGGCAGCATCGCCGCCTTCGTCATGTCCCGGCGCAGCCGCTCGCCGGCCTCGAACGCGGCCGGATCGATCAGCGGCGTGCCGTCCGGGTTCCGGCGCCGGACCATCCAGGCCAGGGGATTTTCGGACGCGTTCCGGATGGCCGGCTCCGCGCCGCCGCCGTCGATCACGGTCAGATCCTGGTGCTGGGCGCGATAGGCCATCCCGTCCGGGGCCTGCCTGCGTCGCAGCCGCGCCTGCCCGGCCGGCCCGATCGTCAGCCGGGTGCCCGTGGGATCCCAGGCGGCGAGGTCGGCCTCGACCAGCGCCCGCCCGGCGGCCTGCGCGAAACGCCCGCTGCCCACCGAGACCCCGTCGCCGCCGCGCCGGACCAGCAGCCCGTCCTCGGTCAGCGGATCGGGCCGCGCGTAGGCCCCGGCCTCGCCGAGCCGCACCAGCAGGCGCGTGGCCTCCGCCGGCAGGGCGACCGGCTCCGGTGCGCCCCGCCTCGCCCCCGCCCTGGCCCGTCCGGCCCTCGAGTTTTTGTTCATGATTTGTTCCCACCATGGTACGCAGGCTCGACCGGCCGCGACCCTTGCAGGACACCCCCACGAAGTCAAGGACTTTTTGCCTAACAGAAGAATCAGGTCCGGCGCGGTCGAGTCGGTGGCTGGCGCAGGATCTCGGCGATCTCGTCCTCGGACTTGCCGCGGACCGGGTAGCCCAATTCTTCGAAGCGATCGATCAGGGCGGCGCTGTCGGTGGCGGACCGCGCGGCCCATTCGGAGAGAAGGGTGTTCATCCGCTCGAGATCTTTCGCAGGATCACCATCCCGCGGGTCGGGAAACGCGTTCATGCACAGCACCTCGGCGCCGGACGGGGTCTCGACCGCATCGCACAAACGAGCGATCAAAACCCAACGTCCGACATCGGTTCCGTATCCCTCGCCCGTATCCCCCGGTTGTGCCGAAGGTCTGGGCCGGTCCGGCTCAGGCGGCGTCGCGCAGCGCGTCGGTCCGGCCCAGCCCGATCGCCTTGGCGAGCTCGGAGCGGGTCTTGGCGTAATTCGGCGCGACCATCGGGTAGTCGGCGGGCAAATTCCACTTCGCGCGGTATTGCTCGGGGCTCATGTTGTACATCGCCCGGAGATGCCGCTTGAGCGACTTGAACTTCCGGCCGTCCTCCAGACAAACGATGTGATCCGGCGTCACCGACGCCTCAACCGGCACGGCCGGCTCCGACACCGTGACCGCATGGCTCTCGGCGACGCGCTTCAGGGCCGCGTAGACGTTGCCGAACAGCGGGCGGAGCTCGCTCACCGGAATGGAATTGTTACGCACATAGGCAGCCACGACCTCGGCCGTCGCGCCGACAAGATCTAAGGGTTTCCCGTTTTCGCTTATCATGATACCCCCGATGTATTGCGAGGCTCTGTATTCGCCAGCGCAATGACAGTTTCGTGCGTGTTTCTGATCACACGCCGGGACGTACGGGTACACGACGCGAACGTGCTGGCCCCAAGCCGCGCGTGCACCAATCGATCCCTTGTACCAAGGTACAACAAGAAGTTTTAGGCCACAAGATCGAATGAGATTACCAAGTTCTGTTCGATCCGTCCGATCCCGGACACTATTGGATCAGATTTTCCATCCAGAAGTAGATGCGCTCTTGCTTCGATCGAACTTAAAGTTGGCAGCGGCCGGCTCCGGCGTCGCGGCGGCTTGCGTCGCGGCCCCGGGCGCGACACATGCCAGGACCGGGCGCCCGGACCGGGCGGACAGGACCCGGCGGGAGATACGATGACGGAGATCGGGCGCGGCTTTGATGCTCACCGGACCGAAGCGCCGGTGGCCGAACCCCGGCCGCGGCGCTTCAGCGTCCACGGACGGGAGATCGTCGACGACTACGCGTGGTTGAAGGCGGAGAACTGGCAGGCGGTCCTCAAGGACCCGGCCGCACTCCCCGAGGACATCGCCGCCTACCTCAAGGCCGAGAACGCCTACGCGGAAGTCGCGCTCGCCAGCAGCGCCGACCTGCGCAAGGCGCTGGTCTCCGAGATGCGCGGCCGCATCCAGGAGGACGAGAGCGGCGTGCCCGATCCCGACGGGCCCTATGCCTATTACACCCGCCACCGCGAGGGCGGGCAGCACCCGCTGGTCTGCCGGCGGCCGTCCACGTCGCCGAACGTGCCGGAGTCAGGCCCCGACCCGGACGAGACGATCCTGATCGACGGCGACCGCGAGGGCGAGGGCCTGCCGTTCTTCGAGATCGCCGCCGCGGTCCATTCCGACGACCATCGGTTGCTCGCCTGGAGCGCCGACACCAAGGGCTCGGAACTCTACACGATCAAGGTCCGCGACCTCGCTACCGGCCTCGACCTCGAGGACCGGGTCGAGGCGACCTCCGGCGAGGCCGTCTGGGCCGCGGACGGGCACAGCTTCTGGTACGTGGCCCTCGACGCCAATCACCGACCCGCCAAGGTCATGCGCCACCGCCTCGGCACCGCGCAATCGGCCGACGAGACCCTCTACACCGAGCCGGATGCCGGCTACTTCGTCCATATCGGCCGCACTCAGTCCGGCGCCTTCCTGGACGTGACCGCGAGCGACCACGAGACCTCCGAAATCCGGCTCCTCGACCGGCACGCGCCCTCGGGCTCCTTGAGGCTGGTCCAGCCCCGCGAGCCGCTGCTGATCTACGACGTCGAGCATCGCGGCGACCGGCTCTACATCCGGACCAACGCGGACGGCGCCGAGGACTTCAAGATCGTCACCGCCCCCCTGGACGATCCCGGCCGGGCGAACTGGACCGACCTCGTGCCCCACCGGCCCGGGGTGATGATCCGCCACCTGCACCTGCTGGCCGGCCACCTGATCCGCCTCGAAGTCGAGAACGCCCGGCCGCGGATCATCGTGCGCGATCTCGCCGACGAGTCCGAGCACAGCGTCGCCTTCCCCGAGGAGGCCTACGCGCTGGGCCTGCGGGGCGGGCACGAATTCGACACGGCGACGATCCGCTTCGTCTACTCGTCCATGACAACCCCGTCCGAGACCTGGGATTACGCCTGCGACAGCCGCGACCGGACCCTGCGCAAGCGCCAGCACGTCCCGAGCGGGCATGATCCGGCCGCCTACGTCACCCGCCGGCTGTTCGCCACCGCGCCGGACGGCGAGCAGGTACCGATCTCGCTCCTGCACCGCCGGGACCTTGCGCTCGACGGCTCCGCGCCGCTCCTGCTCTACGGCTACGGCTCCTACGGGACGATGATGCCGGCGGGCTTCCGGACCAACCTGCTGAGCCTGGTCGATCGCGGCTTCGTCTACGCCATCGCGCATGTCCGCGGCGGCACCGAGAAGGGCTGGCGCTGGTATCTCGACGGCAAGCGCGAGAAGAAGCCCAACACCTTCACGGATTTCATCGCCTGCGGGCGGGCGCTGATCGCGGCCGGCTACACGGCGGAGAAGCGCATCGTCGCCCACGGGGGATCGGCCGGCGGCATGCTGATGGGCGCGGTCGCCAACCTGGCCCCGGAGCTGTTCGCCGGCATCGTCGCCGACGTGCCGTTCGTGGACGTGCTCAACACCATGCTGGACGCGGAACTGCCGCTCACCCCGCCGGAATGGCCCGAATGGGGCAATCCGGCCGAGAGCGTTGCGGCCTTCGAGACGATCCTGTCGTACTCGCCCTACGACAACGTCGCCGCCAAGGACTACCCGGCGATCCTCGCGCTCGGCGGCCTCACCGACCCGCGGGTGACCTACTGGGAGCCGGCGAAATGGGTCGCCCGCCTGCGCGCCACCATGACCGGCGGCGGCCCGATCCTCCTGCGCATCAACATGGAAGCCGGCCACGGCGGCGCCGCCGGCCGCTTCGACCGGCTGGAGGAGGTGGCGCTGATCTACGCCTTCGCGCTGATGGCGGTGGGGCGGGCGTAGGGAGCGTCGAGGGGCGGATAAGCGGTCGGCACCGGGGGCCTTGCGTCCCGTCTGATCGGCCCTTCCCACCCCCTTGCCTCATCCTGCGGTGCCCCGCAGCGGCCTCGAGCGAGCCCTCCAGGGATCGCGCGGTTGGCTGGAGGCTCCTTCGAGGCCTCCGCTGCGCTCCGGCGCCTCGGGATGGGGGCTACGATGTTCCCACATCGCTGCCGGACGAGAACCAAGGCCAACCCCAAGCGCGCCTCCCTCCCCCCTCTGCGGGGGAGGGTGGGCCGGCCGTCAGGCCGGG
>NZ_AKFK01000104.1:0-47198 GCF_000272495.1 Methylobacterium sp. GXF4 | reverse complement strand
GGTGGCCCCCGAAGGGGGTCGGGAGAGGGGAGCGACGCGGCAGAACAGGGCTTGGCCCGTCATGCCGGTCGCGTCCCCTGCTGAACCGGGGTTCCCCTCTCCCGGCCCGGCCTGACGGCCGGCCCACCCTCCCCCGCAGAGGGGGGTGGGAGGCGCGTCTGGGGTTGGCCTTGGTTCTTGTACGGCAGCGATGTGTGACCATCGCAGCCGGCGCGGGCGTGGCGCCCTTCGCTCTCAGCCCGCGACGATATGGGAGGCCGAACGCCCCGCTCAGTACTTCCGGATCAGCGGCGCCGGTGCGGCCGCGGGCGGGGCGCCGAACATGTAGCGGAAGCCCACCGAGACGATGTCGGCGCTGGAATCGACCACGCCCGCGAAGGCGATGTTGCTGACGTTGTAGTCGCGCCCGACCCCCGCGAGGATGCGCGAGCGGTCGAGGAAGAAGTGCGAATAGGCCAGGTTCAGGGTCAGGCGCTCGTTCCAGCGGTAGCTCGCGCCCACGGAGGCGATGTAGCGGTCGCCGTCGGGCAGCCGCACCGAGCGGTTGCGGAAGTCGATCGGCGAGGATTCGTAGGCGAAGCCGGTGCGCAGGGTCAGGTTGGGCGCCGCGTCGTATTCGGCACCGATCGAGTAGGTGTAGCCGTCCTTGTAGTTCAGCGGCAGGTTGCTGACCGGCAGGCCGAGGCGGTTCGACACGATCCCGATCGTGCCGAGCCTGGACCACTGATCCCATTCGAAGCCGAGATTGAGCCGGGCGACCGGCGAGATCGCCTGGACGAGGCCGACGCTGAGCTTGTCCGGCGTGTTGAGCTTGGCGCGGACCTGTCCGGCGAGCGGCGCCAGCGCCACCAGCGGCACGCCGATGGAACCCTCGATGTCGTGATGCACCGACGAGCGGTAGCCGATGCCGATCACGGTCCCGTCGCGCGGCGTCAGGGTGGCGCCCGCCGTGAAGCCGACGCCCCAGGATTCGCCCTTCAGGAACGAGCTCGGATACAGGGTCGGCGCGATGCCGGGGATCGGCAGCGCCTGCCGCAGGGTCAGCCGGAAATACTCGATGTTCGGGCCGGCGGCGAGGGACAGCCACTCGTTGACCTTGAAGCCGATCACCGGATTGAATGCCAGCGTGAAGATCCGGGACGAGCGGCCGTAGACCTCGCCGGCCCAGACCTGGTTCGGCTTGGTGACCAGGCCGAAGGGCGCGCCCGTGGAGAGGCCGAGCCACAGGCGGTCGTTGAGCTGGTAGGAGGTCGCGCCCGCGGGCACCACGGCGCCCTGCCCGATATCGCCGGAGCCGCCCAGACCCGCGAAGCCGGGATTGGTCCCAGGCGCGGTCCGGATCTCGGAGGAGAGACCGATATAGGTGAGGTTCTGCTCCGCGACGAAGCCCGGGTTCATCGTAATGGTGGCGGGGTTCCAGAACATCGACGAGACGCCGCCGGAACCGGCGGCCGCGCCCGCGAAGGACAGGCCCTGGGCCTGGGTGCTCTGCTCCCGGATGCCGAACGCTCCGGCCCGGGCCTCCCCGGCGCCGAGCGCCGCCACAGCAGCCGCGAGCACCGCCGCGCGCATTGTCCCGCTCATCTGTCCCCCCGAACCGGTTGGTTTGCTGGGGCGTCCTGATTCGACCTTGTGTCCCGGTCCGGCGCCCTTTCCGCCATGGTGCCGGTTTCCCCGGGTCGATCGCAATGACGATTTCTATTCGGGCCGGCGCCGAGGCCATTGATGAAGTGAAAATCTGCAGGGCGATTTATTGCGCGCCGTCATATCGAATTCTGACTTCTCACCGGCCCGACAGTTGTTCGCGGATTCACCGGGGCAATGAACAATAAATCTATCGCCGTTGGAACCTGCACTTTTTTGCCACGATGTGACCAAGTTGTGACACCCCGCGCGGGCATCCCCGGATCCGGCGGCGCTTGCACCGGCGGTCCTGCCCGGCCATGGTCCCGGCGCCCGGCGTAGACCGGTTCCAGGGAAGGATGAGGAGTCGCGGCGATGAAGCTCTTCCGGCACGGCCCGAGCGGCGACGAGAAGCCCGGCCTCGTGGATGCGCAGGGGGGCCTGCGCGATCTGTCGAGCATCGTGCGCGACATTGCCGGCCCGGCGCTGGCGCCCGAATCACTCGCCCGGCTGCGCGCCCTCGATACCGAGAAGCTGCCGAAGCTGGCGGACGACGTGCGGCTCGGCCCCTGCGTCGGCGGCACCCGCAACGTCATCGCGATCGGCCTCAACTTCGCCGACCACGCCGCCGAGACCAACTCGCCGATCCCGGCCGAGCCGATCATCTTCAACAAGGCGCCGTCCAGCCTGTGCGGGCCGAACGATACGGTGATCATCCCCAAGGGCTCGGCCAAGACCGACTGGGAGGTGGAGCTCGCCGTGGTGATCGGCCGCCGGGCGAGCTACGTCCACGCCAACGAGGCGCTGAACTACGTGGCGGGTGCCTGCATCTGCAACGACGTCTCCGAGCGCGAGTGGCAGCTGGAGCGCGGCCCGACCTGGACCAAGGGCAAGAGCGCGCCGACCTTCGGGCCGCTGGGGCCCTGGCTGGTGACGCTGGACGAGATCCCCGACCTCAAGAACCTCGCCATGAGCCTCGACGTGAACGGCGAGCGCCGCCAGACCGGCTCGACCGCGACCATGATCTTCGACGTGCCCCAGCTCGTGGCCTACGCATCGCATTTCATGCTGCTGGAGCCCGGGGACGTGATCACCACAGGGACCCCGCCCGGCGTCGGCCTGGGCATGAAGCCGCCGCGCTACCTCAAGGCCGGCGACGAGATGGTCCTGCGCATCGAGCGCCTGGGCGAGCAGCGCCAGAAGGTCATCGCCTTCGACGACTGGACCGCCAAGGTCTCGGCCGGCGAGCCGACGCACTGACGCGGGCGCCGCCGCCTCCGCACCGGATGGCGGCGGCCCGCAGGGCGCTTGATTTTGGCCACCGATCCCACTCAAGAAGACATCATGAGCCAAGCCGCCGACCCGCACGCCTCCGATTTCCGCCACGACTGGAGCGTGGCCGAGATCCGCGCGATCCACGATTTGCCGTTGCTTGATCTGGTGTATCGGGCCGCAGGCGTGCATCGGGCCCACAACGACCCCAGCGACGTCCAGCGCGCGAGCTTGCTCTCGATCAAGACGGGCGCCTGCCCGGAGGATTGCGGCTACTGCTCGCAATCGGCCCACCACAAGGGCACCGGCCTGCCGCGCCAGCGCCTGATGCCGGTGGAGACGGTGCTGGCCGAAGCCGCCGCCGCCAAGGCCAACGGCGCCACCCGCTTCTGCATGGGCGCGGCCTGGCGCAGCCCGCGGGACGGCGCGGAATTCGACTCCGTGCTGGACATGGTGCGGGGCGTGCGCGGCCTCGGGATGGAGGCCTGCGTCACGCTGGGCATGCTGACCGCCAGCCAGGCCGAACGCCTGGCCGAGGCGGGGCTCACCGCCTACAACCACAACCTCGATACCGGGCCGGACTATTACGAGAAGATCGTCTCGACCCGCACCTACGAGGACCGCCTGAATACCCTGGAGCGGGTCCGCGAGGCCGGGATCGGCGTCTGCTGCGGCGGCATCATCGGCCTCGGCGAGGGCGTCGGCGACCGGGTCGCGATGCTGCAGGTGCTGGCCAACCACGCGCCGCACCCGGAGAGCGTGCCGATCAACGCCCTGGCCGCGGTCCCCGGCACGCCGCTCGGCGACACCGCCACGCCGGTCGATCCGTTCGACATGGTGCGGATGTGCGCCACCGCCCGCATCGTCATGCCTAAGGCCCGGGTCCGCCTGAGTGCCGGGCGCAAGGCCCTGAGCCGGGAGGCGCAGGCTCTGTGCTTCCTCGCCGGGGCCAACTCGATCTTCTACGGCGAGCGCCTGCTCACCACCGCCAACAACGAGGCGGATTCCGACGCGGCCCTGCTGCAGGATCTCGGCATCCGGGTCGCCGAGCCGATCCTCGCCGCGGCGGAATAGCGTCTCACGCTTCCGCCAGCACGATCCGGAACCGGGCCCCGCCCTCGCCCGGATCGAGGGTCAGGCTGCCGCCGTTGATGCCGATCAGCTCGGCGGCGATCGGCAGGCCAAGCCCGGTGCCGCCCGAGCGCACCGAGCCTTGGAACGGCGAGAACAGGTTCTCCCGGGCCCGCGCCGGCAGGCCCGGGCCGTTATCGGTCACCAGGATGGTCACCCGGCCCGGCTCCTCGCGGGTGGCGGCGACCCGGACCTCGGCGTCGGGCATTCCGGCGCCGTCGAGCGCCTGGACCGCGTTGCGGACCAGGTTGGCGAGCGCCCGGGCGAGCTGCTCCGGATCGGCCTGGACGCGGCATTCGCCGGCCGCCACGGTCACGCGAACGGGATGCGACGCGAGCGCGGCGAGATCCGGCAATTCGGCGAAGAGCGGCGCCAGCGGCGTGCAGCTTAACTTCGGCGCGCGTTCGGACACGCGCCCGTAGGACAGGCTCGCTTCGCAGAACCGGATCGCCCGGGCGATGGCCGCGACCAGCCGCGGCGCCACCCGCTGGACCATCGGGTCGGCGGTATCCTCCAGCCGATCGCCCAGGAGTTGCGCGCCGGTCAGGAGGTTGCGCAGCTCGTGGCTGACCTTGCTGACCGCGAGCCCCAGCTCGGCGAGGCGCCGCTTCTGGCGGAGCTGATCGGCCAGGATCCGCTGCATCCGCCCGAGCGCCAGTTCCGCCTGGCCGATCTCGTCGCGGCGGCGGGACGGCGCGATGATCCGGCCGGCATCCTCCGGGTTCTCCGCGAAGGCGGTGATGCTGGTGGCCAGCCGCCGCACCGGGCGCACGATCAGCACCTGCAGGACCACGAAGACCAGCCCGGCCGCGGAGGCCGCGATGATCAGCGAGGAGACCAGCAGCCGCAGGGCGTAGTCGATCATCGCGGCGCGCAGGGGCGCCTCGTCGAGCAGGACCTCGACCCGGTCGAAGCCGATGCCCCCCTCCCCGATCACCCGGATCGGCTCGCGCACCGGCGCGACCAGGGTCCGCCAGGCGCCCCGGATGGTCGACCAGGCGGTGACGTCGCGCAGGTCGACGGTGTCGGCGACCGTCTCGGGCACCGGCTCGATGGCGAGCAGCCGCTGGGCGCCACCGCCCCGCACCGCGATCGCCCGGGCGTTGACCCCGGCGAGCAGCCGGCTCTCCACCGCCTCCGAGACCGGCTCGCCGGTGCGGCCGTCGAGGACCAGGGCGGCGACCTGCGCGGCCGCGACCCGGTCCGACATCCACTCGATGCGATAATTGGCGACCGCCGGCACGTAGGTCAGCACCTCCGCCACCACCACGAAGGCGACGGTGACCAGGAACAGCCGGCCGGACAGACCCAGGCGCGCCGGGGGCCGCTCGGGCACCTCGCGCGACGCGGCGGAAGCCGGGGTCGCCGCAGCCGCGACCGTGTCGGATTCGACGGCCACGCTCATCACGCTCCGACCGGACATTGCGGCGGGCGGGCGACGTGGGGATCGTGAAAGCTCGAGCCGTTTCCGGCCTTCGCGCGGGACATGTTCGGGACGCCATCACTTCGAAGGCGGGAACACAGGCGCATTCCCGCGCGCACTATACGAGCACGATGACGCTGAGGTTGCATGTACCTTGGAACACCTCGAAGAACGTCCACGGCCGAGTTGGCGGGCAAGCGGACGGGCACCCCGAGCGGCGCCCCGTCCTGGCGTCCCGCTCACTCGCCCCTCACCCCCTTCGGAACCGCCGGCTCAGCACCATGCTGCCCAGGGCGAAGACCGCCAGCATTCCCAGGCCCGCCACCATCTTGGGCGTGATCAGCGCCCGCAGGGTCAGGGCCTCGTCGCAGCCGGGGGCGCCGGAGGCCAGGCAGGCGGCCCGGGCGGCCTCGTGGGCGGCGACCACGTCGTCGATCCCGGCCCCTGTGGTGGCGTAGACTAGGGCACCCGGCAGCAGGCCCAGGAAGGTCGCGAGCACGAAGACCCGCATCTTCACCCCGCAGGCGGCCGGCGCGAGGTTCGTCATCCAGAACGGGAACAGCGGCAGCAGCCGCATCACCGCGATGTAGCCGAAGGCGTCGCGCCGGAACCCGTCCGTGAAGGCGGCGAGCCGCGTCCCGCCCATCCGGCGCAGCAGGTCGGCCCCGGGCCCTTTGCCGATGGCGAAGACGATCGCCGCCCCCGTGGTGGCGGCGCAGACCGCCGTGAGCGCCCCCGGCACGATCCCGAACAGGAAGCCGCAGATCATGGTCAGGATCAGCGTGGCCGGCACCGAGACCACCACGGCGGCGACGTAGACCAGGTAGGCCGCCACCAGCGCGCGGGCGTATCCGGTCTCGACGAAGCCGTGCAGCCAGGCCCGCGAGGCGAGCAGCCGGTCGAGGCTCAGAAGTTGCGCGACCCCGGAGACCAGCACGATCGCCGAGATGCACAGCAGCAGCCCCAGCGGCAGCCAGCGCCGCAGCCGCTTCCAGCGCCCCTCCGGGGCGGACGCGAGCCCGGCGTCGCTCACCCGGGCTTGCGCATCCGCAGGATCTTGAAGAAGCCGCCCGGGAAGGTCGGCTTCAGCCCCAGCACCTCGACGCCGTTGCGCCGGGCCCAGGCCTCGATCCGGGTGGCCTTGAAGTCCGACGACCAGCCGATCTTGGTGCAGAGCGGGGCGACGACCTCCTCGACCCGGGCCAGCGGCCCGTCGCTCTGGCCGAAATGGTTGGCGAGCACGATGCCGCCGCCGGGCCGGACCACCCGCAGGAACTCGGACATGGCGGCCTCGGGGTCGGGCACCAGGGTGATCAGGAACTGGGCCACCACGGCATCGAAGCTCGCATCGGCGTAGCCGAGATGGCAGACATCCATCACCTGCAGGCCCTTCACGTGGGACAGGTTCCGGCGCTTCACCTTGGCGCGGGCGCGCTTGAGCATGTCCTCGGAGAGGTCGACCCCGCAGACGAAGCTCGCCTTCGGGTAATAGCCGAGCGCCAGCCCGGTGCCGACGCCGGCCTCCAGGATCCGCGGCCCGTGCTCGGCCGCGGCCTCGACCGCGGCCCGGGCCGCGGGCTCGGTCAGCTTGTCGTAGACCACGTCGTAGACGGGGGCCCAGCGGGCATAGGCCTTGCGCATCAGGGCCGTGCTCGGCCCGGCCATCTGCGGCTCGCTCAGCATCGTTCAGACTATCCAGAAAGTGAGATCAGGCGGCTTCTCGGGGCCGGGCCGACAACGCATCGACCCGGCGGATGGTGCCGCCGCCCAGCACCCGGGCCCGGGGGCCGTCGTCGCCGTAGATCGCGCAAGCCTGGCCCGGGGACACGCCGTCCTCGGGCTCGGTCAGCACGACCTCGGCGGCGCCGTCCGGCCCGATGGTCAGCGTCGCCGGGCGCGGCGGCCGGGTCGAGCGCACGCGGACGGCCACTTGCAGGTCGCGCACCGACTCGGCCGGGCCCTCGCCCAGCCAGTTCAGGTCCGAGAGGCGGATGCGGGTTGTCGCCAGCGCCGTGCGCGGGCCGACCACCACCCGGGCGGTGTCCGGCTCCAGGCGCACGACGTAGAGCGGCTCGGAGCCCGACAGGCCGAGGCCCCGGCGCTGGCCGACCGTGTAATGGACGATGCCCTCGTGCCGGCCGAGGACGTGGCCGGCGAGGTCGACGATCTCGCCGGGCCGGGCCGCGTCCGGGCGCAGGCGGGCGATCACGTCGCTGTAGCGGCCCTGGGGCACGAAGCAGATATCCTGGCTGTCCGGCTTCTCGGCCAGTGACAGGCCGAGATTCTTGGCGAGCGCCCTCGTCTCGGTCTTGGACATCTCGCCCAGCGGAAAGCGCAGGAACGCGAGCTGCTCGGCCGTGGTCGCGTAGAGGAAGTAGCTCTGGTCCCGGGCGGGATCGAGCGCGCGATGCAGCGCCCGCCCACCATCCGGCAGCGCGCGGCTCGCGACGTAATGGCCGGTGGCAAGCGCGTCGGCGTTCAGGTCCCGGGCCAGCCCGAGCAGATCGCGGAACTTCACCGTGCGATTGCACTCGACGCAGGGGATCGGCGTCTCGCCGGCGAGGTAGCTCTCTGCGAATTTCTCGATCACCGCGTCGCGGAACCGGTCCTCGTAGTCGAGGACGTAATGCGGGATGCCGAGATGCTCGGCGGCCGCGCGCGCATCGTTGATGTCCTGGCCGGCGCAACACGCGCCCTTGCGATGGGTCGCGGCGCCGTGGTCGTAGAGCTGGAGCGTGACCCCGACCACGTCGAAGCCCTGCCGCTTCAGCAGCCCCGCGACCACGGAGGAATCGACGCCGCCCGACATGGCGACGACGACGCGCGTCTCGTGGGCTGGCTTGGGAAGGTCGAGGGCGTTCATCGCACGGGTCCGCCGCCGCCGGCTGAAAGGCGTCTCGGCTGCACGGCCCGTCTATAGCGGGAGTCCGGCCGGCTTTCCAGGGTTGGGTTTTCCGGGCGCCTGCGATGGCGACGCATCGCCCCGTGCGGGGCCGGAGACGTCCCCGGCGCCGTCATTCCGGGTCGCCGCAGGCGAGTTCGGACTTTAGAGCCACCGGCGGTGCAAGAGCTTGGCGCCTCGGGATCCCGGGCTCCGCTGCGCGGCCGCAGGATGACGGCGCGTGGCGGCACCGGTCCAGCCGGAGGCTGCACAATAAGACCGAGCTTTCCGCGGTGGAGCGCGATGAATCGTCCGGCCTGTGTCACCCATGGCGCGTGCGGGAGCGGGCACCTGGCCAGACCCGGGGTTGCGTCGGCTCATCAGCCTCCGATGGAATCAGCCTTCGTATCACTCACCTCTGCGCTGCACCCTGCAACGAGATCCAGACGCTCGGCGCCCGGCAAATCCTGCCTGGCGTGCGGCAGGTTCGGCCCCGGGGGAAGCGCCACGCCTGCACCCACCCTAAGAAAAAACGTTTGCGTTCAGCCGCTTACCGGGACACGTCGATGGCCTGGCCCTTGCTCGATCCGCAGCGAGAGGAGCCTCACCATGGCGAGCGGCGCAGCGGATCGGTTGGATGTCAGCGGGTGGATTCCGGCCGCCCGCACATCGTCCACCCCGCGATCGAGCTGGGATGCGGCGGGCGTGGCGGCCCGGGCCGGCGACTCGTCGCAGGACCGCTTCGGCGCGGCGCTGAGCGCGGCGCGGGCCCGGGATGATGCGGCGGCGAGCCGCGCCCGCGTGGACGCCCGGCGCGATCAGGCCGATGCGGCCCGCACCACCTCGGAGCGCGCGCGGGATGCGGCCGACACCGCCAAGGCGCGCGCCGCCGCCCGTCCCGAGGCCCGCCCCACCAATCCCGCGCGGTCGGCAGAGGCCCGCGTCGAGGCTCCGATCCTGCCGCCGGCCGAGGCGCGGCCCGCCAAACCGATGACCCGCACCGAAACGCAGGGTCCGGCGAAACCGTCGGATCCCGCCCCCGCCGCCGGCCCCGGCCGGAACACCGATCCGACGGCGCAGCCGGCCTCCGCCGACGCCGCCGGCACGCCGGTGCGGGACGCCGCGTCCGACGCGACGGCCGCCGATCCGGCCAAGACCGACGCGGGTGCAGCCGATCCGGCCGCGCCCGAGACCGCGCAGGCCGAGACGGTGCCGAGCGAGGTGCCACCCCAGGCCGCGACTCAGCCGACGGCCCCGGCCGTGCCCGGCACGGTGCAGGCCCTGCTGGCCGAGCTGATCAAGGGCGCTCCCGTCCAGACCAAGGCGGCCGATGGCGAGGACGGCGAAGTCGGCGTGACCGGCACCGCCGCATCGGGGACCGCGCTCGCGGACACCTCGGTTGCCGCGACGGAAGCGGCAGGCGGGAAACCCGGCCTCACCATGATTGGGGCCAAGACCACCGCAGCGCCGATGGCGAAGGCCGCGGGTCCTGGTGCGAGCCCGGTCGAGGCGGTCAAAGCCGGCGAGGCCGATCCCGCGGGCGCGGAAGCGGCGTCGGGCACGCAGGCCAGTCAGGATTTCCTCGCCGCCCTGGCGGAGGCCGGGCAAGGCGGCGGCGCGTCGGCCGGATTGCTGGCGCCCGCCCCGGCCCCGCCTCATGGCGGCCCGGACCCGTCCGCCCTCGCTCCGCAGGCCGCAGTCGGGACCAGTCCCGGCGTGACGCAGGCCGCCGTGCTCGCTCCGAATCCGATGCAGGCGCCGCCGGATCCGGCGGTGCCGATCGGCCAGGTGCCAATGACCATCGGGCTGCGCTCGCTCGCCGGATCGAGCGAGTTCCAGATCCGGCTCGATCCGGCCGAGCTCGGGCGGATCGACGTCAAGCTCGAGATCGACAAGGCCCGCGGCACGGTGACGACCCATCTGGTCGTCGAGCGGCCCGAGACCCTGGCGATGCTCCAGCGCGACGCCGGCCAGTTGCAGCAGGCCTTGTCCCAGGCCGGGCTCGACCCGTCCGGAGGCGGCCTCAACCTGTCGCTGCGCAGCGACGGCAACGCCCAGGGCGGCGCGGGCGGCGGCCAGGGCGACGCGCCCCGGAACGGCCAGGCCGCCTGGGCGCAGGATCGGGCCGAGGCGGCCGAGGAGACCGCCCCGACGCGCTGGCTGCGCGGCTACGGCGGCCTCGACATCCGAATCTAGCGCGATGCGCGACCGCATCGAACCATCACCCGTCCGGGCTGTCCGCCCCGACGCGCCACGGGAGCGAGCCGCATGACCTCCGGCATATCCGGCGTTACCAACACATCATCCACAGCGACGAGCGTCAGCGGCAATGCCAGCGAGATCGCCGGCAACTTCACGCAGTTCCTGACGCTGCTGACCACGCAGCTCAAGAACCAGAACCCGCTCGACCCGATGGACACCAACCAGTTCACGCAGCAGCTGGTCCAGTTCGCCGGCGTCGAGCAGCAGCTCAAGTCCAACGACCGCCTCGACAGCATCCTGACCGCGTCGAAATCAGCGAGCTCGGCCTCGGCCACGAGCTATATCGGCAAGAGCATCACGGCCGACGGCAGCAGCTCGCAGCTCTCCAACGGCTCGGCCTCCTGGACGCTGACGCCCGCCCGGGCGGCCCCCAAGGCGGTGGTGACGATCCTCGATTCGAAGAACAACGTGGTGGCGACGCAGACCACGTCGCTCACCGCCGGCAGCCAGACCTACAGCTGGAACGGCAAGACCTCGGCCGGCCTGACCGCGCCGGACGGCACCTATTCGATCAAGGTCTCGGCCGCCGACACGACCGGGACGAACGTCGCCGTGGACACCCAGCTTAACGGGACCGTGGACTCGGTCGACCTCAGCGGCACGGCGCCGGTCCTGATGATCGGCTCCCAGAAAGTCCCGCTCAGCAGCGTCCAAAGCATAGGGTTGTCCACAAGTGGCACCTGACGAATCATATCCGAGTGATCCGCTTCAACATCTCTTAAGCGGGCGCAAGTACCTTCAACGCTCGACAGGTCAGTCGAGTGTAGAGCGTATCATGACCGAACCCAGCCGCCCGAGAGTCAAATACGTGATCGGGCCCGACGGCAGTCCTCTGACCATCGCGGATCTTCCGCCGCCGAGCACCCGCCGATGGGTGATCCGGCGCAAGGCAGAGGTCGTCGCCGCCGTGCGCGGTGGCCTCCTCAGTCTCGAGGAGGCGTGCAAGCGCTACACCTTGACCACCGAAGAATTCCTGAGCTGGCAGTTCTCCATCGACCAGCACGGCCTGGCCGGGCTGCGGACGACCCGGATCCAGCATTACCGGCACTGAGCCGCGATCGCGCCGAACGGCCCGATCCCCGGAAACGACACCGTCCGAAGCCGCGTCCGCATCCCGGATGCGGCTTCGTTCCGTTCCGGGACCCAACTTTACGCCCGTCCCGCGCCCGGCATTAACGCCCCGCTAACCATGGGCTGGGCAATTTCTGCCGGGCGGGGCGTCGGGCTCCGTCAGCGTCAGAGTGCAGCGAACCGCCCGTGAAGCCGGTCCTCGATCTCGTCACGAAGCTCGGACCGGCCCGGATCGCCGCCATGGCGGCGGTGACGCTGACCCTGATCGGCTTTTTCGCGTTCATCATCCTGCGGGTGTCGCGCCCCGATATGGGCGTGCTGTTCTCCGACCTGTCGATGCAGGATTCGGCCGCCGTGATCCGCGAGCTCGACAGCCGCGGCATCCGCTATGAATCGAAGGGCGATACCGGGCAGACCATCATGGCGCCCCGGGCCGACCTCGCCCGGCTGCGCATGGATCTGGCCGGCAAGGGCCTGCCGGTCCAGGCCGGCGTCGGCTACGAGATCTTCGACAAGGGCGACGCGTTCTCGTCCACCAACTTCGTCCAGAACGTGAATCACCTGCGCGCCCTGGAGGGCGAGCTCGCCCGCTCGATCCGGGCGATCGGCCGGGTCCAGGCGGCCCGCGTCCACCTGGTCCTGCCCGAGCGGCGCCTGTTCGAGCGCGACCGGGAGACCCCGAGCGCGGCCATCGTGCTGAAGCTGATGGGCGAGCTCGATGCCGGGCAGGTCCGGGCGATCCGCCATTTGGCGGCTTCCGCCGTGGAGGGCCTGAAGCCCGAGCGGGTCTCGATCGTCGACGAGCGCGGGCGCTTGCTCGCCGACGGCGCCAAGGATGCCGACGCCAACGGCGCCAGCGGCTTCGAGGACCGGCAGATCGGCCTGGAGCGGCGCCTGCGCGGCCAGATCGAGGACGTGGTGGCCGGCATCGTCGGCCCGGGCCGCGCCCGGGTCCAGGTGAATGCCGAGCTGGACCTCAACCGGGTCGAGAGCCGCTCCGAGACCTTCGACCCGGAGAGCCGGGTCGTGCGCTCGGCCCAGACGCGGACCGAATCCGCCGTCACCGGCAATGCCGACGGCCAGGTCACCGTCGGCAACGAGCTGCCCGGCGCCAATGGCGGCGACAAGCCGCCGGCCCCGAAGGACGCGACCAACAAGAACGAAGAGACCACCAACTACGAGATCTCCCGGGTCACCAAGACCGAGATCGCCGAGGGGGGCCGGATCAAGCGCCTGTCGGTCGCCGTGGTGGTCGACGGCGTCTACGCCACCGCCCCCGACGGCAAGCAGACCTACGCGCCCCGCCCGCCGGCCGAGATCGAGCGGATCACCGCCCTGGTCCGCAGCGCGGTGGGCTTCGACAAAGCCCGCGGCGACCAGCTCGAAGTGGTGAACCTGCGCTTCGCCGAGGCGCCGAGCGTGCCGCAATTCAGCGAGCCGACCCTGATCCAGTCGCTGCTGGCGCCGACCAAGGACGACGTGCTGCGCATGGCCGAGCTCTCGGTTCTGGCGCTGCTGACCCTGATCGTCCTGCTCACGGTGGTGCGTCCGCTGGTGCGGCAGGTCCTGGCGCCGGTGCCGGCCGCCCCGGCTCTGGCCGGCCCCGCGACCCTCGCCGAGGCGGCCGCCGCCGCGGCCTCGGGTGCCACGGTCACCATGATCGAGCGCGACAACCCGACCGCCCGGCTCATGGAGTTCGCCAAGATCAACGGCCAGATCCAGGCCGACACGGTCCAGCGCGTCGTCGACATGGTCCGGGCGAGCCCGGCCGAGACCGTCGAGGTGCTGCGCACCTGGATCCAGGAAGAGTAGCGCGTCGAGGATCGGGGACGAACGATGGCGGCAGGACTGGCGGCGAATCTGACGAGCGAGGGCAACAGCGCCTTCGCGGCGATGCCCGGCCCGCAGCGCGCGGCCGCGCTGCTGCTCATGCTCGGCGAGGCCGAGGGCGCGCCGATCTGGCAGATGCTGGAGGAGGAAGAGGTCAAGAAGGTCAGCCACGCGATGGTCCAGCTCGGCACGCTGGAGGTCGCCACCGTCGAGCGGCTGATCATCGAGTTCGTGACGAAGCTCAGCAACAGCGGCGGCATCTCGTCGAACTTCGAGCGCACCGAGGCGCTGCTGCTGAAGATCTTCCCGTCCGATCAGGTCTCGCTGATCATGGCCGAGATCAAGGGCGCGTCGGGCAAGCGCGTCTGGGCCTCGATCGCCCAGGTCGATCCGGAGATCCTGGCCTCGTTCCTGCGCAACGAGTACCCGCAGACCGTGGCGGTGGTGCTGTCGCGGGTGCGGGCCGACTACGCCGCCAAGGTGCTCACCATCCTGCCCGAGGAATTCGCGATCGACGTCCTGAACCGGATGCTCCGCATGGAGACGGTGCAGAAGGAGGCCCTGCGCCACATCGAGGAGACCCTGCGGGTCGAGTTCGTCTCGACCATCGCCCAGACCCAGCGCCGCGACGCCCACGAGATGATGGCGGACGTGTTCAACGCCTTCGACCGGCAGACCGAGGGCCGGTTCCTCGCCGCCCTCGACCAGGCCAATCGCGGCTCGGCCAAGCGCATCCGCGAGCTGATGTTCACCTTCGAGGACCTGCTGAAGCTCGATCCGGGCAGCGTCCAGACCCTGCTGCGCGGTATCGACAATGAAACCCTGTGCCGGGCCCTGAAGGGCGCCAACGAGCCGACCCGGGCCTTCTTCATGCGGCAGATGTCGACCCGCGCGGCCAAGAACCTCACGGACGAGATGGCCTCCCTCGGCCCCGTCCGCCTCAAGGAGGTCGATGAGGCGCAGGCGAAGATGACCGAGATCGCCAAGGATCTGGCCGAGAAGGGCGAGATCATGATCGCCAAGAACAGCGCCGAGGAGGAGCTGGTCTATTGAACGTCTCGTCTCCCCAGATCGCGAAGCCGTTCCTGTTCGAGACCGACTTCCGCAGCCCGCGCCCGAGCGCGGCGGCCCAGCGCGCCGCCGAGGCGGCCGCCCGCGCGGAAGTCGAAGCCCATGCCCGCGGCGTGCAGGAGGGCCTGGTCCAGGCCGAGGCCCGGATCCAGGGCCGGCTCGCCGACGCGCTGAGCCACCTGGCCCAGGCCGCCACCGCCCTCCTCGCCCGGGCCGACGCGCACGATGCCGCGCGCGAGGCGCAGGCGGTCGAGGTCGCGGTGCTGATCGCCCGCAAGGTCGCCGGCGAGGCGCTCGATGCCGCCCCGCTCGCCAGCATCGGCGAGGCCGCCCGCACGGCGCTCCAGCACCTGCGCGGCGTGCCCCATCTCGTGGTCCGCGTGCATGACGGCCTCGTCGAGGACGCCGAGGCGCTGGTGAAGACGCTCGCCCGCGAGCGCGGCTACGAGGGCCGCCTCGTGGTGCTGGGCGATCCCGACATGCAGGCGGGCGACGCCCGCATCGAATGGGCCGACGGCGGGATCGTGCGCGAGCGCGCCCGCATCGAGGCCGCCGTCGCCGACGCCCTCGGCCTGCCCCCGACCCCGTAAGGAGCCCGGATGTCCGACGATTTCAGCCTGCCCCAGCTCGGCGACAACGATCCCGACTACGCCGCGGGCTCGATCCGGGACGCGCCCACCACCCCGAAGACCGCCGCCGACCTCGAGCAGCTGTTCGACGTGCCCGTGATGGTCTCGGCGGTGCTCGGCTCCTCCCGGATGCCGATCGGCGACCTGCTCCGCCTCGCCCCCGGCGCGGTGCTCGAACTCGACCGGAAGGTCGGCGAGGCGATCGACGTCTTCGTCAACAACCGGCTCGTCGCCCGCGGCGAGGTCGTCCTCGTCGAGGACCGGCTCGGGGTGACGATGACCGAGATCGTCAAGGGCGAATAGTTTTCTGGACCTGTGCCGGTAGCGCCCGCCCCGCTGAGGCGGCGCCCCATCGGCGCCACGACGTTTGAGAAGGACGAACCATGCGGCTCCTGATGATCGGGCGGCTCAACGGCGAGCTGATCACCGCCTCCAAGATCGCGATGCGGCGCGGCGCCTCCGTCACGCAGGCGGATGCCATCCCGCAGGGCCTCAACGTCCTGCGCGCCAAGGGCGCCGACCTGATCATGATCGACGTGTCGCTGGCGGTGCGCGACCTCGTCGACGCCCTGGAGGCCGAGCGCATCCGCACCCCGGTGGTGGCCTGCGGCGTCTCGGCCGACGCCCAGACCGCGGTCGCGGCGATCCGGGCCGGCGCCAAGGAATACATCCCGCTCCCGCCCGATCCCGAGCTGATCGCCGCGGTGCTCGAGGCGGTCGCCTCCGACCGTGCCGCCTTCGTCTGGCGCGATCCGTCGATGGAGCGGGTGGTCAAGCTCGCCGAGCAGGTCGCCCCGTCCGAGGCCTCGGTGCTGATCACCGGCGAGAGCGGCACCGGCAAGGAGGTGCTGGCGCGCCACGTCCACCTGAAGTCGAACCGGGCCAGCAAGCCGTTCGTCTCGGTCAATTGCGCGGCGATCCCCGAGGCCCTGCTCGAATCCGAGCTGTTCGGCCACGAGAAGGGCGCGTTCACCGGCGCGGTCGCCCGGCGCATCGGCCGGTTCGAGGAGGCCAATGGCGGCACGCTCCTGCTCGACGAGATCTCTGAGATGGATGTGCGCCTGCAGTCGAAGCTGCTGCGCGCCCTCCAGGAGCGGGTGATCGACCGGGTCGGCGGCACCGCGCCGGTGCGGGTCGATATCCGCGTGCTCGCGACCTCGAACCGCAACCTGATGGATGAGGTCCGCAAGGGCACGTTCCGGGAGGACCTGTTCTACCGGCTCAACGTCGTCGCGCTGAAGCTGCCGGCCCTGCGCGACCGGCCGGCCGACATCCTGGAACTCGCCGCCCATTTCGCGCGGAAATACGCCGAGGTGAACGGCGTGCCGGCCCGCCCGCTCAGCGCCGAGGCGCGGGCGCTGGTGCTGAAGAACCCCTGGCGCGGCAACGTCCGCGAGCTGGAGAACACCCTGCACCGGGCGGTGCTGCTGGCCTCCGGCCCCGAAATCGGCCCCGACGCGATCCTGTCCCCGGACGGCGAGTCGATCGCCACGGCGGGCCCGGCCGGCCGCGCCGTCCAGGCCGCCGAAGCCGCCACGCGTGGGCTGGTCGGCCGGACCGTGGCGCAGGTCGAGTGCGACCTGATCCTCGACACCCTCGACCATTGCCTCGGCAACCGCACCCATGCGGCCAAGATCCTCGGCATCTCGATCCGCACCCTGCGCAACAAGCTCAACGAGTACGTCTCGGCCGGCCTCGACGTGGCCGAGCCCGGCGCCGTCCGGGCGAGCGCGGCCTACGGGTAGGACGAGAGCGCCCGACGGCCTTCCCACCCATCTCCCTCATCCTGAGGCGGCGTAGCGAAGCGGCCGCACCTCAGGATGCGGGGGGTTTCTGGGATATCCGGCCGCTCCTGACTGAGCTGTCGGCGCACACGGGCGAATCGCCCCGGGCCGCGGCTCCGTCAGCGCCCGTTGCGGGACGCCTTGTTGGCCTCGTTCTGGGCCGCGAAGGCCGCGTCGAGTTTGCGCAGGGATTCGTAGCGGGCGACGTCGCCCTCGACGTCGCGGATCGTCTCCTCGACAAGGTGCCGCTGAAGCGCGACGCGCGGGTCGTCGGGGGGCAGCGCCTCGCGCTCCTGCAGGCGGAGCACGGCCTGCCGCACCACGGTGTAGACCGCTTCGCGCTCCGCCCGGCTCATCGAGGGCTGGATCGCCTTCGCGACGAGATCGGAGAAATCCGACATGGCGTGTTAGACTTCGCTCATCGATCGGGAGAGAGGCCCGGGGTGCCGGGTCGTCTCCCTCTACAGACCGCGCGGCGCGGGATCCAGACCCCGCCCCGCCGGCTCACATCCGCTGGTCGCGGATGCCGGCGATCAGGAGCGAGGACGAGCTCCAGAGCACGAAGAAGCAGAAGAACGCCACGATCAGGGTATGGCCCCGCTCGGGGTAGAGGCTGTCGGTCGGCAGGACCGGCGGCACGAAGGTCGCCAGGAAGATGTGCTGCTTGCTGGCCGAGATCCGGGCCCGGTCGAGCAGCATGTTGGCCGATTCCTCGAGCTTCTCGGCGATGGTCCGCTCGACCAGCAGGCCCTCGTACTGGAGCAGCGCCTCGGTCAGGTTGGCGCCGCCGCCCGCAGCCGCGCCGGCATTGGTCAGCTCGTCCTGCAGCGTCTTCATCTGCTGGTCGATGGCGGCGATGTTGGCAACCAGCGTCTGGATCGAGCGCGAGCGCTCATCCAGGTTTGAGCTGCGCAGGACCTGAAGATCGGTCTCGAGCTTGAGCCTCTCCTTGCGCAGGAGCGTCAGCGTGGTGAGCGTCCCCTCGGCGGTCTTGATCGGGTCGATCACGCCCCACTGGTTCCGGAAGCTCTGCACCCCGAGATGGGCCTTGCGCAGGCGCTCCTGGGCCACCGTTGCGTCCGCCTGGGCCTGCTTGACCATGTCGGCCTGGGCGCGCTTCGAGATGTCGTTGATGAGCGCCTCGGACCGGCTCACCACCTCGCGGGCGATGGTCAGGGCGTCCTCCGGCGTGAAGGCGCGCACAGACAGGCGGATCACGCCCGAGATCGAGTCGATATGCGCATCGACGTGCTTGCGCCAATATTTGGTCAGGTCCTCGATCGGGTCGCTCGGATCGAACCGGGCCCAGAAATCCGCCTCGGGCCGGGAGAACATCTTCGAGATGCCGATGCTCTTCTCCAGGGCCTCGACCAGCGTCTGGCTGGCGATATAGTCGCGGACGATGAAGCTGTCCTGGCTGTTGTGCTTCTGAATCAGGTTCGTGTACTGGCCGAGCGAGATGTTCTCCATCGGCTCGACGTTGCCGCGCACCGCGAACTGGGCCTCGGCGATGTACTGGTTGGAGGCGAAGGCGAACAGGTACAGGCCGACCACCAGGGTCGGCAGCAGCACGAACATCCCGACGCGGCGGATGATCCGCGCACCGTAGCTCGACGTGTCCTCCCGGCGACGGCCGAGACCGGGCAGCCGGGTCCAGTCGAGGCGCTCCCGCGCCGCGGCCACCAGCGCCCGGGCGCCGCGCTTCTCCGGCACCGGACGGATCGTCTCCGCGCCGTGGCGCAGCTCGGTCATCGTCGATGGGGCGAACGTCACGAGCTCGCTTTCGCGCGTGTCGTCCTTGACGTCGTCGAAGCTCATCCGCTCACTGTTCCTGGGTCTGCGCCGGATCCGCCACCGCGAAACCGGCCGGAGGACGGCCCGTGCGCAGCGCCGGAATCCCGTTCTTTTCGGCCCTTTTTAAGGCACCGCCCCTAGCCGCTGCCGCACCGCGGCGACGGGCAACGTAGCCGGCCCCGGTATCGCGCCGTACAATCTCCCGATGATGACACTCCCTCGCGTCGCCCCCGAACCCGGAGACCGCCCGGCCGGTCGCCCGGCCCGGACCCAGTCGGCCAAGACCAAGATCGCCGAGGTGGTGGTGGTCTGCACCAAATGCGCCAAGCGCCAGGGCCTGCGCCCGCGCGAAATCCGGGCGCTCCTGAAGGGTGCGGCCAAGCAGGCGGTCAAGGACGGGCTGCTCACCGGGCGGACCAAGCTCTGCATCGTCGAGTCGGGCTGCCTCGGGCCCTGCCCGAAACGCGCGGTGGCGGTGGCCACGGGCGCGAGCCTGGCGGAGGGCCGCGTCGTCCTGCTCGATCCCGATGCCGCCCCCCAGGAAGCCCTCGCCGCCGTGCTGCGCCCCGTGCTACCGCGGCGCCGCGCCCCCGAATTCGGCCCCAATACATCCCTAGCGGCGGTGCCACCTGCCGAATCGCCGCCGGCTGCTTGACTGGCGCAACCTGGAGCGCTCGCCCTTGCCCGCCATCTGGCGCACCTCATCCGCGGGCCGACCGTGAGCGGCGACCGCGACCCCCGGCCCCACCGGATCGGCCTCGCCGTGCTGCGCCGGCTGCCCCTGATCGGCACGCTGATCGGCCTCGGCCTGGCGGTCTGGCTCGTGGCGACCAACGATCTCTCGGCGGTGGCCGCGGCGTTCGGGCGGATCGGGCTCGTGGGCTTTGCCGGCGTCACGCTGGTCCGCGCCCTCGTGGTGCTGGCCTGCGGCTTCGCCTGGGCGCGCATCCTCGACGGGCTGTCGCCCGCCCCGGCCTCGGCCTGCCTGATCCTGCGCTTCGTGCGCGAGGGCATCAACGTGCTGCTGCCGGTGGCCTCGGTCGGCGGCGACGTGCTTGGGGCGCGGCTCCTGACCTTCTGGGGCGTGACCGGCACCCTGGCGGCGGCCTCCGTGCTCGCCGACATGCTGTTCCAGGTCGGCACGCTGGCGCTGTTTGCCGCCCTCGGCGCCGGCCTGCTGAGCCAGGTCGAGGGTCCGGCTGCCGCCGAGCTCGCCCACTGGACCCTGCGGACCCTCGCGGTGGCCGGCCTGGCGGTGGCGGCCTTCTTCGCCTTCCAGCGCACCGGGATCGTGCGCGTGGTCGAGGACCGCATCGCGGCCCTGGGCCGGCGTTTCGTGCGCGAGACGGAGGCCCGCCCGGAGCCGCCCCAGCGGATCCAGGGAGCGCTCGACACGGTCTGGGCGGCGGAACGGCGCGGCCGGCTCGTCCAGTCCTTCGCCCTGCACGCGCTCGCCTGGCTGCTCGGCGCCGCCGAGGTCGCGGTCGTGCTCACCTGCATCGGCGTCGAGAGCATCAGCCTTTCGGAAATCCTGGTGATCGAGGCGCTGAGCCAGGCGATCAAGGCCGCGGCCTTCCTGGTGCCGAGCGGGCTCGGCGTGCAGGAGGGCGGCCTCGTCCTGGTCTGCGGCCTGTTCGGGATCGATGCCGGCACGGCGATCGCCCTCTCGCTCGCCCGGCGCGTCCCCGATGTCGTCCTCGGCCTGCCGGCGCTGCTGGTCTGGCAGAACCTCGAGGCGCGGCGCACGGGCGTGCGCCCGGCCACACCCAGCTGCGACCGCCCGTGACCCCGATGCCCGTGACGACGAACGCGCCGACAGGCCGCCCGGTCGGGACCCGCCGCGTCCCGATCCTCGCCGCGCTGATCGGCACCCTGCTGGGTGCCGGACCGGCCCTGGCCCAGAGCCTCAGCGTCGATCTCGGCGCGGGCGGGACGACCGAGCGGGCGCTCCAGCTCGTCGCGCTGATCACCGTCCTGGCGGTGGCGCCCTCGGTGCTGGTGATGGCCACCGCCTTCACCCGGATCGTCGTCGTGCTCTCGATCCTGCGCTCGGCGCTCGGCACCCAGACGGCACCGCCGACCGCGGTGATCGTCAGCCTGGCGCTGTTCCTGACCGCCTTCGTAATGGCCCCCACCGGCCGGGCGGCCTACAGCGCCGGGATCGAGCCCCTGGTCGCAGGCCGGATCACCCAGGCCCAGGCCTTCGAGCGGGCCTCGGCGCCGTTCAAGACGTTCATGCTCAAGAATGTGCGCGAGAAGGACCTGAAGTTGTTCCTCGATCTGGCCAAGGTGCCGGTGCCGAAGGGGCCGGAGGATGTCGGCCTCGAGATCGTGACCCCCGCCTTCATGATCTCGGAGCTGCGCCGCGCCTTCGAGATCGGGTTCCTGCTGTTCATCCCGTTCCTGATCATCGACCTCGTGGTCGCGTCGGTGCTGATGGCGGTGGGCATGATGATGGTGCCGCCCGCCACCGTCGCCCTGCCGTTCAAACTGATCTTCTTCGTGCTGGTCGACGGCTGGACCTTGGTGGCCGGATCGCTGGTCCAGAGCTACGGCGGATAGATTCACTTAGGCAAGTCTATAGAGTTTCGAAGGGCGTTTTAACTCAGGTTTAGCAATCTCTCGCTAACAGAGCGCATGTTCTTCATGCGCCACTACGTTCGCGATCGAGGAGGGGCGGCAGCGGTCGAGTTCGCGCTGGTCGCGATGCTGTTCATCCTGAGCCTTCTGTTCATCATGACCGTGGCCACGATCCTGTTCATCAATCAGGCGCTGGACTACGCCACGACCCGCGCGGCCCGGCAGATCCTCACCGGCGCCGCCCAGGCGAACGCCCTCGATCAGGCCAGCTTCAAGGCCTCGCTGTGCGGCAACCTGCCGGCGACGCTGAAATGCAGCAACCTCATCGTCAACCTGTACGTGGTGCCGCCCGGGAGCTCATCCAGCGGTTACTACACCTACGTGAAGTCCGATCTCAGCGGCCTGGCGATCCCGCCGCTGACCCCGGGTTCCGGCCAGTACACCCTCGGCACTCGCGGGCAGTTCCAGTATCTCCTGGTGATCTACCCGATCACCTTCCTGCCCTCCGCCTTCGCGTCGATGCTCGGCGGCGGCGCGACCTTCAACGGTGCCCCGGCCTACCTGACGGTCTCGACGGCGGCGTTCCGCAACGAGCTGTTCTGATGGCGCCCGGGATGCTCGGAGCATCGTCCCGTAAGGCGCGCCCCGGCTTCCGGGATGATGCGGATCGACAGGCTCGTGCAGCCTGCCGGTTCCGGGCGGCGCGCTTCCTGCGGGACAGGCGGGCGGTCTCGGCGATCGAGTTCGCCCTGATCCTGCCGGTGCTGCTGATCCTGATGCTCGCCGGGACCCAGCTCGTCACCTACGTCAATGCCAGCCGCAAGGTCGGGCTGGTCGCCCAGTCGATCAGCCAGATGATCTCGCAGGCGATGCCGCCGGCGGGCTCGACGGTGGCGACCGTCAACGCCACCGACCTGCATTTCAGCTTCGATTCCGCGCTCGTCCTGTTCCCGTACCTGATGAAGGACGGGCCGCGGCAGGGCCTGCAATGGTGGCAGGACATCGCCATCACCTACGCCGCCGTGGCGTTCACCCAGACGGCGTCGAACTGCACCGGCGGCGACCTGAGCGCCTGCTACACGGGTGCCGTCGTGTGGACGAGTTCGGGAACGACCGGGGGGAATTACCGGCCTTGCACGGTCCCCCAGTTCCCGGCCGCCGATACCGCCCCGCCGAGCCGCACGACGCTGCCGCGCTCGGTGTTCGGGCCCGGCTCGATCGTCGCGGTCGACGTGGTCTTCAACTTCAAGCCGACTTTCGGCGCGCGGTTCATCCCCGCAGTGCGGATCGCCCGCTCGATGTACGTGCAGCCGCGCTACGCCACGCTGGTCAATTTCGACCCGGCGGGCAACGATGGGATCGCCGTGAAATGCCCGGGTTTCTGAACCGCGCGCGCCGCCTCGTCGCCCGGGCGGCACCCATTGCCGAAGCGTGCTCCGGCAACGTGACGATCCTGTTCGCCCTGAGCCTGCTGCCGATGGTCGGCCTGATCGGCTACGGGGTCGATTACGGCGTGGCGATCACTGACAAGGCCAAGCTCGACGCCGCCGCGGACGCGGCCGCCGTCGCCGCGGTGGCCACCGCCAAGGCCTACATTGCCGCCAATCCGGGCCAGGCGAACGTCACCGCCAACGCCATCGCGGCCGGTATCGCCCAGGCCTCGAAAGCCTTCACGGTCAATGCCGGCACCGTGCCGTTCGCCCAGGTGCAGCTTCAGACGCCGCAACTGGAGCGCACCAGCCAGACCCTCAGGTCGACGGTCGTCTACAGCGCCACGGTGAAGAACAATTTCGGCCAGATCTTCCGGACCCCGACCACGACCTTCTCCAACACGGTCAAGGCTTCGGCCGACCTCGCGAGCTATCTCGATTTCTACCTGCTCCTGGACGTGTCGGGCTCGATGGGCCTGCCGGCGACGACGACCGGGATGAGCAAGCTCGCAAGCCAGAACAACGACATGAGTAACGACTACAAGCAGGGCTGCCAGTTCGCCTGCCATTACCCGGGCAACAACGGCTGGAACTTGGCCGCCGGCAAGATCCAGTTGCGCTCGGACGCCGTCAACAACGCGGTCTGCTCGCTAATCCAGCGGGCCGCCAATCCGTCCGTGACCAGCCAGTATCGCGTCGGCCTGTACCCGTTCATCAACCAGCTTGGCACGCTGGCCGACATCAACAGCTCGATCGCGACCCTGAACACCGCCGCCCAATGCGCCCAGTCCTGGCCCCTCGCCCTGACCGGCCTGCTCGATACCGGAACGACCCAGCTCTACACAAACAACGACCCGAGCACCGGCATCGGCTCCGGCGGCACGCATTTCGAGGTCGTCCTGCCGCAGATGAAGACCACCATCACCAATGCCGGCGGGTTCGGCGACGGCTCCAGCATCAGCGCCCGCAAGCCGTTCGTGTTCCTGATCACCGACGGGATGCAGAACGGCCAGCACTATTATATCTACAAGAACAACAAGTACTACTACCCGGGCAACCCATCCAAGTTCTCGGGCTACGGCAGCGCCGACTTCGATACGTCGACGCCCTCGCAGATCGATCCGTCGCTGTGCACGGCGCTGAAGAGTGCCGGGGCGACGATCTCGATCCTGTACATCCCCTACAACATCATCAGCTTCAAAGATTACGGCGGGATCGTCGCCGGAGAGAACAAGAAGGTGAATGCCTTCAGCCCGACCCTGGCGACGCCCCTGCAGAATTGCGCCTCGCCGGGGTATTTCTACACGGCCAACAGCCCGGACGACATCACGAACGCGCTCACCGCGATGTTCGACAAGGCGCTGCAGGTCGCGCGGCTGACGCAGTGAGGGCTGATTTCTCCAAGTCACCCTCACCGTCATGGCGCGCGCAGCGAAGCAACCTGGGGAAGCGACACCTTCGGAGATCGCGCGCCGGGCTGGGTTGCATCGCTACGCTCGCAATGACGGGTGGAGCGATTGAGGCTTAGGATCAGGCCTCGACGATGCGCACGTCCGAAAACCCTTCGCCGATCGCAGGCGGCTCGAACAGGCGCGCGACCGAGCGGATGCTCGCCTCCGGGACGATCCGGTCCGGCGGCCGCTGCCGGTTCCGCTCCAGGGCAAGGTCGAGCGGCACGCGGATCCAGACGGCCTCGACAGGAACGCCGTGGTTGCGCGCGATGGCGATGAGCGGCGCCCGGTGCCGCGCCCCGGGAAGGGCGGCATCGACGTAGACGCGGCCGGCATCGTCGTCCTGCCTGGCGATCCACGTCGATTTGCCCGCGCCCTGCAAGCCGCAGACGATCACGACCCGCGCGATGCCCCCGCCCGCCAGAGCCCGGTCCAGCGCCGCATAGGCCAGGCGCCACGCCTCGGCGTTGCGCTCCGGCGTCCAGTGGCGGCCGGATCCGGTCTCGAGGAAGCTGTCGGGGTCGATCACCAGGGCCATGGCGCGGCTCAGCCCGGCGGCGTGCCCGGGGTCTCGACGCTGCTCTGGCGCTCGGCCGCCGCCGCCGCGCCGCGCTCGGGCAAGGCGGTCTCGGGGTAGCGCTTGCGGTACTCGGCCAGGAAGGCCGACAGGGTCTCGGCCTTGGTGGCGCGGGCCGCGATCGCGCGGAATTCCGGCGTCTTCGTCGGGTTGGCGCCGGTGAGCAGTGCGAAGCTGCGGGCGTCCGGGCTCTCGGCCATCGCCTCCGAGAACTTGGCCTTCAGCCGCTCCAGCCCGATCGCCTCGCCGGCGAGGTCGTAGGCGATCGCGGCGCGGATGGCGTCGGCCCGGGCCTGCTCGTCCAGGGGCCGGCCGGCGCGCCAGGCATCGCCCAGCAGCGCCTCGTGCGACTCGCCGGCCTCGCGCCAGCGGCGGGCGCCCCAGTAGATGTCGGCCCGCAGGCGCTCGATATCCGAGCCGGTCTCGCCCTCGATCGTCTCCAGGGCGAGGTCGGTGCGGGTGAGGTCCGACAGGGCGCGGGCGCGGACCAGGGCGCGGGCGCGGGTCAGCTCGCCGGGCAGCTCGGGCAGGTTGGTGGCGTCGAGCACCTGTAGCGCCCGCATCGGCTTGTCGTCCATCAGCCGGATCGTGGCGAGCCGGGCCGCCACGGCGGAGCGGGCCGGGCCGGTGAGCCGGTTGTCGATCTGGTACTGGAGCAGGTCGGCGGCCGAATCCAGCAGGTCCAGCCCGACCAGCCGGTCGGCCAGCCGGCGCACCACTTCGTCGCCGCGCCGGCCGATCGGGGCCAGTTCGCGGAAGTCGAAATACAGCGCCACCGCGTCGACCCCGGAGAGCGTGTCGCCCTTGTCGGTCAGGTAGAGGTTCTCGAAGGCGGTCCGCACCTCGCGGGCGAGCGCCTGGGTGGCCGGGTCGTTCGGCGCGTAGGCGTTGGCCCGGCGCAGGACCGTGAAGGCGTCGCGCCAGCGTCCGGCGCCGAGATAGAGCCGCGCCAGGCCGACCGAGATGCCGGTCTCGGTCGGGCCGCCGTGCCAGGTCATGCCCAGCCGCTCCAGCCGGTCGAGCGCCGCATCCGGCTCGAGCTTGCCGGAGGCGCGGGCGAGCAGCGTGCCGCGCAGCTGCGCCTCGGCCGCCACCGGCCGCTGGCCGACCTGCTCCAGGCGGGTATAGGCGTCGAGCGCCGCATCGACCTGTCCGGTCGCCTCCGAGACCCGGGCGCGGACTAGGGCCAGCCGGTCGCGGATCCAGGTCGGCAGGCCGGGTGCGTCCTCGGCCCGGGCCGCGGCGGTCTCGGCATCGCCGTTCTCGATCGCGGCCTCCGCGGCCCCGGCGCGGATCTGCTGGGCGAGGTCCGGGGGGTAGCTGTCGGCGATCGGCAGCGCCTTGAGGAAGCCGGCCTCGGCCGACTTCCAGTCGCCCAGCCCGGCAGACGCCATCGCGCGCCACAGGGCCGCTTCCGGATCGGCGGCGAGCTGGGGCACCGACAGGGCCTTCAGGGCCTCGGCGTTGCGGCCGCTGCGCGCGAGCGCCAGGCCGCGCAGGATCGCGACGTCGCGCTGGGTGGCCAGCAGCGGATCCTCGGCGGCCGCCGCCTCGAGAACCGCGAGGCCCTCGGGGTCGAAGCCGTTGGCGATGTTGGCGCGGGCGAGCGCCAGGCGCGCCGGGCCGCGCTCGGCCGGCGGCACCATCGCGGCGGTGTCGGCGAGCGTCCGCAGGGTCTCGCGCACGTTCCCGGCCCGCGCCTGCTCCCAGGGCTGGCGCGCCACCGCGAGGGTGCCGGCCTCGGCCAGGGCGGGGTCGGCCCTGCGGGGCGCCGTGGAGGCGGCGAGCCCGCCCTCCCGGCCGATCGTCACCGCGTCGAGCTGGGGGCGGACCGCGAGGTCGTCGGCGCCCGCCAGCACCGCGAGGCCGTGCCGGCTCGGCAGGATCTCGAAATCCACGAAGCGGCGGCTCTTCGGATTGCCCACGGCGCGCCGCGCCGCCGAGGTGACCACCGCGATGCGCTCGCCGTCGCGGTCGAGCCAGGTGACCGATCCGGGCCGGGGCAGCGCCAGGGCGACGGTGATCCGGCCCGACGGGTCCGGCTTGCGGACCGGGTCGAGGGTGTCGCTCGGGCTCAGCGTATCGCCGGCCGACAGCTCCCAGGCCGAGCCGGTCCCGGTGGTGACGGCGGCGAGATCGACCAGCCGGCCCGGCGGCACCGCGAAGCGCAGGACCGTGACCGGCCCGATCCGCGTCGGCGATCCGACCGGGGTCAGGCCCTGGCGGCCCGCCGGCACGGTCACGGGCTCGGCACTCTCGAACACCAGGGTGGCGATGCCGCCGCGCTCGAACAGGGCGGCGGGCGGCAGGGTCTGGAACGGGAAGACCAGGCCGGCGCCGGCCTGGCGCTTCGGCGGTGCGTCGGGCGCAGCCTCCGGGACGGGCGGCGATTCGGCCGTCCGGACGGGGGCCGGGACCGGCGTGGCCGGCCTGGCGGCGTCCGGCTCGACCGGGCCGGGCACCTCGGCGGCCTTGGACTTGGCGCCCTGGGGCGGCGTGCGGGGCACGACGTCGATCGTGTAGGCCCCGTCCTCGCGCTCCGTGGTGAGGGTGAAGCCTTCGGCGGGCGTCACCAGGATGCTGGCCGAGCCCTCGTCGGATTCGGTGGCGAGCTTGGCGATGCCGGGCCGCGGGCGGCCGCGGGCCTCGTTCGAATCGATCGTCCAGGCGCCGGCCACGCGCAGGCGGGTGGTCGGGCCCTCGGCGGCCACGGTCGCCACCACGTCATCGGGCAGGCGCAGCGACAGGCGCGTCAGGGTCGGCAGCCGGGCGAGTTCCAGCGCCAGGGGCTTGCGCACCGGCGGGAGCGTGCGCGCCTTCAGCGCCTCCTCGGCGATCCGCGCCCGGCGGGCGAGTTCGGCCACCACCTCGGGGGGCAGCGGCGGCGGCAGTCCCGACCATCCCTCCGGCAGCAGGTCGACGAACACGCGCTCGCCGGCGGGCTGGACATTGGCCCGGAACGGCCGCTGCAGGGCGACCCGCAGGCCGGACCCGTCGGGATCGCGCCGCACCATGGACACGAAGGCCGGCATCTCCTCGGCGAGATGCTCGGGACCGGGCGCGACCCGCTCGCCGTAGCCGAGCAGCAGGATGCCGCCCGCGAGCTTCGCCTTGACGGTGACCGGCTTGTCGAAGGTGAGCACGATCCGCCCGTAGCCGCCGGGGCCGGTGCCGGCCTCGCTGCCCTTGGCGCCGATCAGCCGCGCGGCGAGCGCCGGATCGATCGCCCCCAGGAGGGCGAGCGCGGGCAGCGACACGCGCAGCAGGGCGCCGCCGTATCGGCCGATCCGGGATCGCCTGCCCTCCGAGCCCATCGCCTCGCCGATCCGATCCCGGCGCGCGGCCCGCCCGGGCCACGGCGCCCGGCGCCACACATGGAGGCATCCTGCGGCATCGCGGCTAACGCTGGCTTAACCGTAAGCCGGGGATTGGCGGGATCGCGGCCCGGACGGCCTCAGCCGCTGAGGGCGACGGCCCGGTCGAGGGCCTGCGGGAAGCCTTCGAGGGGCACCGTGATGGTGGCCGGCTCGCTGCCGCTCGCCTTCTGGCCGGTCACGAACAGCTTCTTGGCGTTGCGCATGCCGTCGAGCGCCACGGTCGGGAAGCCGATCGACACCAGGCAGCCGTCGGAGACGCACATCGTGTAGGGGGCGCCCTTGCCGAGAACCTGCTCGTCGAGCTTGAAGGTCACGCCGGCCTCGATGGAGAGACCGAAGGGCATCAGCACGAAGCCTTCCGAGCGGCCGTCATTCGGGGCCTGCAGTTCCACGCCGAACTTGCGGCGCCCGGTCTGCGAATCACCCTGGGACTGGGCGACGATGCAGGTCACCTTGTCGTTCGGGCGGGTGCAGGTCATCGTCCAGTCGCCGTAGCTCTCGGTGACCATGCTGGCGCCGGTGGGCCAGGGCGCGTGCGATGCGGCCGGCGCGGCGGCGGCGGCCGGCTTGGCCGCAGGCTTCGGCGCGGGCGGCTTCGGCTTGGGTTTGGGTTTGGGCTTGGCTTTGGCCGGCGCGTCGCTGGCGGCCGGCGCTTCGGGCTCGGCATCCTGGGCACGCGGCGACGCGAACGGAACGGCAAGCAGCAGCGTCGCGATCAGGTTGAGGCGAACGACCGCTCGTAACGTCGACATGGAATCACGATCCCCCGGGGCCATTTGACGGCAAAGCCGCCTAACGTCCCAATCGGGGTGAGGCAATCGCCCGGCGACGCAGGTCCGCGCTGCCGTGACGTCTCAGAGCGGGCTCGGTCCGCCGGCGGCCAGCGCGAGGGCGCAGCGGCGGGCGAAGGCGGTCTCGGCCCCGTTGCGCACGGCGCGCGCCAGGGTGAAGGCCAGGGTGAGGATGCCGGGATCGCGGTCGGCGGTCTCGGCGACCGGGCCGGGGATGCGGGTGGCGATGAAAGCGAGCATGACGACTCCGAGGATCAGGATCCCGGACGTTTCCTCGGCCCCGATCGGCTTGTTGATCTTGTCGGAAGGCCTTTGCTGCATTGCAATATGAGCCATGCGGATGTCGCCTGCCACTCGTCGCTGCGCGCGGGCCACATGCGCTGCGAACATGCTGCCGCCGGAGCGCTATCAAGGACGCCTTAACCGTCCATGCTGCAGCGCAGTTGACCGCCGGCGGGGGAGCCGCCATTGAGCGGCCTTCTCGACGACGGGAATCGACGAACGCGCTGGCGCAGGCCGCGCGGCGCGTGCTCTGTCGCCCCACTGTCACACGCGCGCCATAACCCGCCCGCGAGCCTCAAGAGCGGACCTCAGGCGTCCGCCAGACAAGGACCTATCGCATGACCGACCAGCCGACCCGTCACCCGATCCATGGCCGCATCAGCGGTCCCATCGTGATGATCGGCTTCGGCTCGATCGGCCGGGGCACGCTGCCCCTGATCGAGCGGCACTTCGAATACGACCGCGCCCGCTTCACCGTGATCGATCCGGTCGACACGCATCGGGCGCTCGCCGAGAAGCACGGCCTGCGCTTCGAGAAGGTGGCGCTGACCCCGGAGAACCTGCGCACCGTGCTCACGCCGCTCCTCACCGAGGGCGGCGGCCAAGGCTTCTGCGTGAACCTCTCGGTCGACACCTCGTCGCGGGCGATCATGGAGCTGTGCCGCGAGCTCGGCGCCCTCTACATCGACACCGTGGCCGAGCCCTGGCCGGGCTTCTACTTCGACAAGAGCCGCGGCCAGGGCGACCGCACCAACTACGCCCTGCGCCAGGACATCCTCGACGCCCGCGCCCAGAAGCCGGGCGGCACCACGGCGGTCTCCTGCTGCGGCGCCAATCCCGGCATGGTCTCGTGGTTCGTCAAGCAGGCGCTCCTGAACATCGCCAAGGATACCGGCGTCACCGCGCCCGAGCCCAAGTCCCGCGCCGAGTGGGCCGCCCTGATGAAGACCCTGGGCGTGAAGGGCGTGCACATCGCCGAGCGCGACACCCAGCGCGCCAAGAACCCCAAGCCCCGGGGCGTGTTCGTCAACACCTGGTCGGTCGAGGGCTTCGTCTCGGAGGGCAACCAGCCGGCCGAGCTCGGCTGGGGCACCCACGAGACCTGGAAGCCCGCCAATGCCCGCGAGCAGGAGAAGGGCTCGCGCTGCGCGATCTACCTGCTGCAGCCGGGCGCCGACACCCGCGTGCGCACCTGGGTGCCCACCGCCGGCCCGCAATTCGGCTTCCTGGTGACCCACAACGAGGCGATCTCGATCGCCGACTACTACACGGTGCGCGAGGGCGATCAGGCGGTGTTCCGGCCAACCTGCCACTACGCCTACCACCCGGCCAACGACGCCGTGCTCTCGCTCCACGAGATGTTCGGCAACGCCGCCAAGGTGCAGGAGCAGCACCACATCCTCGACGAGAACGAGATCGTCGACGGCATCGACGAGCTCGGCGTGCTGGTCTACGGCCACGCCAAGAACGCCTACTGGTACGGCTCGCAGCTCTCCATCGAGGAGACCCGGCGGATCGCCCCCTACCAGAACGCCACCGGCCTGCAGGTGACCTCGGCGGTGCTCGCCGGCATGGTCTGGGCCCTGGAGAACCCGGAGGCCGGCATCGTCGAGGCCGACGAGATGGATTTCCGGCGCTGCCTGGAGGTCCAGACCCCGTATCTCGGCCCGGTCGTCGGCGTGTACACCGACTGGACCCCGCTCACCGACCGCCCGGGCCTGTTCCCGGAGGATATCGACACCAGCGACCCCTGGCAGTTCCGCAACGTGCTCGTGCACGCCTGAGGCCGGCCGGGCCGGCGGATCATACCGCCGGCCCAACCTTGCTTTCGGCAACACCCTGTCTCAAGCTTAGCCGTCTCGACGGAGGGTGCAGGACAGATGGAACCGACGACGCAAGAGAAGATCCTGATCGAGCAGCGCGTGACCAACGAAGGGCCAAGCATCGTCCTGGCCTACGTGCTGTGGTTCTTCCTCGGCGCTTTCTCCGCGCACCGATTTTATCTCGGGCGCACCGGCACCGCGATCCTTCAGATCCTCCTCAACTGCATCCTCATCGGATTCATCTGGGTCGTCCTCGACCTGTTCCTGATCCCCGGGATGGTGCGCGCGAAACAGGCCAGCCTCCGCGCCCGCCTGACGCGGGACCTCGGACCGTCCCTCCGCGCCGCCAGCGCGGCCCTGGCCCCGCCGGCCCGCATGTGAGCCTCGCCGCGGCTACTCGGCCTGGCGGCGGGTCACCAGGGTGCGGTTCGGCTCGACCTCGTCCTTGTCCTGGTAGAGCGGCACGATCACCCGCAGCCAGCCACGGGTCTCGCGGCCGCGGTAGTTGCGCTGGACCACGTCGCGGGTGAGGTAGGCCTGCAGGTTCACCGGCCCGAAATTGTACCCGACCAGGCCGCCCACCGCGATCTGCCCCTGCGGCCGGTAGCTGGACACGCCGGTCGGAAGATCGCTCGAGCCGAACGCGACCGCGCCGACCTGCCACTTGCCGAACTTCTTCGCCGCGGTCAGGTCGAGGTTCAGGTAGTCCGGGTAGAGGGCGCCGAAGGGCGAGCGCGTCTCGAGAAAGATCCCGTGGAGCAGGTTCGCCGTCAGGTTCCAGTCCTGGCCGGTGTAGCTCGCCGCGAAGCGGTGGGTCAGCGAGGCGGATTGGGTCAGGAAGCGCGTCTCGATCGGCAGGTAGCCGCCGAAAAAGTAGCTGACGCCGACATCGTGGCCGAGATCCCAGGCGAGCTGGGCGGCGAGCAGCGGCTGGCCGATGCCGCTCTGATAGGGCGCGCCCTGGAGCGTGGCGGCCACGACCGGTTGGGTGACGAAGAATTGCAGGCGCCCGCCCGCGATGTCCCAGGGCGTGGACCAGGCGAAGGTCGGCAGGTTGACGTTGGTCGAGGTGTCGCCCGGCCGCGCGCTGCGCGTACCGAAGCTCGACAGGTTCACGAAGTACAGCCCGACGGGGAGCTGCGCGCCCACCGGCAGGCCGATGGTCTGGCCGGGCTGGGCTGCGGACGCTGCATAGGCCGAGGTTGTGGGACCCGCAGCGTATAGGGCCAGTGCAGCCGACGCGATCCCGCGTAATCCCAGGCCAAATCCGGTCATGAGAACCCCGATCCAGAGCCCCGGACTTCGGAGCTGATCAGAGGAGGACGCTCCGTCGAAGCGACCTCATCCAGGTTCTACGGCCAAGCTGTGCGGAACGACACGCCCTCGACATCACGAGCGCGCCGGCCGGGACTAATCCGGCCGACGCCCTCCAGTCTGCGCGCCGCCGTTCAGCTGCGCGGAGTCGACAGGGCCCGGCCGGCGGGATTCCAGGCCAGCAGCCGCGCCTCGACCAGATCGACCTCGCGGACGAGCTGGCGCAGGACCACGTCGTCGATCGCCCGCGACCGGCGCAGGCGGTAGAGCGCCTGGCGCTCGGCCTCGATCCCGGCGAGCCGCAGACGCTTCTCAGCGATGGCCAGCTGCCGGGCGCGGCCGCCGCCTTCCCGGCCGTCACCGGTCGGAGCCTCCAGGCCCTCGTAACGGTCCATGGCCCGGGCGCTGGCCTCGACCGCGATGGAGGCGTCCTCCTGCTCCTCGACCAGGCGATGCTGCAGGGCCTCGATGGCCGTCACGGCGTCGTGGCGCGCGGCGGCGCGGGCGGAATCCTCCTCGGCGTCGTGGCTCGAATCGGCGGGCAGGCGCAGGCCCCGTAGCAGCGGCGGCAGGACCGTGCTGGCCAGCAGCAGCGAGGTCATGATCACCCCCATCGCCAGCAGGATCGCGAGATCCCGGGCCGGGAACGGCGTGCCATCCTTCAGGGTGAGCGGCAGGGTCAGGATGCCGGCCAGCGTGATCGCGCCCTTCACGCCCGCGAGCGTGGTGGCGGCCACGAGCCGCCAGGTCAGGCCCTCACGCCGCTCGCCCCGGCGATGGGCCTTGACCAGGACGAAGTGCAGCGAGACCCAGACCCAGGCGAAGCGGATCGCCATTAGGCCGGCCGTGATGGCCAGAACCCAGGCCACCAGCCAGCCCGCGCCCTGCACGTCGGCCTGCTTGACCGCGTGGCCGAGGACCTCGGGCAGCTGCTCGCCGAGCAGGACGAAGATCGACCCGTTGGCCGCCAGCGCCACCGTGTCCCACACGGCCGTGCGGCGGACCCGGGTGGTGCCGAGGCTGCGCCCCTGGATCTCGACATAGGTCATGGCGATGCCGGCCGCGACCGCGGCCAGGATGCCCGAGGCGTGGACGTGCTCGGCGGCGAGATACGCCCCGAACGGCGTGAGCAGGCTGAACAGGATCTGCAGGCCGGGATCCTCGCCGGTCCGCCGCCGCAGGAGGTCCTGCGCGCCCATGAGCACGAAGGTCGTGGCCGCGCCGATGCCGAGGCCGCCGAGCGCCAGCCAGACGAAGGTGGTCGCCGCCTCCGACAGCGAGAAGGTCCCGGTGAGGGCCGCCGCGATGGCGAAGCGCAGGCAGACCAAGCCGGTGGCGTCGTTGAGCAGCGCCTCGCCTTCGAGGATGTGCATCAGCCGCCGCGGCACCGGAGCCTGTGCGGCGACCGACGAGACCGCGATCGGGTCGGTCGGGGACAGGACGGCCGCGAGCGCGAAGGCGACCGCCAGCGGGATGCCCGGGATCATCGCGTGGATCAGCATGCCGATGCCCAGCACGGTCAGCGCCACGAGCCCCAGCGCCAGCGCCAGCACCGTCCGGCCGTTGCGGAACAGGTCGCGCTTCGGGATGCGCCAGCCGTCGAGGAACAGCAGCGGCGGCAGGAAGACGAGGAAGAAGATCTCGGGGTCGAGGGTCGTGCTCGGAAGAGGCCCCAGCGCCAGGGCCACGCCGATCACGATCTGGATCAGGGGCAGCGGCAGCGGGACCAGGCGGCCCAGGGCGCCGCTCACGAGCACCGACAGCAACAGGGCCAGGACGACGGTGACGCTTTCCATGCGTGTCTTTCAAACGAGGGGCCGCGGTCCCGTGAGGACAATGGACCGGGTGATGCGCGGGGGCCGGAAGCGGGCCTTGTAGCACCGGCCCTGCGGCGCGGTGCATCTCCGACTGATGGCGGACAGAACGGCCGCGAAGACCTGGGCTCCAGGTCAAGACGCGCGAAGGCCGGTTCAGGTCCTTCGGAGATCTCGTCGCGTCAACGGCGGACGTCGCGCGTATGAGGGTAGAAATCCAAGACCCTTATCGACTGGAAGCTGCATTCTTCCGCCGATCAGGCCCGGTGTTTTGACAGTCCCTGGACCGCATGCGACGGGCAAGCGATGTCGAGCGCCCCGATCCGCAACACCGCGCCGCCCCGCGTCCCGGACGGCACCTGCCTGTGCCGGGGCGCCGGCGGGCCGAAGGCGCGCGCCCAAATCCGGGTCGCAGCCATCCGATGAGCACGCCCGCCCCCGGCCCGTCCCTGCCGCAGGATATCCAGGCCGACCTGAGCGCCGTCGACGGCATCGCGGCGGTCCCGACCATGCTTAACGTGATCTGCCAGACCACCGGCATGGGCTTCGCAGCCGTCGCCCGGGTGACCGAGGACCGCTGGATCGCCTGCAGCGTCCGGGACGACATCGCCTTCGGCCTCAAGCCCGGCGACGAGCTGCAGATCGCGACCACCTTCTGCGACCAGATCCGGCGGAGCGCCGCGCCCGTGATCATCGACCATGTCGCCGAGGATCCCGCCTTCCAGCAGCATGCGATCCCGAAGCTGTACGGCTTCGAGAGCTACATCTCGGTGCCGATCACGCTGCCCGACGGCAGTTTCTTCGGCACGCTCTGCGCCATCGACCGCAAGCCGGCCCAGGTGAATAGGCCGAACATCGTCGGCATGTTCCGGATGTTCGCCGACCTCATCGGCTTCCATCTCGACGCGCACCGGCGCCTGGCGGCCGGCGAGGCGCTCCAGCGCAGCGAGGCCTTCGTCAAAGGCGTGCTGACGGCGAGCCCGGATTGCGTGAAGGTGCTCTCCACCGAAGGCCACGTCGAGTTCATGAACGCGCGCGGCCTGGAGCTGAACCAGATCGATTCGGTCCAGGATATCCTCGGGCAGGAATACGCCGCGCTCTGGCCGGAGGAGGAGCGCGCCAAGCTGCGCGACGCGGTCCGGCGGGCGAAGGCCGGCGAGGCGTCCCGGATCGAGGGCTTCGCCCCGACCAGCAAGGGCGAGCCGCGCTGGTGGGAGGTGAGCTTCGCGCCGTTCCTCCCCGAGGAGGGCGGCCTGCTCAAGCTGGTCGGCATCTCCCGCGACGTGACCGAGCGCTATCACGCCGAGCGCGCCCAGCGGGCGGCGGCGCAAGCCCTGCAGGATCTCAACGAAAGCCTGGAGAAGCAGGTCGCGGCGCGGACTGCCGAGCTGCGGCTGTCACGCGACATCCTCGAATCGAGCGCCACGCCGATCTGCGCCTTCGACACCGCGTATCGCCTGATCGCTTTCAACCGGGCGCACAGCGACGAATTCCACCGCATCTTCGCCCACCGGGTGGAGATCGGCGAGGTGTTCTACGACTTGTTCCCGCCGGACCAGGCCCCGATCATGCGCGGCTTCATGGCCCGCGCGCTCGACGGCGAGAGCTTCACGGTCACCCAGGAATTCGGCGATCCCGACCTCGCCAAGCCCTGCTGGGAGGTGTCCTATTCGCCCCTGCGCGACGAGAAGGGCGCGATCATCGGCGCGTTCCACTACGCCAAGGACATCTCCGAGCGCCTGCGCGCGGAGGCCGAGCTCGCCAACACGCAGGAGGCGCTGCGCCAATCGCAGAAGATGGAGGCGGTCGGCCAGCTCACCGGCGGCGTCGCGCACGACTTCAACAACCTGCTGACGATCATCCGCTCGTCCGTGGACTTCCTGCGCCGGCCCGAGCTGCCCGAGGAGCGCAAGCGCCGCTATCTCGACGCCGTGTCGGACACGGTCGACCGGGCCGCCAAGCTCACCGGCCAGCTCCTCGCCTTCGCGCGCCGGCAGGCGCTCAAGCCGGAGGTGTTCGAGGTGGGCGAGCGCCTGCGCAGCGTGTCCGAGATGGTCGACACCGTCACCGGCGCGCGCATCCGCCTGGTGGTCGAGACCCCGGGCGAACCCTGTTTCGTGAAGGCCGATCTGAGCCAGTTCGAGACGGCGCTGATCAACATGGCCGTGAATGCCCGCGACGCCATGGCGGGGGAAGGCACGCTCACTCTGCGCCTCGTCCGGGAGAGCAAGCTGCCGCAGATCCGCGGCCATGCCGGGACGCACACCGCCTTCGCGGCCGTGTCGCTCAGCGATACCGGCACCGGGATCCGGCCCGATCAACTCGGCCGGATCTTCGAGCCGTTCTTCACCACCAAGGAGGTGGGCAAGGGGACCGGCCTGGGCCTCAGCCAGGTGTTCGGCTTCGCCAAGCAATCCGGCGGCGACGTGGACGTGGAGACGCAGCTCGGCCACGGCACGACGTTCACGCTCTACCTGCCCGAGATCACGGTCGAGTCGGATGACCGGACGCTCGGCGCGGCGCCCGCCGAGATCAACTCCCCCATCGGGGCGGGCCAGAGCGTGCTGGTGGTCGAGGACAACCTCGAGGTCGGCCGGTTCGCCACGCAGATCCTCGAGGATCTGGGCTACCGGACGACCTGGGCGGTCAATGCCGAGGACGCGCTCGAGAAGCTGGGGCCCAACGGCAACGGATTCGATGTCGTGTTCTCGGACGTGGTCATGCCGGGCATGGGCGGCATCGCCCTGGCGAAACGCCTGCGCGAACGGCTGCCCGGCCTGCCGGTGCTGCTCGCCTCCGGGTACAGCCACGTCCTGGCGCAGGACGGGACGGAGGGCTTCGAGCTGCTGCACAAGCCGTACTCGGCCGAGCAGCTCGGGCGCATTCTCCGCCAGCTGACCGCCAACCGGCCGCCCGCTAGCCTCCCGCCCCGACCGGCAGGCTGAAGTCGGCCCGGTAGCTCTTGCCCTCGACGGGGTTCGACACCCACCGGCAGCGGCCGACCCGGAGGTCGTGCCCGGCGTGGAAATGGCCCGAGATCCACAGATCCGGGCGCTCGGCATCGGGCAGGTCGTCCAGCGCGGTGCTGGCGTAGAAGGCCGGCACCCACCACGGCACGCCGGGCTCGTCCCGGTAGCGGTCCGCCGCCAGGGGGCTCGCCGGGTGATGGGTGACCACCACGGTCGGGCCGTCATGGCGCATGCGGAGCGCCTCGTGCAGCGCCTCGCGCTCGGCCGCATGCGCCGCCATGGCGTCCGCGGGCTGCCACGCCGCGCCGTCGGGTTTGCGGATCGATCCGAGATATTCGCGCGAGCCCGTGACCGGGTCGGTCATGCGCGCGGCGGCATAGGCCACCGGATCCTCCGGCCGATCCGGCGTGTCCGCGGCGAGCCAGCGCCCGGCCAGCCGCCAGTCGCTCCACAGGGTCGTGCCGACGAAGCGCACGCCGTCGATCACGCAGGCCTGCGCGCCCTGAAGCAGGTGGATGCGGGCGCCCAGTTGATTCACCCGGGCGACTTCTGCCTCAAGGGCCGCCAGCAGCTCCGGGGCAGTGCGCGGGTCGCCCGTCGGGGCGTAGCGCTCGTGGTTGCCCGGCACCAGTACGATCGGCTTGCCCTGCGCCAGGTGGACCAGGGCCGCGAGCCCCCGCTCGGGATGCCCCTCGTAGAGGTCCCCCGGGCAGGCGAGGACGTCGAACGGCGCCGTGGGCAGGGCGATCAGGTCGAGCCGCCGCCGCTCCAGATGCAGGTCCGAGATCGGGAAGATGCGCATCGACATGCCTATTGTGCGGCCCGGCGCTCGGCCGCGGCGGCCCGGAAGATGTCGGCGGCGGAATCGGCGTTGAGGATCGCGATGCCGGCCGCCGCGACGAGATCCGGCCAGGGGCTGGGATGGAGGGCGGTGACCAGGCCGGCCGCGATGATCGCCAGGTTGGCGTAGGCGTCGTTGCGGGCCGAGAGATAGGCCGCCCGGGTCAGGCTCCCGGAGCCGGACCGGTGCCGGGCGAGCATCAGCGCGCAGGTGAGGTTCACCGCCAGCGCCCCGAGGCCGGTCAACGTCAGGGGCAGCGCCGCCGGGGGCACGAAGTCGGCAAACTTCTCATAGGCGGCGTAGGCCGTGGCCAGGGCCGGCACGAGCAGGATGAACGCCATGGCGGTGCCGAGCCGCGCCCGGTTGCGCGCGCTCCAGGACAGCCCGGCGAAGATCAGCAGGTTGATCGCCGCGTCTTCGAGGAAATCGAGGCTGTCGGCGATCAGCGCCACGGAGCCGATGGCGAGGGCCACCGCGATCTCGATGCCGAAATAGCCGAGGTTGAGCGCCGCCACGCGGGCGACGACCGGGCGCAGGGCGGGCGGCTCGGGACGGGCGGCTGGGTCAGCGGTCACGGGGCGCGTCATCGCCGAGTGCGGCGCGCCTGTCGAGCCGCTGTTGAGAAAACCCTGTCCGCGCCTCAAGAAAGTTCAAGGATCTTGCGCCTTTGTCCGGGTGGATTCGGCGGCGCGATCGTGCGACGCGGTCTTGTTGAGCCGGCCGCGCCAGAGCTGCGACCGGCCGGAACCGGAGGTCTGCCGAGCCATGCTGCCCGAATTGCGCGTGCTCTATTTCGAGGATCTCGAGGTCGGGTTGTCGGAAACCCTCTCGAAGACGATCGCCTCCTCCGACGTGGTCGGATTCGCCGAGATCACCGGCGACCGCAACCCGATCCACCTGTCCGAGCACTTCGCCGCGCGCACGCCGTTCGGCACGCGCATCGCCCACGGCCTGTACACGGCCGGGCTGATCTCGGCGGTGCTCGGCACACGCCTGCCGGGCCCGGGGGCGGTCTATATCTCGCAGACCCTCAACTTCCGCGCGCCGGTGCGGATCGGCGACATCGTCGACGTCACCGTCACGGTGGCCGAGCTGATGCCGGAGCGCCGCCGGGCCCGCCTCGCCTGCCGCTGCTCCGTGGCCGGGGAGACCGTCCTCGACGGCGAGGCGCTGGTGAAGGTGCCGACCAAGGCCGAGGCCGACCCGCTGGCGGTCCGCACCGAGCGCCAGCAGAGCTGAGATGGACCACGGCGAGGAGACGGTCGCCGCGGAACCGATCGCGGATCCCGACGACCCGCGCCTCGAACCCTATACCCGGATGCGCGAGCGCGACCTCGTCGGCCGCACCCGGCGCTTCATCGCCGAGGGTGAGGTCACCCTGCGGCTGCTGCTCGGCCCGCGGGCCCGGTTCCGGGCGGAATCGATCCTGCTCGCCCCGGAGCGCTGGCCGGGCCTCGCCCCGGACGTGGCCGCCTGCCGGGACAAGCCGCCAGTCTATCTGGCCGACAAGGCGGTGATGAGCGCCGTCACCGGCTTCCCGATCCATCGCGGCGTCCTGGCGGTGGGCCGGCGCGGGCCGGAGCCCGACCCCGCCGCCCTCGTGCCGCCCGCCCCGGCGCCCGCCCTGGTGCTCGGCCTCGCGGGCCTGACCAACCACGACAATGTCGGCGCCGCCTTCCGCAACGCGGCGGCTTTCGGGGCCGATGCGGTGCTCCTCGACGCCACCAGCTGCGATCCGCTCTACCGCAAGAGCATCCGGGTCTCGGCCGGCGCCGCGCTGATCCAGCCCTTCGCCCGGCTCGCCCCCGGGCAGGACTGGCTGACGCTGGCCCGGACGCTCGACCTCGAAGCTCTGGCGCTGAGCCCCGGGGCGGCCGAATCGCTCGACGCTCTCGCCACACCCAAGCGGGTGCTGCTCATCCTCGGGACCGAGGGGCCGGGGCTCGACGCGGCCACGCTCGGCCAGGCCCGCCCGGTGCGGATCCCGATGGCGCCGGGCTTCGACTCGCTCAACGTCGCCACCGCGGCGGGGATCGCCCTGCAGGCGATCGCCCGCGGCCAGGGACGGCTCGCAACCGTCGGTTAAGGTCATCCCTTTTCGTCCGCTGCCGAACGCGCGACAAAGGGCTGCAATTGCCCTGGGGCGTTGCGAGCCTAGCTTGGCCGGTAGGGTTCGGGGGTTGCGAGGGGAGTCGGCGGCGTTGCTTCAGTCTGGGGATGGTTTGCGAGCGCTGACCGGACGCCGGGTGGCCGTGGTCGGCGCCGGTCCCGGCGGCCTGGCCTCGGCCCTGCTCCTGGCGCGCGCCGGGATCCACGTGACGTTGTTCGAGAAGGACGCGCAAGTCGGCGGCCGCACCAAGACCGTGACCGCGCCGGGCGGCTACAAGTTCGATATCGGCCCGACCTTCTTCCTCTACCCGCAGATCCTCGCGGACATCTTCACGAGCTGCGGCGAGCGGCTCGAGGACCACGTCAAGCTCGAGCGGCTCGACCCGCAATACCACCTGGTGTTCGAGGGCGAGGACGGGATCACCGGCACGATCCGCGCCACCGGCGACATCGCCCGGATGGAGGAGGAGATCGCCCGCCTGGCGCCCGACGACGCCAAGAACGTCAAGACCTTCTTCACCGAGAACCGGACGAAGCTCGACTACTTCAAGCCGATCCTGCAGCAGGCCTTCCACACCCTGCGCAGCATGGCGAGCCCGGCGATGCTGGCCGCCCTGCCCCATCTGCATCCCGGCCGCAGCGTCGACCGCGACCTGAAGCGCTACTTCGCCGATCCGCGGGTGCGCCTCGCCTTCTCGTTCCAGACCAAATACCTCGGCATGTCGCCGTTCCGGTGCCCGAGCCTGTTCACGATCCTGTCGTTCCTCGAATACGAGCACGGGGTCTATCACCCGGTCGGCGGCTGCGGCGCGGTCTCCGAGGCGATGGCGGGCCTGGCTGGCCGTATGGGCGTCGACATCCGGCTGAACGCGAATGTCGAGCGTGTCGTGTTCGACGGCAAGCGCGCCAGCGGCGTCGTGGTGGACGGTGAGACCTTCAACGCCGACGCGGTGCTGATCAACGGCGACTTCGCCAAGGTCGTGCGCGCCCTGGTGCCGGAGCGGAACCGCCCGCGCTGGCGCGACGCCAAGATCCACAAGGCCCGGCTCTCCTGCTCCACCTTCATGCTGTATCTCGGCATCGAGGGGAAAGTGCCCGACACCCTGGGGCACCACACGATCCTCCTGGCCGACGGCTACGAGCGCAACATCCGGGAGATCACCGAGGGGACGCTGCCGATGCAGCCCTCCCTCTACGTCCAGCATGCCGGCTATACCGACGGTGGCATGGCGCCGGCCGGGCACACCGCCCTCTACGTCCTGGTGCCGGTGCCGAACCTCAAGGCCGGGATCGACTGGGCGGCGACCCGCGAGAGCTACCGCGCCCTGATCCTGGAGCGGCTGAAGCGGCTGGGCCTCGAGGACATCGAATCCCGCATCCGCTACGAGCGGATCATCGACCCAACCCAATGGGAAGAGGATTTCGCGGTCCACGAGGGCGCTACCTTCAACCTCGCCCACGACCTGATGCAGATGCTGTATTTCCGGCCGCACAACCGCTTCGGGCCGGGGCTCTACATCGTCGGCGGCGGAACCCATCCGGGCTCCGGCCTGCCGGTGATCTACGAGGGCGCCCGCATCTCCGCCCGGCTGCTGATCGAGGAACTGGCCGGCGCCCGCGCCGCGTCCCAGGCCGGTATCCCCGACACCGCGCCGCTGGCGACCTCCGGCGAGGCCTCGTGATCGGCGCGCCGGGCCGGCTGGCGCTGATCGCCGGCCTTGGCGTTTTCGCCCTGCTGTCCGGCTCGGGCGCGATGGCCGCGACCCTGAAGGTGGAGGTCGACGGGATCGAGCCCGGCGGCGGCCCGGTCCGGGTGGCCCTGTGCCAGGGCGGCCTGTCCGAACCGTTCTGCACCCGCGGCGACGAGGCGCCGGCCTCCGGGGGCCGGGCGTCCTTCACCTTCCAAGACGTGGCACCGGGCGCCTATGCGGTGGCGGCCTTCCAGGATGCCAACGGCAACGGCCGCCTCGACCGCACCGGGCTCGGCCTGCCGCTCGAACCCTACGGCTTCTCCGGCGCCGTCGCGCGAAGGGGCCGGCCGGACTTCTCCGACGCGGCCTTCGCGCTGCAGGAGCCCGGCGCCGCCGTGCGGGTGCGGCTCGCCCGCGCCCTGCCGCGGCGGTGACGGGGTGGAGGATCCCCTCGTCAGGATCGCGGGTGTCGGCCTGGACCTGCGCGGGCGGCGGGTGCTGGAGCAGGTCGATCTCGACCTCGACGCGGCCGAGACCCTGGCGCTACTCGGCCCGAACGGGGCCGGCAAGTCTTCGCTGATGCGCCTGGTGGCGGGCCGCCTCGCCCCCAGCGCCGGGACCGTGCGGGTGGCCGGCGCCGACCCGTTCCGAGAGGGCCGCGCCCGCCGGAGCATTGGCTGGGTCCCCCAGGAGATCGCCCTCTACCCCCGCCTCACGGTCGCCGAGAATCTCGGCGTCTTCGGCCAGCTCGCGGGCGTGCCCCGGCGCGACCGGCGCGCGGCCGTCGCGGCCGCCCTGGAGATGGCCGACATCGCCGACGTGGCGCAGCGCCCGGTGGGGGACCTGTCCGGCGGCTACCGGCGCCGGGTCAACATCGCGGCGAGCCTGATGAACCGGCCGCGCCTCGTCCTGCTCGACGAGCCGACCAGCGGCGTCGACCTCGCCGCCCGGGCGGCGATCCACGCGGTTCTGGACCGGCTCAAGGCCGCGGGCACCGCGATCCTGATCGCCACCCATGATTTCGCCGAGGCCGAGCGCCTCGCCTCGCGGGTCGCGTTCCTGGCGCAGGGCCGGATCGTGCGCGAAGGGCGCCTCGCCGACCTGCTCGCGCAGCTGCGGGTCGGCGCGCCGGAGCGGGAGCTGAGCCTCGCCCTGCCGGCGGACGCGGCCGCGGAGGCGGTGCTGCGCCGCGGCGGCTTCGTGCCGGCCGAGCCGGACGGCCTGGTCTGGCGCTCGGTCGAGCGCTCCGGCCTCGACGGTGCGGCCTTGCTCGGGGCGCTGCGGGCCCAGGGCGTGCCGGTGGCCGAGGTGCGGGTCCGCGCTCCGCGGCTCGAGGCCCTGTATCTCGACGCGATCCGGCCCAGGGAGGTCGCGGATCGCGGAGCTTCCGAGCCGCGCCGGGCTGGGGCCGCCGGATGATCGGCGCCGCGTTCCGGGTGATGGCTCTGAGCCTCCTGCGCGACCGCGCCGCCCTGGTGATGGCCTTCGTGCTGCCCACCGTGATCTTCGTCATCTTCGCGGCGATCTTCTCCGGGGCGACCGGCGACCGGATCCGCATCCATCTCGGGCTCGCCGACTTCGCCCGGACGGCGGCCACCCAGCGCCTCGCCGACGCCCTGGTGGCCGACCCGTCCCTGCGGGTCACCCGCCTGCCGGCGACCGACCTGGCGGATGTGACCCAGGCGGTCCGCGCCGGCGCGGTCGACGTGGCGCTGGTGCTCCGGGGCGACCTGATCGCCGCCCCGGCGGACGCCCCGCCCGGACCGGTCGACCAGCCGGTGGTGCTGGTCGAGAACCCCGCCAAGGCGCTCGCCACGCCGATCGCCCTCGGCCAGCTCCAGCGCGTGCTGAACGAGGCTCTGCCCGACGTGGTGCTCTCGCGCATCGTCGCGGATGTCGAGCGCACCGGCAAGATCGGTCCGGACGAGCGGCGCTTCCTCGACGAGGCGTTTGCCGAGCAGCGGGCCAAGAAGGAGCCGTTCAGCTTCGCCGCGCTGGTCGAGCGCCAGAGCACCGCCGCCGGCACCGCCAACGCCCGGGTGAGCTACTACGCCGGCGCGATCACCGCGGTCTTCCTGCTGTTTGCCGCCATGCAGGGGGCGCTCTCGCTGGTCGAGGAGCGGGAGACCGGCATCGCCGAGCGCCTGATGGCCGGCCCCGGCGGCCTGCCGGTGGTGGTGCTCGGCAAGTTCGGCTTTCTGACTCTCCAGGGCATGGTCCAGGCCGGGCTCATCTTCCTGGCCGCCGCGCTGCTCTACGGCGTCGAAATCGGGCCGCACTGGCCGGCCTTCCTCGCCGCCTGCCTGCTGGTCTCAGCCATGGCCGCGGGCCTCGCGCTCGCCGCCTGCGCGCTGGCCGCATCCCGCCAGCAGGCCCACCTCGCCTCGACCTTCGGGGTGCTGCTGCTCTCCGCGGTCGGCGGCTCGATGGTGCCGCGCTTCCTGATGCCACCCTGGCTGCAGCAGGCCGGCTGGCTCACGCCCAACGCCTGGGCGATCGAGGCCTATCAGAACGCCCTGGGCGAGGGCTTCGGGTCCGCCGCGCCGGCCTTCGCGGTGATGGGCGTGCTGACCTTGAGCGGGCTCGGCCTGGCGCTCGGCCTGGTGGCCCGGCGGACCGCCTGATCGGCCGACGCCGCGACGATCCGCGCCGCGCCTGCGACCAGCCGTACCCGGACACGGCCCGGCCGATCGGGCAGGGTCCGCGCTCCTGCATTGTGAGACCCCTATGCTCCGCCTGCTCATCGCCGACGGCAACGATCGGGCGGCCCGCGACCGGCATGTCGCAGCGACGGGCCGGACCTCGGCCGAATCCTACGCCGTCGTGGTCCACGACCTCGCCGCCGAGACCGCCTGCCGCTTCCTCAACCCGGCCGATGCCGACGCGGCCCTGCCGCAGGACCTGTCGGATTTCGACGGGCTGATCTTCACCGGATCGACCCTGAAGGTCTCCGAGGCGACGCCGGCGGTGACCCGCCAGCTCGACCTGATGCGGAGTGCCCTGGAGGCGGGGCTCGCGGTGTTCGGGTCCTGCTGGGGTGTTCAGGTCGCCGCCACCGTGGCCGGCGGGCACGCGGCCGAGAACCCGCGGGGGCCGGAATACGGCTTCGCCCGGGCGATCACCCCGACCCAGGAAGGCCGGACCCATCCGCTGCTGGCCGGCCGCCCAGCGGTCTGGGACGCGCCGGCGATCCATTCGGACGCGGTGCTGGAGCCGCCGCCGGGGGCGCGGGTCCTGGCGGGCAACCGGGTGCTGGGCGTCCAGGCCATCGAGATCCGGCACGGGGCCGGCTGGTTCTGGGGCACGCAGTACCACCCGGAACTCGACCTCGAGGAGGTCGGCGCGATGCTGCGCCTCTGCGATACGGCGATCGTCGAGGCCGGCCTCGCAACGGATCCGAACGCGGTGGCGGCCTATGCCGACGAGATCGCAAGCCTCCAGGGCGACGATCCCGAGGCGGCGCGCCGCCTCGCCTGGCGCCACGGCCTCGGCCCGGAAGTGCTCGAGGCGCCCCTGCGCCGCCGGGAGATCGGTAACTTCCTGGCGCAACTGTCCACAGACAGGGCCTGAACGGCCGGTGCCGCGACCGGGTGGCGCGTTGACCCGCGGGGCCTCGCGTCTAGCTTCGAGATGCGGGCAACGCTGTGACGGGCCCGGGGAGCGACCTATCAGGATGAGCCAGGATTCGACGGTCGCCGTGATCGGCAGCGGGCTCGGCGGACTCGCGGCCGCGTGCGTGGCCGCGGCGCGCGGCCACCGCGTCACGGTCTACGACAAGAACGGCTGGCTCGGCGGCAAGGCGGCGGTGCTGCACGAGGGCGGCTTCCGCTTCGACATGGGCCCGACCATCCTGACGGTGCCGCGGGTGCTGGAGCGGATCTTCTCCGAGGCCGGCCGCTCGGTCCACGACTACATGGACCTGCGCCGTCTCGACCCGCAATGGCGCTGCTTCTTCGACGACGGCTCCCACATCGACCTGATGCAGGACATCGAGCGGATGGCCGGCGACATGGATCGCTTCGCCCCCGGCAGCGGCGACGGCTACAAGAAATTTCTCTCGATCTCCGAGCACCTGCACGGCGTCTCGGAAAAGTTCTTTTTCTGGAAGCCGGTCGAGGACCTGTTCGACACGATCAACATCCGGGCGAACATGAACCCGGGCACCCTGCGCGACGTACTGTCCCTGCGCATGCACGCCTCGGTGGCCTCGACCATCCGCGGAAAGGTCAAGGATGCGCGCCTCGCGCAGATGCTCGACCACTTCGTGCAATATGTCGGCTCCTCGCCCTACGGCGCGCCGGCCGTGCTCTGCGCCATCGCCCACATGCAGACGGCCGACGGCGTCTGGTACCCGATGGGCGGCACCCGCGCGGTGGCCGAGGGCCTGGCGAAGCTCGCCCAGGAACTCGGCGCCACCTGCAAGACCGACACCGAGGTGACCGGGATCGAGACCGCCAACGGTGCGGTCCGGGGCGTGCGCACCGCCGAGGGCGTGACGCCCTTCGACGCCGTGATCTCCAACATGGATTCGGTCCGCACCTATCGCGAGCTCGTCGGCGGCGCCGCCGGCAAGGCCTACGAGAAGAAGAACCCCGAGCCGGCCTGCTCCGGCGTGGTGCTCTATCTCGGCCTGAACAAGCGCTACGAGCACCTGAACCACCACGACTTCGTCTTCTCCCGGGATCCCGAGGAGGAGTTCGACTACATCTACAACAAGGGCGAGCCGGCCCCGGACCCGACCGCCTATCTGGCAGCCCCCTCCTCCACCGACCCGAGCGTGGCCCCCGAGGGCGGCGAGGCGCTCTACGTCCTGGTGCACACGCCGTATCTGCGCCCGCACCATGACTGGCGCCCGGACGGCCCCCTGTTCCAGAACTACCGCCGGACCATCCTGGACAAGCTCAAGCGCACCGCCGGCATGCCCGACCTAGAGGAGCGCATCGTCGTCGAGCGCCATCTGACCCCGCAGGACATCCACGAGCGCTATCGGGTGCTCAACGGCGCGATCTACGGCTTGGCCTCGCACGGCCGGGTGATGGGCGCGTTCAAGCCCGGCAACCGCTCGCGTCAGGTGCGCGGCCTCTACCTCGCCGGCGGCGCCGCCCATCCCGGCCCCGGCATGCCGATGGTCATGATGTCCGGCTGGATCGCCGCCGACGCGCACGATCAGGACGCGCGCGGAACGCTGCGCGCCTCGGCGTGACACCTGCACCGCCATCCCCTCCCCCCTCTGCGGGGGAGGGTGGCCCGCGCGTCAGCGAGGGTCGCAAGAGGGGCAGTGCGACGGTACGGGATGAGGCGATCGTCGCGACTTTTCCGGACGCGTCGCTCCCCTCTCCCGACCCGCTTCGCGGGCCACCCTCCCCCGCAGAGGGGGG
>NZ_AKFK01000103.1:0-52008 GCF_000272495.1 Methylobacterium sp. GXF4 | reverse complement strand
CTTTCCCTACACGACGCTCTTCCGATCTGGTTATGATGCGCCAAGCCGGCTTTTCACAAGCGAAGTTCGAAGCGACACTGAAAGATCAGAGCCTTTACGAGGCAATCAACACCGCGAAAGACCGAGCTTACAAAACTTTCAAAGTCGACTCGACGCCATTTTTTTTCATCAACGGCGCCCCACTGCCGGGTGCTCTTTCGTTTGCTGATTTGGAAAAGATCATCAAACCAATTATCGGCTCCTGAGACGAGCGCATGCCGAGTGATAAATGATCGAATGCTTGATTGAGATATTCACTGTCAGCCCTCGTAAAAGGGACTAGCAGGAATTTGGGTGAATGGTCCCGCCCTCCGTTCGGCCGGGCTGATCCCGCAGGCGGCGCTCCATCCGATCGCCGCGACCGCCGACGTGCTCACCATCGTCTCGATGGCGGCGCTCGGGTTGGGCGTCGATGTGCGCAGCGTCGCGGGTGCCGGCGCCCGGGTGACGCTGGCGGTGGTCGCCTCGCTCGTCGCGCTGACCGCGGTCAGCCTCGGCCTGATCCGCATCCTCGGCATCGCCTGACCCGAGTTATCGAAAATACAGAACGAAACGTGCTGAACAAACCGTTTTTCAGAACGGCAAGGGAAGTCCATCTTGAACCCAAGGCGGTCGATCGAAGGAGCCGGGACCGCCGATCCGGAGGAGGGGGCCATGACCGAGCCGGCCATCATCGAGACCGCCGAGCAGGCCCGCGAGGGCGAGACCAGCGGGCACATGCGCTGGGTCTTCCTGTGGAGCCTCGCCCTGTCCATCGCGGCCATCGCCATCGCCGGCCTCGCCATCGTCGGCTGACCGCCGACGCCCCGATCCCGATCCAGCAGGAGGATACAACATGACGTTCAAGACCGGACGGCGCGGAGCGCTGCAGATTCTCGGCCTCGGCCTCGCCGCGGGAGCGGCGGGCGGCACGGCCCTCACGCCGGCGGCGGCCCGGGCCGCGAGCCCCGACAAGCCCCCCCTGGTCGAGGCCGGGGCGGGCGACCTGCGCGCCTTGATGGAGCGCCTCGCCAAGGCGCCGCGGCGGCGCGACTTCAAGACCGTGCCGATGATTCTCACCAAGACCGAGGAGTGGGACCACGAGGCGCTCACGGAGGTGATGGCCTACAGACCCAAACCGAAGCAGGTCTGGGACAACACCGACATCGCCAGCCCCTGGCTCAACCTGATGCGCAACGCGCTGAACGCGCAGGTCTGGTCGTTCCGCCACCCGGACTTCCTCGCGGTCTCGGCGACCCACGGCACGGCCCACCTCGCGCTCTACGACCAGGAGACCTGGGACAAATACAAGCTCGCCGACCTCGCCGGGCCGAAGTTCAAGTCGAACACCCTGATCGTCGAGGGCAAGGCGGCCTCGGCCGACCCGAAGAACTTCGAGGATCCGGCCGGCGTGTTCTCGCCCGAGGACAACGCGATCCCGGTTCTGATGCGGCGCGGCGTGGTGTTCACCTCCTGTCACAACGCGATCTGGGAGGAGGCCGGCGGCCTGATCGCCAAGGGCGTCAACCCGGACAAGCTCAGCCACGAGGCGCTCGCGGCCGAGCTGACCAACCATCTCATCCCCGGCGTGATCCTCACGCCCGGCGCCGTCGGCACGCTGCCCGAGCTGCAGCAGGCCGGTTTTCACTACGCGAAGTGAGGAGGGCTCGATGCACCATTTCCACAAAGCGATGCTCGCCGGCTGCGCCGTCGCCCTCGCGCTGTCCTCCGCCGCGCGGGCCGAGGACGCGAAGGGCCCACCCGGCCCGTTCCCACCTTGGCAGCACGGCGACAACAACGACGCCACGCCCCGCGGTCTGCCGTTCACCGTGCCCGAGGTCGACGTGCTCGCCGACTTCCACGGCAGCCTGGACGATCCGAAGCTCGTGCTGTTCGTGGGCGGCAACTACTTCTTCGCGATGGCGCCGCTGGTGAAGGCGTTCGAGGCGAGCCACCCGGAGTACAAGGGTCGGATCTTCTGGGAGACGATCCCGCCGGGCCTGCTCGTCAAGCAGATCGAGGCGGGCGGTACCGTCACGGTCGGCAACATGACCTTCACGGTCAAGCCCGACGCCTATTTCGCCGGGCTCAAGAAGGTCGAGGCGCTGATCCACGAGGGTAAGCTCGTCGGGCCGGCGGTGCCCTACGTGACCAACACGCTGACCATCATGGTGCCCAAGGACAACCCGGCGGGCGTGAAGGGTCTGTCTGATCTCGGCAAACCGGGCATCCGGCTCGCGATGCCCAACCCCGAGTTCGAGGGCATCGCGCGGCAGATCAAGATGTCGCTGGCCAAGGCGGGCGGGAAGGATCTGGAGACAGCGGTCTACGACACCAAGGTCAAGGACGGCTCGACGATCCTCACGCATATCCACCATCGCCAGACGCCGCTGTTCCTGATGCAGGGCCGGGCACAGGCCGGCGTGACGTGGCAGTCCGAGGCGCTGTTCCAGCAGCAGGTCGGCAATCCCATCGGCCACGTCGACATCCCGGACGCGGACAACGCCACGGCCGTCTACGCCGGCGCCGAGGTGAAGGGAGCGGCCCATCCCGAAGCGGCCAAGGCGTGGCTCGCCTTCATCCGGTCTCCCGACGCCCTGCAGATTTTCGAGCGGTACGGCTTCAAGCCGTACCTCGGCGGTTGAGGAGGCGGCGATGGGAGGCAGGATCATGACCCTGCACCAGCTTCGCGTCTTCGTGGCGGTGGCCGAGCGGGAGCACCTGACGCAGGCCGCGGCGGCGCTGCACGCGGCACCCTCCGCCGTCAGCGCCTCGATCGCCGCGTTGGAGACCGAGTACGGGCTGTCGCTGTTCGACCGAGCCGGGCGCGGCCTGCGCCTGACGCCGCACGGCACGGTGATGCTGGAGGAAGCCCGCGGGGTTCTGACGCGGGCCGACGCCGCTCGGGCGCGACTCGCGACGCTGCGGGCCGGGTCGGGCACAGGGGAGGCGTCGCCGTGAGCGGCACGCCGCGCCCGAGCCGACCCGGCGGATCGGCGGCCGTGCGGTCAACCACAGGTGTACGGCCAGCCCAGACACTACCGGTGTCACGCGGCGATCACGTTCAGACAGGACCGACAGCTTATGATCGGCACACCGTGCTCGTTCCACCGTGTGCGACGGACCTTATGGTTGTCGCTCGCGACCTCGGCGCTCGCTGTCCCGGCACCGACGATGGCGGCACCGGCCTGCTCCCCGGGTTATCGGACGGTGGGGGCGGCCTGCCGGTCGATCCACGCCAGAGCCGACCTGGATCGCCGGACGGAAACCCACGGTCCTACGGGCCCTCAGGGGGAGTGCCCGCCGGGCCTGAAGCAGGTGGCCGGGACATGCCTTCAAGCGTGTCCGGGGGGCTACGAGGACCGCGGGGCGACTTGTCTTTATCGCAACCAGTCGAACTGACGCGCGATGGGTCGTCGCCACCGCTGGCGGCGGGTTGCAGCGTTCGGATCAAACGAATGGACCGCAACACGGCGAAAGCTCACACACACGTGATGACAGGCTGCTCGAATACGTCTGCGTGGTGGGGCTTCGTGGGCATTCGCGGCTGGATGTCTCGCGCAGGCCTCGCCCTGACGCTCGCGCTCCTCGCCCCTGCGCCAGTCTTCGCGGGGGACGATCCGGCTACCGGCGCGACCGTCGCGATGCAGCCCGGTTCTTCCGGACGGCCGGCCTGCGCCGCCTGCCACGGCGCCGACGGCGCCGGACAGGCGGACGTGGGCATCCCACGGCTGGCCGGACTCCACGCCTCCTACATCGCCGACCAACTCGGCCACTTCGCCACGGGGGTACGCGCCAACGCGATCATGGCCCCCTACGCCGCCTCGCTCTCGGCCGATGAGCGCCGGGCCGTCGCTGAGTATTTTGCGGCCCTGCCCATCCCCGCACCGGTCGATCCGATCCCGGAGCCGGTCGCCAAGCTCGATCGCGGCATGGCCCTGTTCCAGCGCGGGGACGCGCGCACAGGCCTGATCGCTTGTACCCAGTGCCACGGCCCGAACGGCGTCGGCGTCGGCAGCTTCACGCCGCGGCTGGCCGGCCAGTCCGGCCCCTACATCGCCGAGCAACTCCATCGCTGGCGCGCTGGCGACATCCGCGATCCGCGCGGCGCATACATGCGGGCGATCGCCGCGCGCCTGTCCCCGGCCGACATCGAGGCGGTGGCCGCCTACGCAGCCGGCCTGAAAACGGGCGAGACGATCGAAAACACGGCGGGAGGGAAGCCATGAGGTTCATGCAAGCGGCCGCGACCGCCTGCGCCGTCTCGGCCCTGGCCGTGGCGGGGCTGGCCGCGGAGACGGCGTGGTTCCCGCGTGCGGCCGGGGCAACGGAGACGCCGGCGCCCTTCACGCCGCCGGCCGAGGACGCGATTCCCGCCGGCAAGTTCGGCGACGAAGTCCGGCTGGGCGAGCAGATCTTCCGCGAGCCGGGGGAACACGCGGCCGCCTATGTCGGCAACGACCTGCGCTGCTCGAACTGCCACCTCGACGCCGGGCGGCTGGCCGGCTCGGCGCCGATGTGGGCGGCCTACGTCTCCTATCCCGCCTACCGGTCCAAGAACGGTCATGTGAACTCGTTCCAGGAGCGCCTGCAGGGTTGCTTCCGTTACAGCATGAACGGGAAAGTGCCCCCGCTCGGCGACCCGGTGCTCGTCGCCCTGGAAAGCTACTCCTTCTTCCTCGCCAAAGGCCTGCCGACCGGCGAGAAGCCCGAAGGCCGCGGTTTCCCCGCGCTCCCTAAGCCCGCGCTGGCGCCGGACTACGCCCGCGGCGCGCAGGTCTATGCCGAGAACTGCGCCGCCTGCCACGGAGCCGACGGGCTCGGCCAGTCGGCCGACGGCAAGGTTGTGTTCCCGCCGCTCTGGGGTCCGCGCTCGTTCAACTGGGGCGCCGGCATGGGCTCGATCAAGAACGCCGCCGAGTTCATCCACGCCAACATGCCGCTGGGCATGGGCGGGACGTTGACGCCGCAGCAATCCTGGGACGTGGCGACCTACATCGACAGCCAGGTCCGCCCGCAGGATCCGCGCTTCACCGGCGACGTGGCCGAGACGCGTGCCAAGTTCCACGACAACCCGAACTCCATGTACGGCCGCACGGTCGACGGCGCCGTGCTCGGCGATCCGAAGGTGACGCCCCCGGCTGGCACCGTCCCGGCCTCCAAGGCGGAGCACAAGTGATGAGCGGAGAGGGTATTCCTCCGTCGCCCGCGGAGGAGTCCGCCCCGACCGAACCCGTGCGGCCGGTCGGCACCTGGGTTGTGGCGGCCTTCCTGGTCGCCTCGATCGTCGTCGTCTGGTGCCTGGCGGCGCTGGTCTTCCATACCCGGAGCTGAGAACCCGCGATGAGCGAGACCGGCGCGTCGTCCGCCTTCGAGGACGCTTTTCACAAAGCCGCGGAGCGCCACGAGCGCGCTTGGGTTTTCCTGGCCGTCACGATGCTGACCCTGCTGCTCGCCGGCACGATGTTCCTCGTCGTCTACGCCTACGGAATCGTCGTGCGTACCGACGGCTTCCGCCGCGATCCGGCCGCGCTCGATACCCCCGAGGGCAGCATCGTGAAGACCGGTCCGAACGCCTACACCGTCACCGTGGTCGCCCACCTCTGGCGCTGGAGCCCGAGCCCGCTGCGCATCCCCAAGGGCGCGACCGTCACCTTCCGCGTGACCAGCGCCGACGTGCTGCACGGGTTCGCCATCCAGGGTACCACCGTCAACGTCACGGCGGTGCCGGGCATCACCGGCAGCGTCACCTACACCTTCAACCGGCCCGGCACCTTCAACATCGTCTGCAACGAGTATTGCGGGCTGGAGCATCAGGGCATGCTCGGGCGCATCGTCGTCACGGGAGATCCGGCATGACCGCCACCGCGATCCCCGGCACGCTGCCGGCTTCCGTCGCCGCACCCGCTGACGTCTTGGCGCCGCAGCGGCGCACGATGCTGGCCTTCCTGGTCTGGGGCTTCTCGGCCCTGATGATCGGGGCGATGATCGGCCCGCTCCAGGCGCTCAACTACGGCGGCATCAACGCCTACCCGGCCCTCACGCCGATCCTGAAGTCCTACTACCAGGGCCTGACCATCCACGGCGTGCTCAACGCCTACATCTTCACGTTCTTCGTGACCTGCGGCCTGCTGGTCTATCTGCCGGCGCGCGAACTCGGGCTCGCGCCGAGCATGGCGCTGTGGCGCGGCTGCTTCGCGACGATGGCGCTCGGCACGCTGATGCTGCTGCTCGCCATGTTCGACAACTCGTCGAGCGTGCTGTGGACGTTCTATCCGCCGCTCAAGGGCAGCGCGTGGTTCTACCTCGGCATGACGCTGGTCGTCCTCGGCAGCCTGATGCCGCTGCCGATCCTCCTAGACCTACGTGCCCGCTGGAAGGCGCGCCGGCCCGGCGAGGTCACGCCGCTCGTCACCTACATGAGCCTGACGACCATGCTGATGTGGGCGCTGGCCGGGGGCGGCGCGCTGATCGAGCTCGTCGTCCAGCTCAACCCGTGGGCGCTGGGGCTGACCGATACGGTCGACCCGATCGTGGCCCGCACCCTGTTCTGGTGGACCGGACACCCGATCGTCTACTTTTGGCTGATGCCCGCCTACGTGAGCTGGTACGGGCTGCTCTCGAAGCAGATCGGCGGCAAGCTCGTGTCCGACCCGATGGCGCGGCTGACCTTCGCGCTGCTGCTCGTGTTCTCCCTGCCAGTCGGCAGCCACCATCAGTTCACCGATCCCGGCTTCTCGCCGGTCTGGCGCGGCATCCTCACCGCGCTCACCCTGTCGGTGGCGCTGCCGAGCTTGGTCACCGCCTTCACCATCGGGCTCAGCCTCGAATACGCCGGGCGACTGCGCGGCGGCCGGGGCTGGCTCGGCTGGTTCACCGCTCTGCCCTGGCGCGACCCCAGTGTCGCCGCGCAGGTGCTGGCGATGCTCACCTTCATCTTCGGCGGGGCCGGCGGCATCGTGAACGGCAGCTGGGAGCTCAACAACATCGTCCACAACACCACGTGGGTGCCGGGCCACTTCCACATCACGGTCGGGACCGCCTCGGCGCTGACCTTCATGGGCGTGGCATTCTGGATGCTGCCGCATCTCACCGGCCGCGCGCTCCTCAGCCGGCGGCTGGCGCTCGCGGCCGCGTGGCTGTGGTTTACCGGGATGTCGGTGTTCGCCCTCGGCATGCACTGGGCGGGCCTCTTCGGCGTGCCGCGCCGGGCCTGGGTGTCGATGCTGCCGCGCTCGGTCTACGACCGGGTCTACGGCGACGCCCATCTCGCCCTGATCCTCGTGGCGGTGGGCGGCTGCATCCTGTGGCTCGCGACGATCGCCTTCTACACGGTCTTCCTCGGCAGCCTCGGCACGCGCCGCCTCGACCGGCGCCCGGCGATCCCCTTCGCCCAGGCCTTCGGCGGCCGCGAGAGCTACGCCCTCGACGGCGGCGAGCCGGTCGGCATCGTCGCCCATCAGGAAGCCTCGAAGCTCGCCCGCGCCCTGGAGCATCTCGGGCTCATCACCGCCTTCACCGCGCTCGCCACCGCCGCGGCCTATGTGCCGATCTTCTGGCCATTCCTCCGGAACGTCACCGCCGCCCGCGGGTGGGTCGTCTGGTGAGAGGTGCCGGCATCACGCGACGGGCCGTCCTGAGCGCGCTGCCGCCTGTCGCGCTCATCACGCTGTCGCCCGTCGCGCTGCGGTGGGGACGCTCCGGCGGTGCGCTCATCGGTACGCCGGTCCCCGCCGGTCCGACGCCGCCGCTCGCCTTATCGAAGACCGATGGCCGGCCGTTCGACCTCGCCGCCGAGCACGGTCGCCTGGTCCTGGTCTATTTCGGCTACACGCGCTGCCCGGACGTGTGCCCGACGACGCTGGCCGACGTGGCGGCCGCGCTCGCCCACCTGAGCGCCGGAGAGGCCGCAAGGGTGCGTGTAGCCTTCGTGAGCCTCGACCCCGCGGCGGATCCAGCCCCGGCGTTGCAAGGCTACCTCGGAAGCTTCGGTCCCAGCCCGCCCTTCGTCGGCTTGACCGGCTCGCCCACGGCGGTCGCGCGGGCCGCCGCTGCATGGGGCGTCACGTGGCGGAAGGCGGAAGGTGGCTTCTTCGACCATAGCTCATTCGTGACGGTGGTCGATCCGGGCGGAATTCGCCGCCTCCGCTACGGATACGCGCAAACCCAGGATCCGATCGCGCTCGCTCACGATCTCAGCGTCCTTCTACACGATGCCTGAGCGAGCGCTTCCTTCCCTCCGCCGCGCGGCCGGTGCCACGGGCATCGTCGTGACGGTGGTGGCCAGCCTCGGTCTACGCGACCCGCTGGCCTCGATGGCGAGCTACACCGCCGCTCTGATGGCGCTCAACCAGATCGCTCCCCCACTCCTTCTCCTCGCCCTCGACCGCCCGGGACCGCGCGCGGCGAGATTCCTCGCCGCGACGCTGGATCCAATCCTGGCGTTTACGGCCTTCTGCACCCTGAGCGTCGCGGTCAGCCTGCCCGGCATCTTCGAACCGACGCTGGCCAACGCGCTGTACGCGGCCCCGCTCGGGCTGCTCGAACTCGGGACCGGCCTCATGATGTGGGCGCAGGCGATGCCGGCGACGCGTCAGGTCCACTCGGCCTGGCGGGTGGCTCTGCTCCTCTGGATCGCGAGCGTCCCGATGACCGCGGTCGCCGTCGTGTGGATGCTCAGCCCCGACGTCCTCTACACGCCCTATCTCGACGTCATCTGTCGATGGAACGTGCCGCCGCTCGTCGACCAGAAATGGGCGGGGTTCGTGATGTTCGCAGCCGGCATGCCGATGCAACTCGCGGCCGTCTGGCTTTTGCTGGGCCTGTCAGGGGCGCAACGCGATGCCGCCTGAGCCCGCATCCGAGTCACTCCCCACCTTGCGTGGCATCGACTGGCTCGCCGCCCTGCTGGCCGGCATCGCCGGCGCGACGGATGCCACCGGCATCCTCGCCTTCGGCCGCTACACGGCGCACATGTCGGGCACGACCTCGCAGACCGTCGCGCACGCCCTCTCGAACATGGGCCCGGTGGCACTCGGCATCCTCGCGATCCTGTGCTTCGTCGCCGGCGCCGCGCTGTGCGGCTTCGTGGCCGAGGCGTTCGCCGCGCGGGCGGCCCGGCGGACTCTGGCGGGCCTGCTCGCGGTCGAAGGGCTGCTGCTCGCCCTGGCCGCGACGCTGCTGACCGCCGCACCGGAACCGATCCTCGCTCTGGCGCCGATGGCCTTCGCGATGGGCCTCCAGAACGCGACGAGCTCACGCCTGCTCGGACCGACGATCCGCACCACCCACGTCACCGGGACGCTGACCGACCTCGGCGACGCGCTCGGCGCCTTGGCACGGCGCGGCCTCGGGCGGCGCGCGGCGCTCACGGACGTGGCGGTGCGCAAGGGCCTGCTGTTCTGCGCCTTCGCGGGCGGCGGGGCGTTGGGCGGAGGCGGATACGTCTGGGTCGGCTTGTACAGCCTCTTCGCCTCTGCGGCCCTTCTCGGCCTCGCTGCTGTCGCCCTCGCGCGGTCCGGCCGCGCAGGGATGGCGACGCGGCCCTGACCGATCCTGCTTCGTCAGGCCGATCCCGCCGAAGCGGGATTACTGGCGCTCTCGATCGCCTCGCGGATCATCCGGCGGGCGGCCGCCGGGCCGTCCCAGCCCAGGATCCGCGCCCACTTGCCGGGCTCCAGGTCCTTGTAGTGCTCGAAGAAGTGCTGGATCTGCTGGCGCGTGATCTCCGGCAGGTCGGTGTGGTCGCGCACGGCATCGTAGCGGCGGGTCAGGCGCGCGGCCGGCACGGCGACGATCTTCTCGTCCGTCCCGTGCTCGTCCTGCATCAGCAGGACGCCGACCGGCCGCGCGCGCAGCACTGCGCCCGGCACGATGGCGCGCGTATTGGCCACGAGCACCTCGCAGGGGTCGCCGTCTGGTACCTCACCAGCTGCCAGGGTGGGAGCTGCCATCATGGCGAACAGCGACAGGGCCACGGTGAACGTCCGGTGTCTCATGGGCATCTTCCTTCCGATGTTCGTGGTGCGGTGGCGGATCAGGCGGCGGCTTTCGGCTTGGCCATCCATTCCCGGCCCTTGAGCATCCCGCTCCAGTAGATGGGCGGAAGCATGCGTTCCTTGAGGAACCAAGCCATAGCACTCGGTTTCGTGCCGTCGATGAACCAAGACGGAAAGCTTGGGAGGAGCTTGCCGCCGTAGCCGAACTCGGCGAGCAGGATCTTGCCCCGCTCGACCGTCAACGGACATGAGCCGTAGCCGTCATAGACGGCCTCGGGCTCCTTCACGAAGCCCATCTCATGCAGGAGGTTGTGCGCCACGATGGGTGCCTGCTTGCGCGCGGCCGCGGCGGTCTTGGCGTTGGGGGCGCTGCAAGCGTCCCCCAGGGCGTAGACATCAGGGAAGCGCGCGTGACGGAGGGTGGCGTGATCGACCTCGATCCACCCGGCGGCGTCGGCCAAGGGCGAAGCCCGCACGAAGTCCGGGGCCTGCTGCGGCGGCACGACATGCAGCATATCGAAGTCCGTCTCGACCTCGGAGGTCGCGCCGTCCACGCCGGTCCGGGTGAACCAGGCCCGACGGCCGGGCCCATCAATTCGCGTGAGGTTGTGCCTCAGGTGCAGGCCGGCCCGGTAGCGTTCGATGTATTCCATCAGGGGCGGCACGTACTCCTTGACCCCGAACAGAGTGGGCGTGGCTGTGAAGAAATCGATCGTTACGTCGCCCAGCAGGCTGGCCCGCTGCCAATGGTCGGCCGAGAGGTACATCGCCTTCTGGGGGGCACCGGCGCACTTGATCGGCATCGGCGGCTGCGTGAACACGGCACGCCCCTTCCGCAGGCCCTGCACGAGTTCCCAAGTGTAGGGCGCGAGGTCGTAGCGGTAGTTCGACGTGACGCCATTCCGCCCAAGCGTACCCGCGAGCCCGTTGATCCCATCCCAATTCAACTTCAGGCCCGGGGCCGCGACGAGCCGGTCGTAGCGGACGACGCGGCCGTCCTCCAGGACGACCGCCTTACGGTCAGGCTCGAAGGCCGCCACGCCGGCCTTGATCCAATGCACTCCCTCGGGAATCAGCGACCCCATCGTGCGGGCGGTCTCGTCGGCCGTGAACACGCCGCATCCGACCAGGGTCCAACCAGGCTGGTAGTAGTGCACGTCCGCCGGGTCGATGATCGCGACCGTGAGGTCGGGCTTGCGCACCTTCAGGCTCGCGGCGACAGCGATGCCGGCCGCCCCGGCCCCTACGATGACCACGGTATAGCTCGTCCCGCCATCGTCGCTCGGCGAGCGCCTCCCGGCCGCGATGCGCCGGGCGGAGCCGGCCATGTCATACCCAGCGGCCTTCGTCGCCGCGAGGATGTCCGGAAGCGGACGACCACGCCGGCCTTCGGCGAGCGACCACAACGTCGCCGAACGGGTGCCGGTCCGGCAGTAGGCCAACACGGGCTTCGGCGAGGTGCGCATCGCCTCGGTGAAGGCGGCGACATCGTTCTCGGTGATGCCGCCTGACACGGCAGGCAGGTAGGTCATTTCCAGCCCAGCCTTGCGAGCCTGAGTGGCGACCTCCTCATAGGCCGGCTGGTCGGCGGCCTCGCCGTCAGGACGGTTGCAGATGATCGAGCGGAAGCCGGCCTCGACGATGGCACCGACCTCGCTCGGCGCAAGCTGCCCCGAGACGGAGAGGTCCTGCGTGATCCGTTTCGCGTCCATGGATACCTCCGGGCGGGCAGTGATCGATCCGATCAATATATATTAATATATATCGACTTCTAAGTCACAAGACGAACATATATTGACAGGGCGCGCAAGGGCCTGCACTGTCATGTCATCGATGGATCTGTGCCGTGGATACGTCATTTCATGAATTTAGAAAGCGACATCGTCCGACCTGACGTGGTCAATGCCGCGGGCCCGCCCGTCCTGTGTGACGTGGCGCCTCCCTTCCGCGCGAGGACGACGATGGGCGAGCGCTCGCTCGACATGTACCGAGGGCGCTGGCTGGTGTTCTTTTCGCATCCGGCCGACTTCACGCCGGTCTGCACCAGCGAGTTCGTGGCCTTCGCGAAGGCATCGGACCGCTTCCGGGAGCTCGGGTGCGACCTGCTCGCCCTGTCGGTCGACAGCCTGTCCTCCCACCTCGCTTGGAAGCACAGCATCGAGCATCGCTTCGGCGTGCGCGTGCCGTTCCCCATCGTGGAGGACCCGGCGATGGGCATCGCCAGGGCCTACGGCATGCTCCCGGCGAACGCGACGTCGAGCGCCACGGTGCGGACGACCTTCGTGATCGATACGCAGGGCGTCGTCCGGGCGACGGTGTCCTACCCGATGACCGTGGGCCGCAGCGTCGACGAGGTCCTGCGCCTGGTGGCGGCCCTCCAGGCGACCGACGCGGCCGACGTCTCGACCCCCGAGGGCTGGATGCCGGGCGACCCCGTCATCGTCGCACCGCCCCTCACCTTCGACGAGATCACGGCCCAGCCCGAGACCGGGGCGTCGGACTGGTACTACCGACTGGGGAGCGCATGACCATGGCCGGCCCCGATCCCAGACCCGTCGTGCAGGGCTTCCACGAGGCCACCAGCGGCAGCGTCCAGTACGTCGTGTCGTGCCCGGTGACGCGCCGCTGCGCCATCATCGATCCTGTGCTGGACTTCGACGAGAAGGCGGGGACCACCTCGACGCGATCGGCCGATGCGATCCTCGCCTATGTCCATGGCGAGGGATTGCGGGTCGAGTGGATCGTCGACACCCACCCCCATGCCGACCACCTCTCGGCGGCACGGTACCTGAAGGAGGCCACCGACGCCCCGACGGCGACGGGCGAGCACGTCGTCGACGTCCAGGCGCTGTGGAAGGGCATCTACAATCTGCCCGCCGATTTCCCCACGGACGGCTCGCAGTGGGACAGGATTTTCGCCGACGGAGAGACCTTCCAGATCGGCGAACTCGACGCCCGCGTGATGCATTCGCCGGGACATACGCTCGCCTCCATCACGGTCGTGGTCGGAGACGCCGCCTTCGTCCACGACACGCTGTTCATGCCGGACTCCGGGACGGCGCGCTGCGACTTCCCCGGCGGCGACGCCGCGAGGCTCTGGCGCTCGATCCAACGCATCCTCGCGCTTCCGGACGGGACCCGTGTCTTCACCGGCCACGACTACGGCCAAGGTGGCCGGGAGCCACGTTGGGAGAGTACGGTCGCGGAGCAGCGGGCGACCAACACGCACATGGTCGCCGCGGGCACGGAGGACGAGTTCGTGGCCGTCCGGAAGGCCCGCGACGCGACCCTCCCGATGCCGAAGCTGATCCTGCACGCCCTGCAGGTGAACATTCGCGGCGGTCGGCTCCCCGAGCCGGAGGCGAACGGCAAGCGCTACCTCAAGATCCCCCTCGACGCCTTCGGGAGGACCGCCCCTTGACGGAGGAGCTCACGCTTCGGATCGGCGACGCGCTCAAGGTCCTGGCGAACCCCAACCGGCTGCGCATCGCCTTCCTCCTGCTGGAGGGCGAACGCTCGGTCACCGACATCGAGCGCGAACTCGGCATTCGGCAGCCGACCCTGTCGCAACAACTCGGCGAGTTCCGAGAGGCCGGGTTCGTCTCGACCAGGCGGGAGCACAAGTCCGTCTTCTATCGCGTCACGGAACCGAGGGTCGTGGCGGTGCTGAACGAGCTTCGCCGGATCTACTCGGCCGCGCCGGACAGCCTGCCCGCGATGCGGGCGGCACCTGCCGGACGCCCCCGCCCTCAGCAGGCCGCGATGTTCGGGCTGGTCGGAAGTCGGGCGTGAGCGCCTTCCTGTCGCCGCTCGTGGGTGGCCTCCTCATCGGCGCGTCCGCCGTCGTCCTGCTCCTGGGCAATGGGAGGATCGCAGGCATCAGCGGCATCGCTGGCGGTCTGCTTGGACCATCCAGACGCGACACCCTTTGGCGCGGTGCCTTCCTCGTCGGCCTGCTTCTCGGCCCGATCCTTTATCGGATGCAGGCCGGGCATTGGCCCGAAGTCCGGATGGAGGCGTCCTGGCCGATGTTGATCGCGGCCGGCCTCCTCGTCGGCTACGGCACCCGCCTCGGGTCGGGCTGCACAAGCGGGCACGGGGTGTGCGGAATAGCCCGGCTATCGCCGCGCTCGATTACGGCGGTGGCCGTCTTCATGGTCGTGGCCGCAGTGACGGTGTTCATTGTCCGTCATGGGATCGGCACATGACCGGCGCCCTTCGTCTGGCGGTCGCCCTCTTAGCCGGCCTCCTCTTCGGCCTCGGTCTCGCCATCTCAGGCATGATGGACCCGGCCAAGGTTCTCGGGTTCCTCGACGTGGCGGGGCCATGGGACCCGAGCCTCGCCTTCGTCCTCGGCGGTGCGGTCGGCGTCTCCGCCCTCGGCTACGTGATGGCGGCCTGGATGGGGAAACCGGCGACGGCCCCGCGGTTCGACATCCCGACGACACGCACCGTCGACGCCCGGCTGGTCGGCGGCGCAACGCTGTTCGGGATCGGATGGGGCCTAGTGGGCCTGTGTCCCGGTCCGGCACTGGCGGCGCTTACCCTCGGCCTGCCTTCGATCGGCGTGTTCGTCGTCGCGATGCTCGCGGGCATGGTTCTGTTTCGTCTCACGCCGGGCATGACGCCACGAACCGGCGAGGTCCGACGGTGAGCGCGCTTCCCGCCCTGCTGTCTGGGGGTGGCGTCGGCTTTACGCTCGGGCTGATCGGCGGCGGCGGGTCGATCCTGGCGACGCCCCTTCTGCTCTACGTCGTCGGGATGTCCCAACCTCACCTGGCCATCGGGACCGGGGCGCTGGCGGTGTCGGCGAACGCCTTCATGACCCTCGGTGGCCATGCCAAGGCCGGCAACGTCCGATGGGGCTGCGCGGCGGGTTTTGCGCTTGTCGGGGTGCTCGGGGCCCTCGTCGGATCGACCCTTGGCAAGGCGTTCGACGGAGAGAGGTTGCTGTTCCTGTTCGCCGTGCTGATGGTCGTGGTCGGCGGCCTGATGCTGCGTCCGGCAAGTGACGGTGGCCCTGCCGACGAGCATGCGCCGGTGTCGGTGCCGAAGGTCGTGGCCTCGGCCCTGGCCGTCGGGATGCTGTCGGGGTTTTTCGGCATCGGCGGCGGCTTCCTGATCGTGCCGGGGCTCCTGTTCGCCACCGGCATGCCGATGATCAACGCGGTCGGCTCGTCGCTCCTCGCCGTGGGGGCCTTCGGATTGGCCACGGCGGCGTCCTACGCGCTGTCGGGCCTGGTGGACTGGGTCGTGGCCGCGGAGTTCATCGCGGGGGGCCTCATCGGAGGCTTCATCGGCATGCGGCTGGCCTGCCGGCTGGCCAACCAAAAGAGGCTCCTGAATCGGATCTTTGCCGGGGTCATCTTCGCGGTAGCGGGGTACATGCTCTACCGGAACGCCAGCGCGTGGGGACTCTAGCCCAGCTAAGCATGAGCGGCTTTGCCTTGCCTAGCTGACGCCCACCCGAACGCGGTGCCGAGCGGCACGCAGCCTCCGTGGTTTCAACCATAGACCTCCGCGAAGATCTGGCCGGTATCTCGAAGGTAAGACTTCCGATCTCCTAGCTTTTACTGACTCTACGTTTATATGATGCGGATTTTTAAGTCAGATATCGATAGATGTTCGCCATAACTGCGAATAATAGCAGATTAACTATGCTGGCAATCCTAGTTACAGAGTTGGCAGCGAGTGCCAAAGCACCTCTTAAGAGGTTACCGATACTGGCTGCGTCGTGGCATGTAGCGACCAGCGGAGCGTTGAAGGGAAGCACACTGTGCCCAGTACCAGCCCGTAGATGCTCCTCGATCGACGAGAATAATGATCTATAAAATCGATTAAAAATATAAGAATATTCTATTGGAAGACACGCTGTAGAGAAGATATCCCTTGCACATCGTGGTGCGGGTGCTCAGTGCGCCGCGCCCGCAAGGCGGAGAACACCCTTGAACCACCACGCCCTGTCACGTCGTGTAGTCCTCGCCGGTCTCGGCTTCGGCAGCCTCGGTGCCGCCGCGCCTGCCTGGGCCACTGGCTCAGTCAGGCTACCGCTGCCCGGCGGCCCCGACGCGCGCGACCTCACCACGGGGTTTCCCGGTAAGGGGTCGATGATCCTGCAGCGCACCCGCCCACCCTTGTTGGAGACGCCGTTCGAGGTGTTCGACCAGGGTGTATTCACCCCCAACGACCGCTTCTACGTGCGTTGGCACTGGGCCTCGATCCCCACCGAAGTCGATGCCCCGAGCTTCCGCCTCAAGATCCACGGCCATGTCGAGAAGGAACTCTCCCTCTCGCTCGACGAGATCGCCCGCCTGCCGCAGTTCGAGATCGCCGCGGTCAACCAATGCTCGGGCAACTCGCGCGGTCTGTTCGAGCCGCGTGTCTCCGGCGCGCAATGGGCTAACGGCGCCATGGGTAACGCGCTCTGGACCGGCGTGCGGCTCAAGGACGTGCTCGACCGGGCCGGCGTGAAGGCTGGCGCCGTGCAGGTGCGTTTCAATGGCCTCGACGAGCCTGTGGTCGCCGACGCGCCCGACTTTAAGAAGTCTCTGGATCTCGATCACGCCCGCGATGGCGAGGTGATGATTGCCTACGCGATGAACGGCGAGCAGCTGCCACTGCTCAACGGCTTCCCGCTCCGGCTCGTCGTGCCAGGCTGGTACTCGACCTACTGGGTCAAGATGCTGTCCGACATCGAGGTGCTCGATCATGCTGACGAGCAGTTCTGGACGAAGACCGCCTACCGTATCCCCGCCACTCCTGGCGCGAATGTCCGGCCCGGAGAGACCGGCTACGCCACCGTGCCGATCAACCGGATGGTGCCGCGTTCCCTGCTGACCAACGTCAAGGCTGACGCCTTGGTGAAGGCCGAGGCTCCGCTCAATCTGCGGGGCATCGCTTTTGGGGGCGATTGTGGGGTGAGGACCGTCGAGGTCTCCTCTGATGGCGGGCAGAGCTGGCTTGCCGCTGCTCTCGGCAAAGACGAGGGCAGCTACAGCTTCCGTCGCTTCGAGGCGAGCCTTCCTGCCCTAATCGCTGGCCGGCACGAACTGAAGGTCCGCTGCACCAATACGAAGGGCGTGGCCCAGCCACTGGAGCCGACCTGGAATCCGAATGGCTTCATGCGCAGCGTGGCCGAAACCACGCCCGTCGTGGCATCCTGAGGCGAGGAGCAGAGCATGTCCCCGATGATCCTGCCCCGCCTCGCGCTCGCCGCGCTGTTCGCCGTCTCGCTCGTCGGAGGAGCCGCCCTGGCTGGCGAGGCGATGCGGTTCAAGTCTGTCTCGGTCCAGCTGCCGCAGAGCGACCGGACCTTCCCGGGCGGCCACGAGGCAGAGGCAATCAACAACAACTGTCTGGCCTGCCACTCGGCCGCGATGGTGCTGACTCAACCCAAGCGCTCCAGGACTGAATGGAGTGAGACGGTTAACAAGATGATCCACACCTACAAAGCACCGATCGACGATACGGACGTGCCCGCTATCGTCGATTACCTCGCCAGCATGAAACCACAGCCTTAGCAGTCAGGCCGTTCTCGCAGGAGCGGCCTTGATCAGGTCGAGGAGCGCGTCGGCGGCCCGGCTGCGGTAGCGCTCCTTGTGACGCAGCATCCGGTACGCCCGCTTCGGCAGGTCGAACGGTACATGACAGAGCGTCTCGGCCTTGAGGCTTGCCGCAGCCACACAGGCCGAGAGCACGGTCGCGCCACCGCCCGCCTCGACCGCGGACCGCACCGCCTCGTTCGAGGGCAGTTCAAGCATCACCGTCAGACGTGTCGGGTTGAAACCGCGCTGGGCCAGTGTCTCCTCGAAGGCCGAGCGCGTGCCAGAGCCCGGCTCGCGCAACACCCAGCTGCCCTCCGCAAGCTCGTCCAGCGACAGCTCACTGCGCCTTGCCCAGGGGTGGTCAGGGGCGACGAGGAGCATGAGCTGATCCTCGGCCACCGTCGTGCTGGTCAGCGCCGGATCGTCGAGCGCGCCTTCGACGAAGCCCAGTTCGGCCCCACCCTCGCGCACAGCGGCCGCGGCCTGAGTGGTGTTGCCGACCGTCAGATTGAGGGTAATCTCCGGATAGGCACGGCGAAAGGCGACCAGGTAGCGGGGCAGCCAGTCACTCGCGATCGTCTGGCTGGCCTGGATGCTCAGCGTGCCCCGTCGAAGTCCGCTGAGTTCAGCCAGCACCAGCTCGGCACACTCTGAGCGGGCGAGCACGGCCCGCGCCTCCCCGAGGAAAAGGCGACCTGCTTCGGTGAGCTCGATGCCGCGCCCAACCCGGTGGAAGAGCTTGACGGCGTGCCGCCCCTCGATGGCGCTGACAGCCGAGCTGACGGCGGATTGAACCAGATTGAGCGCTTCAGCGGCACGCGTGACATGCTCGCGTTCGGCGACCGCCACGAAAATCCGGAGTTGGTCGAGGGTCATGTAGCCACCTCGGGTGGGATCCTGGCTCGCGTCCTCGACTTGAGCACTGAGACGTTCGGCTTAGCAGAACCGAAGGTCCACATCGCTGAACCGAGCGGCCTAGAGATAATCGAATTTTCAGATCAGAGTCAGCGTAAAAATGCGTTGGATCGAACCATTTCCGGGTGAGATCCTTGGTCCGAACCACGAGGCTCCTATGACAAACCGCAGTCCCAGTTTGATTGCTCAGGTCAACGGCTATCCGCCTGGACTGACGCTGTGGGTAGCGGTTGCTGCCGCGGCGACCTAGTTCCGGGGGTAGAAGAGCGGATGTTCGACCGGGCTTAACTCGAAGCTCTGGTTCGCACCAACCTGATCAACACCCACGTGCGCATCGTCTGGACGCCCGCGACCGGCGCTTCTTTCCTGGCATTGCGCTCGGGGCGCCCGCAGCATGCCGCTTTTCTTCCGGGGCGGTATGATTGCGAAGCTACACAGGACAGGCCCTGATCATGACTAGGATCCAGGCGAACGATCAAGCTGCCGAATGGACGGCACGATTGACGAAGGGCTGCGCGATCTCGGCGATACCCAAGCCGACATATGCGCAACTGGAGGAGTTGCGTCATGACCTCTACACGGTCACGGACCGTCTTCTGGTGCTGGATGTACCCGCGGAAAGCTGGCCGGATTCACTCAATCTGACGATCGAGGATTGGGAAGCGCGGCAAAGCCTAACCTGTCACCGGGTGGTCGCTGTTCAGGTCAACTCCGGATATTTTAAGATGTCGCCAAAATGTTCTTAGATAGATAATAGTAAGTTCGATTTATAGTTGCATCTGACGCGCGCACTCACGGCCCGGAACGACAAATACTTAGGTCAATCTGCCTTCAATCCATCACCTTCTGAACGGGCAATGTCGCTTGCAAGACGTAGCCGCTGGCGGGGCTCAAGCTGGAGGATTGAACTGGGTGCGTCGGGATAAAGGTTTGGTGGATTGGGTGGGACGAACATCTCGATGCCCGATGGCGGCGCATGAGCGGCCTGGATGCCTCCTGCTCGCTGACGCGGATCCGGTCAGCCGAGAGCAACGAGGGCGGGAGTTGGCCGAACTGGACTACCACGTCTGGGTGGCCTCATCTCTCGGTGAGGCATCCGCGATCATCGCGGCTGAACAGCCACACTTCGCCATCATCGATTACAAGCTGTCGGACGGCAGCGGAGTCAGCCTGATCCCGAGGCTCGTCACAGCAGATCCCGCTGCCCGCATCGTCGTCCTATCGTTCTATGCCACCTTCCAAGGTGCAGTTACCGCCTTACGCATGGGCGCGACCGATTTCCTGGCTCGGCCAGCGGCAACCGCCGAGATCGATGCGATCCTGCGCAAACTACCGGACGGATGTAGGCTCAGCGGTGCGCCGGACAGCTCGCTGGAAGCTGTCACCCGACGCCACGCTCAGGAAATCTTGCGCGTCATGGCCGATGACATCTGCGCCACAGCGCGTGTGCTGGGCATCGACACCCGTACGCTACGAAAACTGCTCGTGCGTGCCTAGCCGTCGATACTTCAAAACGTGACCGGGCCTTTGATCTGTAAGGTTCGCCGGCTCTTCGGCTGGATACCGATAGGGCTGGTACCGATGGCGAAGTCTGGACAAAGGAGCGGCGGCTGCAATATCCCTCCGCCTCGGCAGTTCGGATGTCATCGCCGACGACGTCGCACGATGGCCCACCCTGCTTGTCCTGGCCACGCCAAGCGACGCGAAGGCCTGCTCTTCCAGCCATACGCGTCAGGCCAGTACCACAGGAGAGGATGCTTGCGCGATGTGCACAGCACCGGATCGTTCTACCGTGACCTGGACCGGCAATAGAGCCGCTTCCTCGGCTGTGTCCGTCACGACCAGAAGACTCTCAGGCGCGAGCGGGCCCGACGTGAGCGCCTCGATCACGCCTGCACAGTCCTCAAGGTGCCGCAGCGTGCCGTCCAGAACGAGGAGATCTGGCTGGCGCAGGACGGCACGGGCAAGCTCGATCGACGCTTGCTGCCGCACCGTGAGGAGCCGGCCACGGTTTCCGACGCCGTAGTCGAGCCCGCGGACCCGCACGTCGCCTTCAAGCCCGAAGTGCCGCACGGCGGCTCGGACGTGCTCTTGGATGTCGACTTCGGCGTTCATCTGCGTCGTGTCGATGCGTCCGAACAGGAGATTGTCCAGCATCGAGCTGCGCATATTGATGCGGCCCGGATCGAACGGCGCGATATCGGGCTTGCCTCCCGAATGCAGCCGCGTCTGGAGCGGTCCGCGTGCACCCACGATCCGCCGGCACAACGGTCTGTCCAGCAGCCCGAGCCGGTGGGACGGCTCGATATAGGACAGTGCGAGGGTGAGGAAGACGTCGTCGCCGGGCCTATCGGGAAGCGCGCGATCTCCGAGAACGGCGAGACGTCGCTCGATCTCGGGTAGAGCCTCTTGGTCGATCACTGGGAGGCAACGGAACAGGGCATGTCCCGGCGGAAGGCCCCGGGAGATCTCGACGAGCGTGCGAGCGACCGCTACGCCAAGACGGTCGAGGTCTCTGAGCAGGCCATGTTCCGCCAGCACAGCGCGGAAGCGCGGCTCCGACGCGAGGCGTTGGCCAACGAGGGCTGGATCTGTAGGCACGCCGAACAGGAGGTTCTCCGCAACTGTCGCGCGCTGGTTGTATTCCTCCAGGTCGAACGGCAGGACGAGATCAGTCTTGCCGGTGGCGACGAGCCGGCGGTGCAGGTGCCGGCGCGCCGCAATCATGCGCTCGCCCAAAGGCGTACCCTCGCAGCGCGAGGTCGCGGTCAGGCCGAACCGGTAGAGATCCTCATCCATGCCGAGTCGGGAAAGCAGATCCAGCATCCGCAGGTCGAGCGCGCGGGTGTCAGACGCACCGAGCGCGGCAAGGTCGACCCATTGCGTGTCCACTGGGTCTGGGGAGTTGCCCGCGCGATGCGCCTCGAACAGGGGCCGAGTGTCCTCCAGGTCCGACTGTGGGGCTGTGCGCAGTCCATAGACGAGGTTGTCACGGATGGTGCCGGGGAACAGGACCGGATCGCGGCCGGCGTAACCGATGCGCCGCGCTCGTGCGGCACGCCCGGCCGTTACAAGGTTGAGGGCGCCGATGGAGACCGCCCCGGCCACAGGTGATTGCAGCCCGGCAAGTGCGCGTGCGAACTGGTGCGCGAGGCCGGTCCCGGGCGAGTGAAGCCCGACTTGCGCCGGCAGGGCGATGTGCAGGTCCGCGATCGTCACCGACCGACCCTCCTTCGGGTCACGCAGGACGAGCCCATCCGACGTCACGGCGCGGGTTTGGTCCTGCGGCAGATCCGATCGAGTCGCATCGGCCAGCCGCAGGCGCTGTGCACCAAAATGTGCGGCGATCGCCTCGTACTTCACCTCAACGTCCAGGCGCTGCTGGTCCCAGTCGATCAGTCCCTTCAGGGGAGGAGGCAAATCGCGGTAAGCTGCCAAAACCGCGACCAGCTGGCCGATGCTGAGCTCGCCCTTAAGGGCGAGCAGGCCGCCGACGGCATAGAACAGGAACGGTGTCACCTGTGCGAGCAGGTTGTTGAGGTACTTGATCGCAAACTTGCGCCGATAGATCTGCAGGCGCAGGTCATAGAGCCCATGGAGCCGGCCGCTGATCTCGGCTCTCTCCCAGCGGACGCTGTCATTGACCGTCACGGCATCGAGCCCGTCCAGCACCTCCGCGACACGGCCGGCGAGGTTGCGAGACTCGATCTGACGCTGACGACTGAGGCGTAGGATCGCGTGCCTGAGCCGAGGAATGACGGCTATCTGCACGCCGGCTATCGCGCCGGCGGCCAGTCCGAGCCACACGTTCTGCATCAGAATGAAGGCCAGCGCAGTCGCGGCGTGCGTGCCGAGTTGGGCGGGCACCACGATCGCGTCGCCGATGAAGGAGCCGATCGGCTCGACCTCGTCGCGGATGATGGTCGCGGTCTCAGAGGATTTCACCTCGCGCTGGGTTTCAGGGGTAAAGCGCAACATCAGCGAGAACAGCTGGAAGCGTAGGCGGCGCAGCATCCGCTCACCCAAAACCCCCTTCTGCAGGTTGATCCGGAACTTGAAGGCACCGTTGATCAGGACGAGGATGAGGAACAGCCCGGACAACCAGAGCAACAGTCCCTGGCGGTCGGCGTGGAAGCCATTGAAAATCTCGGTCCAACCGCCACCGAGGAAGGCAGGCCACGCGATCTCGAAATTCAGGAACGGCGCGGTCGCCTCGCCGTGGGCGAACGCCTTGCCGATGATCGCGTCGTTGACGATGCGCTTGGGCAGGTCGAGGGAGGCGAAGTAGAACGGCACCGAGGCCAGGACGACCATGCAGATGGCAAGTTGGTCGCGCTTCGAGTGGCGCCAGATGTACGGGAACAGCCGCGGCTCCAGGCCTGGTGTCGGGGCGTCCCTGTCTCGGTCGGGGGACCACTCACCACCCGGCGGACGAGCATTCGTCTTCTCCTGTGCCACCGTAGCACCGCCGCGGCAATGCGGACGATCCTGTTCGGTGACCGGGGGCAAAAACGCGTCTTGGATCAAGGGGGGCTCCACTCTGGCGTTCTCCACCATCGTCGAGCTTGAAAGTTCGATCCAACGGAACCTCTCGATGTTTCCGTTCTGTAAAAACGATCGGTCTTCTGGGAGGCGCTTCCTCGTCGATGTCGCCCGTGAAAGTCGCCGTGCGGGGCGCTCTGAAGCATGGCACGATTACTGAACTGTCAAGTCTTAGCTGTAAGAACCGCCGTGGCCTTGCTGTCGAGCATAAGGAGGCTTCGCCGGGATGCACTCTGTATAAGACCCTGCGGCTAATGTCTCGCTGTGCTCGGCGGATCGACGAAGAACATTGTATTGACCGCGCGCACGGCGACAGCGGCACGGTTCAACTCGGGTTCCACGGCAGTGCAGAAGCCATCGGCCTTGGCGATCCTGCGTTGGTTCGACGAACGGAGCGCAGCTTCGCGAAGCCGCATCCCCTTGGCTTGGAGGCGTTCAATTTCGGCCGATACCGCGGTACTCCATGCCGCGACCTCCGCAGGCGTGCTGAGTGTCGCGGCAGCATCCGTAAGGCGCGCGAGGTGATGGGCGGGATTGGTGGAGGGCATCGTTAATCGGCCTGAGATCTACAAGTGCGTGCTCCCGGAAATCAAGACGCCAGCCTTTACGCTCCGGGGACACCGCACGCCAGCCAATGCCGGGCAAAGCACGAACAAATTCCACTCGCGAGAGATCCTTGCCGAGCGTACGACAGGGCCGCATCCCGGAATATATGCTCGAGCCAAACCGTGTGCCGGAACCATGTCCGCATCTCGACAAACAAGGAGCGGGTCGGGCGGAATTTGAAACAATGTCATTTCTTTCAGGAAAACTCGTAAGCGTTTCTATTCTTGAACAAACATCATCCTCGCACGGGTCTGACCGACTCACCGATGACATTCGGGGGCCCATATTCGTTTTGTCGATTTAAAAAGGCTCTCAGCGGATCATCTCGACGACAACATCGGCGGCCTCGGCGATCGTCGTCCAACGCCGTTCGGCGGTAAGGGCAGGCCGATCTTCCTGCTTGGCAAGGGCCAGACAATATCGGTCCCCGAGTGACAGACCACCCTCGACAGTGAGAGGGCGCAGCATGCCGGCCTCGTACGACAGCGCGGCATCGACGGTGACCCACCGGATCGGCAAGGGGCGTAACAACGCGTCGATCTCCGCGCGCGCCGCGCCGAGCTTGGCGTAGTGGCTGACGACTTCGGCCAGATTGACGGTCGTCATGACCGAGCCGTCGAGCGCGGCTTTCACCCGATCCGCTCCCGGCTCCCCTAGCAAGAGCGCGAGTAGTGCGGACGCGTCGAGGACGACGCCCGTCATTCGGCTTCAGCCTCACGAGCGCGATCCGCGAGGAAATCCGCCACGGTCGCGCCTGCCGTGTCACCGACCAGTCTACGGCTCAAGGCCTGCGCCCGGGCGACGACCTGATCGAGGGTCCGGAGCACGATGGCGTCGCCCATATCCTCGACGATGACCTCACCGCCACGAACAAGACCATGCCGCTTGCGTAAATCGGCCGGCAAGCTCACGCGCCCGTCAGGCATCACCCTCGCTTTCATGGGACGTCTCCATCGTGTGCCATGGGCATAAGCATACGCCATAAGCCTCGATCCATGCCAGGACGAACTTTGAATGTCAGTTACGCAAGAAGCTGGCTCCCCTGAGCTGCATCGTGGTTCCCCCTTTGTGTCCGCAAGGGGATCGGTCAGCGGACGCTCGGGTGATCCACGCACAAAGGCTCGATATGCCTGCGCGGGCCGCGTCTCAATCGATTGGTACGATAAAAATTGCGGTGAGGGGACCTTATACGTTACAGCCCCACGCATGACGCACGTGCTGATCGGCTACGCTCGCTGCTCGACCGACAAGCAGGACCTCGCCGCCCAGCGCCACGCGCTGGTCCAGCTCGGGGTGGCGGCCGATCGCATCTACACCGACAAGGGCTTCACCGGGACGAACCGGGCCCGCCCGGGTCTCGACCAGGCGCTGGCTGCGGTCCGGAGTGGCGACACCCTGGTAGTGCCCAAGCTCGACCGGCTCGCCCGTTCCGTGCCAGACGCGCGCGCGATCGGCGACGCGCTCGCGGCACGGGGCGTGAAGCTGCAGCTCGGCGCCAGCGTGCACGATCCGCTCGATCCGATGGGCAAGCTGTTCTTCAACATCCTGGCCACCTTCGCCGAGTTCGAGGCCGACCTGATCCGGCTGCGCACGCGCGAGGGCATGGCGATGGCCCGCGCCAAGGGGAAGCTGCGGGGCAAGAAGCCCAAGCTCTCAGATCGCCAGCAGAAGGAGCTGCGCCGGATGTACGACACAGGCGACTACGCGATCAGCGACTTGGCCGAGCTGTTTTCGATCTCACGGCCAACCGTTTACCGTACCCTGGAGCGCCAATCTACCATGCCTGCTGTCGTGGCGACCTAAGTAGACGCGGCACGGCGCCCGGGACTAGGTTCACGTATCACCGGTTTCTCTCAATCCAGACCGATAGAGATCGCCAAGGATTAATGCAAAATAACACCAGATGACTTCCCGATGGGTCCCGATTACATTTATGCGCTCGCAAATATCTTAACCATTGCAGGCATAGAGCTCTCTAAATATTGAATAATATGCAAGGCGAGAGGCGACGCGCATCTAAAGATTATATATTGATTAATATTTGGATCTCTTCAAAGATTATGTGAACTGAGTAAATCATATCAATTTTACCGATTTGCCCGCCGTTTCAGAAACACGATCCTTTTATTGCGACTGTCATCGTTCATGCAGATAGGGTGCAAGGATCGTTATGCCTCCCATGGACAAAGGCGCACTGCTGAGAGCGCTGTTCAAGGACTTACTTATCGTCAACACGGAGATCCACCCCGACGTGCGGCAGGCCGAGGTCCGCTGGGCGTCAGAACTTGGTCTCGTGCGCCAGAACTATAACGTGGTGTCGGCACGTCCCGGCCAGGATCTGAGCGGCTTTGGGGCCATCTGGACAGAGGCCGACGAAATGCTCTTTCGGACGCGGGGCGTGGTTGTGCTCAAGCCGCAGGTGCAGGGTCATGCCTGAACAGACAATGCCAGCAAAGACCGGGCGCGACATCATCCTCATCGACGACGCACGCCATCCTCAGTGGGTCGCTGCGGCGAACGCTTTCGCCCGGCGGATGGGCTCGACGACCTATATCATACTCCAGGTCCACCAGCCCGACACGCGCTGGTTCGAGAGCAACCGGCTCGCGATGCCGCAACCTGAGCAACTGGAGTCTTTCGCAAGAGACGGGATAGTGCTGCTGCCCACATGGCATCAGGTTCAGATGTTGGCCTACAATCCGAATTCTTTCGCCAGCATCGCAGTCACGACATGTATCAACGAGGCGGTGTCACGCTACGCGGGTCGTCAGGTCCGCCTCGCGAAGTTGGGAGGATCCGAGACGGATCTCATCGAGCAGCGCCTGTTGGCCACACGCGTGCTCCACGCATTCGACGCCCTTGATGCTGATGGTCTTGCTGCACTGTGCGAAGCGGCCTTTCTGAACGATCCGGAGGTCGCATCGATGCACCTAAGATTTGATGATCTCAGGACTCATCATCGTCCCTTGTGGCTAGAAAAACTCAATGCTGCTTGGCTGAAAGAAAAAATAAATCTCGAAAAATTAGCATCTCTAAATTATAGATAATCTATTCTAAGCGTTTTGCTTTGCAATGATATGCCGTTATCGATCCCAAAGGGCAAGATGTGCTTGTAACGATGCTGTCTACTTTTCTCGTGACTGACCCGCAATGCGCATAATCTTCTCAGCCTTTCTCGCGACCGTGCTCCTGGCCTACCCAGTCGCGGGTTTGATCCAGAACGGGCTCGACCCAGCGTATTGGCCCGCAGAGGTGACGCGCCCCGGGGCCTGGTTCGAGGCCCTATTCTCCGTGCGTGCCGGTGACGCGCTCGCGATGCCGTACCTCATGCTGATCGGTCGTGCGCCCGAATTCGCCAACAACGGCTGGTCGCTAGCCCCACTCCTCGCCTTCTTCCCCCTCTTGATCCTGTTCGGAGCCGAGCTGCTGCGGCGCGCCAAACCCAAACAGAAGCGGGACACCTCCGACTTGTTCGGCTCGGCCCGCTTCGCCACTGCAACCGAGCGCGGTCGGCTCCGCAACGGGCTCGAACTCGGCCGTGATCCGGAGACCGGCCGTGCCGTCCGCATCGCCGTGCAAGGCACGCTTGTCACCATCGCGCCGCCGCGCAAGGGCAAGACGTCGGGCTTGCTCATCCCCAATCTCGCTTTTCCCGAGCCGCAGGGTTGGGGTGGCCCCGCTGTCGTGTTCGATCCGAAGGGCGAGGTCTACCGCTCCGTGGCCGCACGACGCCGCTCGCTCGGGCGCCGCGTCGTCTGCCTCGATCCCATGGGCTTGGCCGGCGGCACCGACCACTGGAACCCGCTCCAGGGCCGCGACCCGGACGACGTCCTCTACCTCCAGAGTACCGCGCTGGCGCTCCTGCCCGAGGCCTCCGGTGACGGCGAGGCCTCCGCCTACTTCCGCAACCGGGCCGTCGATCTGATCACCGGTGCGCTGTTGGTCGCCCTGCGTCAGCCGCAGGCGTGCACGGTCGTGGAGGTTCAGGACTTGCTAACCGACGAGGCCCGCTTCCGCGGCCTCCTGCAGCAGTACGTCACGCACTGGCCCGAGCCCGCGGCCTACGCGGCGATCGAGATCCTAGAGGCCGATCCCAAGACCAAGGACCCGATCAAATCCACCGCCCTGCAGGCCTTCCAGTGGCTCGCCGACCGGCGCCTGCGCGACCTCGTCGGCGACTCGACCTTCCAGCTGTCCGAGCTGTCCACCGGCGCCGTCGACTTGTTCGTGGCGGTGCCGACCGAGTACAAGACTGTGCTCGCCCCGTTGCTGCGCTGGCTGTTGTCCGACCTGTTCGCCTCGGTGCGTCGCCACCGTCCGGCTGAGCGGTTGATGATCTTCGTCGACGAGGCCGCGGTACTCGGCCGGTTCGATGCGCTTCTCACCGCGGCGGGCGAGCTGCCGGGCTACGGCGCCAGCCTTTGGACGATGTGGCAGGACCGCGCCCAACTCGTCGGGCTCTACGGCGAGGCCGGAGCGGACGTGCTGCTTAACACCGCGGAGGTTGTCACCGTCTTCGACGTCCCGGCCGTCGATCCGGATGAGGCCGAGCGCTGGTCGCGGTCGATCGGCGACTACACCGCCTTCGTCGAGACCCGGACGGCCCCGACCGGCGATGCCAAGGGCACGCCGTCCACGGCCCGTGCGTCGCAGGGCGCGCGCCTGATGACCAAGGAGGCGCTGATCGCGATGCCGGGCGACGAACTCCTGGTGTTTCCCAACAGCGGCGGCCACGCGCGCCATCCGTTGCGCCTGAAGAAGACGGTCGCGCACACCGATCCGCGCTTCCGCAAGCTGATCACCTCCGTACCGCCGGTCGGCCGGACGCGGTGAACCGCATCGGATCGAGAGATCCGGACCTCAGCGTGATGGTCCGGAGCGGGTCCGCAGCCAATCCGAAGGCACGCGGGTCGTGGCATAGCCGTCGCTCGGGTGCCAGTCGCGCAGCTCAGCCACGCCGTCGGCGTCCCGCATCAACGCATAGGCGCGCCCCGCCACGAGGCGGTCCCCGCCGGATCGCCCGTCCGGCATGACCCAGGCGGCGGTCACATCCCGGTCGCCCCGCACCTCGACCCAGGAGATCGGCGTGCGGCGGTAGGCCAGGACCAGCCCGAGCAAGAGGCAGAGCGCGAGCAAGGCGTCACGGGTGAGCCGGTGCATGTGGAACGGCAGGCGCCCGCGCCAGACCGCGATGCGGCTCGCGTGGCGCGGCGCGGACCGGACGCTAGGCTCCGCCTCGTCGGAGCGGTCGCGGATCGAGAGCAGGAGCTCGCGCCGATGTTCGGGCAGGAGCTGTGCTGCGCCCTCCTCCAAGGCCGCGAACCGCTCGTGGATCGGGCGCGTCTTCAGCCGGGTGAGCGCGGCGCGGCTGTCCCGCTCGAACCCGGCCGCGGCCTCACGCGCGGCGCGGTCGGCCCGCGCGAGGCGGGCTTTCACGTCCTCAGGCGTTGCGGGCACGCTTGGCTCCCCCTGCCGGCGTCCCGGCCCGACCTGAGACCGGCGCCTCCTCGACCAGCCACAGGGCCGCCGGCTTGACCGCCTCCATCACGGCGAGGCGGAACGCGGTGAGATCGCGCAGGATCCGCCCGGCCTTGGCCTGCGAGGTCTGCTTGACCAGGCCCGCCCGGTCGAGCCGTCCGACGCCGCGCAGCTGACCGGCCGCCAACACCCCGCGCGTCTCATCCTCCAGCTCGAAGGCGCGCAGGTGCGTGACCCCCGCGTCGCCGACCACGCGCTCCAGGATCGTCGGGTCGATCGCGCCGCGCACGCCGTTGGCCACGACGAACCGGGCACCGGTCCAGTCCCGCGCGGCCTGCAGCAGCTTGCCCGCATCCGCGAGCGAGCCGGCCTCGGCGGCCACCACCACCACGAGCCCGAGTTCGATCCCGGCCTTGCCCAGCTCCGGCGCCTCGTCCCTCAGCACCCCGAGCAGGCTCGCCGAGGTGTTGGCGCCGATGTCGACGAGGGTGGGGGCCGCGACCGCGTAGAGCGCGTTGATCACCTCGTCGAGCTCGGACCGCGCGGCCTTGCCGCCGCTGGCCTCGATCGCCTCGCGCGTGGCGCGCATCTCGAAGTAGCGCACGCCGCCGGGTTCGTTGGCGGCCGTCGCGGTCTTGAACTCGGTCAGGCGATGCACCGACTCGATCTCCAGGATCGGCGCGTCCGGCACGGCCTCCGCCAGGCCGCGGGTCACGGTCGACTTGCCGACGCCGCCGGTTTCCTGGGCGACGAGGAGGACGCGAGGCATGGGTGTCAGTCCTTCTTGAACAGGTGGCTGTGCTTCTCGGCCTGCAGGTGCTGGATCTCCGCCTCGGTGAGCGGCGCATCCGCGGCCGATGGGGTTGGCCTCTCGCGATCCGGACGGAGCTCCGGTGCGAGCCGTGACGCCCGGGGGGTCGAGCCGGTCGGGGGCGGTACGGGATGCGATGAGGTCGGCCGATCTGGCCGGGCCGCCCGCGCCTCCGCCCTGGCTGCGCGGGCGGCGGCCTGCCGCCGAACGCTGGAGATGATGCCGGTGAGATTGCGCCCGGTGATCGGCTGGCCGTCGGCGGTGGTGAACCCCTGCGCCGTGAGGCCGGCCGCGACCGCATCCCAGGTCAATCCGCCGGCCTGGAGGGCGACCAGGGCGTCGAGGTGGCCGCGCACGATGTCCATCAAGCCCGTGGCGGCCCGACCGCCCGGAGCACCGGCGGTGCGGCGGCTGCCGGGGGTCGCGGCGGCGTCCCGGGCGAGGCGGCGTAGGTCGAGGCGGGGGCGCTGGGCCATGGCAATGCCCTAGCAGAGCGGGGATTGCCAGGGCGTGCAGCCGATCGCTCGAATGCCGAGGGCGACGGCAAGCTCACGTTAGGATCCGGCCGAGGACGGCAGACTACGGCTGCAAACGGCAACCATACGGTAACGGTACGGTAACGTGTACGGCAAGGAGAAGGCTATCACACCACACGCACTGAAGTGACCCGGCGTTAACCGAGCGGGTTCACAAGCCTCGCCGATCGAGCCCGAGGGTGTCAGGCTGCCCAGCCCGAACCACCCCTATCAGGTGCGCCAATGGCCGACGAGGTCTCCTTCACCATTATCCTGGCGGCCCCCCTCGCCTCCCGCCTGACTGCCGCCGCGGCCGAGCATGGCTGGCCCAGCGAAAGCCTCGCGGCCGAGTGCGTGGCCCAACGCCTGGAGGTGGCGATCCGCCACCGCGTTCTGATCGAGCGCGCCGAACGGATCGACGCCGCCCTGCTCGATATGGCCCAGGCCGTGGGCGAACTCGGTGCGCCCTCCGGCGCCATCGACCTCACCAAGGTCTGTCGTTTTCGAGCCAAAGACGGTACCGGGGCCCCGGCGGCGTGACCGCCTCGCTGCACCGGCTCGGGGCCGGCTCGGCGGCCGGGCTGTATTACACCAACGACGGCCAGCGTGAGGCGCGCCCGGACCGACGCGACGACTATTATGCCAAGGATGGCGATGGCATGTGGTGGAGTTCTGGTGGGACGGTCGTGCGCCACGGCGCGCCGATCGCCGCCAGCTCGTTCCGCGACCTGTGTGCCGGATATCATCCCGGCACCGGCAAGCCGCTAGTGCGTGGCGCTGGCCCGGGCCACTGGGCCGGTCAGGACCTCACCCTAACCCCCGGGAAATCCGTTTCCGTGCTGTGGATGGCGGGCACGCCCGAGCAGCGCGCCGCGATCGAGGCGGCGCACCGCGCCGCGGTCGAGCGGGCGCTCACCTTTGTCGCGGCGGAGGTATTGGTCACCGTCCGGACCGGTGCGGGGGGCGTCGAACGACACCGGCCGAGCGATCTGATCGTCGGCCGCTTCGATCATTACACGACGCGTGAAGGTGATCCAAACATTCATACGCATTGTGTATTTATCAATGTTGCCGGTGCGCCGAAACATTCCGGATCCGGTCGATACAAATCTCAGACGCACCTGACCATCGAGGTCGAGCAACTCTACGCCTACCAGATCGCCGTCGGTGCCGCCTATCGTGCCGCCCTGGCGGAGAACCTGCGGGAGCGGTTCGGCCTGCGCTACCGCGAGGCCGGGCGCGGGCAATGGGAGGTCGCCGGGCCGCCTGAGGCGCTGCTGGCGGCCTTCTCCAAGCGCTCGGAGCAGATCCTCGACTATGCCGGCGCCGGGGCCACATCCGCCCAGCGCGAGGTCGCCGCGCTCGCCACCCGCCGGGGCAAGCACGAGCTGCCGACCGGTGCGGAGCTGGAGGCGCGCTGGCGCGAAGAACTCGCCGCCTGCGCGCTCGATCCGTGGGACGCCGCGCGCCATCCCGAGGACACGCGCGCGGCCGCGCGCGATGCGGAACGCGAACCCCCGTTCGACCCGCCCGAGATCCCCGGCGACGGCCCGGTCGCGCGCGCCGCCTCGGCCCTGTTCCGGCACGAGAGCGTCGTGACGCGCAAGGATCTGCTCCAGCGCGCCCTGGAACTCGCGGGGGTGCAGGGGCTCGGGGTCGAGGTGGTGGAGGCGGAACTCGCCGACTTGGAGCGGGACGGCACGCTGCTGCCGCTGGCGGCCGCCGAGATGGTGCCGGGGGCGAGCGCGTGCTGGACCAGCCCGGGCATCGCAACCTGCGAGGCAGCGATGCTGCGCGCCGCCGATCGCCCGTTGGACCGGCGCTGGATCGCCCCCGAGGCGGTGACGACGGCTCTGGCCCGGGACGGCCGCCTCAGCGCGGAACAGGCCGAAGCCGTGCGCCATGCCGCCGGCCCGGATGGGGTATCGCTGCTCCAGGCCGGTGCGGGCACCGGGAAAACGACGACGGCCGCGGTCCTGGTCGCGGCCGCGCACGACTCCGGGATGCGCGTGATCGGCCTGGCGCCCTCCTGGGTCGCGGCCGACGAACTCGGACGCTCGACCGGGATCCCCACACAGGCGATCGCCCGCTGGCGCCACGACCGCGCCCGGGCGACCCGCTCGGATGCCGAGTCCCAAACCAACCCCGCGGCGCTCGACCGCGATACCCTGGTCCTGGTCGACGAGGCCGGCATGGTGTCGAGCCGCGACCTGGAGGCGGTGCTGAGCGCGGCGCAGGCGGCCGGTGCGAAGGTCGTGCTGATCGGCGATCGACGGCAACTCGCCTCGGTCGGGGGCGCGAGTGCGCTGCGGGCGGTGGCCGAGGTGGTTGGGCGCTCCGCGGTGCTCGGCGAGGTCCGCCGTCAGACGGTGGCGTGGCAGCGCGCCGCCTCGGTGGTGATGGCGCGCGGCGATGCCGAGGCAGGTCTGCGCGCCTACGCGGCGGAGGGACAGGTCGAGCTGGTCGCGGGGGCCGAGGCGGCGCAGGCGCGCGTGATCGCGACTTGGACCGAGCAGCGCGTGAGCTACGGCGACGACGTGCTGATCGTCACCCGGCGCAACGCCGACGCGGCGACGCTGAACGCCCGGGCGCGGGCTGCGCTGCGGGCCGAGGGCCGGCTCGGGCCGGACCTGATCGCTCCGCCGGCGCGCGACCGCGAGGATCGGCTAGTGCCACTCGCGCTCGCGCTCGGCGATACTCTCCGGTTCGGCGAGAGCCTGCCGCACCTCGGCCTGCGCAACGGTACCCGCGCCCGGATCGAGGCGCTGGTCACGGACTCGGATGGCGGTGCGCGCCTGCATCTGGCGCTGGAGGACGGGCGGGTGATCGAGGCGGCGTGGGACGAGCTCCGGCGCGTCCCCCGGTTCGGCCGTCGGCCGGCCCATCCCAAGGTCGTCCACGCCTACGCCGGCACATCTTACGCGGCGCAGGGCCGGACCTGTTCCGCGGCGGTGGTGTACCTCGGGGCCGGCACCGACGCGCGCGAGGTCTATGTCGGCCTGACCCGGCACCGGCACGCGGCGCGGGTGGTGGTCGAGCGTGACCGGCTCGACGCCCTGTGTCGGCAACGCCAAGCGGATCCACGCATGCCGGCCAACGACACGATGGTCCTGGAGCGACTGTTCCGGGAAGCGCGTGGCTACCGCGAGAAGGCCAACGTGGTCGACTACGCCGCCGACCGGGTGGCGTTCGTGCGCGACGGGGTGCTCGGGCTGCCCGAGCGTGTCGCCCCGGGGATCGACGTCGGCCGGGCGGTACGCGCGGCCCGGGCGCTGCGCGAGGCGGCAGCGTGGCTCGGGGTCGGCCATATGATCGTGCCGGCCTTTCGCCTGATCGACGCCTTTGGGCGCCGGCTCGGCCGCGCGCCGGCCCCGGCGGTTCGACGCCTAGTGGCGCAGCTCGCGCGCCATCTCGGTCGCCCCGATCCGGAACGCGGTCGCGAGCCCGGGATCGAGCGGTGATCGTCAGCCCGCGGGCATGACCGATCGCCTCACGGGCGTGCTGATCTCAGCCGCCTGGGATCACCCGTAGGGCCCGCGGAACAGGTCACCCAGCGCTTTGCGTCGGAACAGAGTGGTCCAGCGGCGGCGACGGTGCTCGGGCCGATCGTGGATCATGTGGCAGCGCTGACAGAACGCGGCGAGATTGGCGTTCGCGTTGTTGGCGGTGTCGTGGTCGCGGTGGGCCGCGGCCAGCACCACCCGGGTCCGACGCACGCTCCCGAGGATGTCGACCGCCCCGGGCGCGACGCGCACCCGCCGCCCTCGCCCGTCACGCCAGGCGGCGACCGCCTCGTCCCACCAGCGGCCATCGCCGAGGTGGACCACGGTTCGCCCGTGCGGTCGCCTACAACCCTCGCAAGCGCCCCGGGCACGCCCGAACCGGATCGCGGCCGAGAGCTGCGGCCAGTCGATCGGGTAGAAGAAGCGGTGCTCGCGCCGGATCGGCATGGTGCGGTTCGACGCTCGGATCGGATGCGTGAGCGTAGAGCGAAATGGATCGTCCTCCCAGGGCCTGCGCGGGGATGGCGTTCGGTCAGTAGAAAGCTGATGGGCTTCTGGTCGAAGAAGCCCAAGCCTCCTCCCGAGGAGAGAGGGGCGTTCGTCAGACCGTACGAGCTCAGACCCTCAGCGCATGGCTCGGCCCGTGCCACGACCCACGCGGATTCGCGTTCGGTCTGATCGGTCGAGGTCACTCGCTGCCCGTCGGCAGCATTTTGACGGGTCCGTTTCCCCCGATTCTGACAGGATTAGAACTTCAGTACTCGTGCGCTTCGCGGATTTGCACCCTCCCCCACTGCTCAGCGTGGCCCGGTGAACCTCAGCACCCGAGAGTTCTCTGCCCGGCTTACGCGCCAGCCGCATCCAGGCCTGCCACTCGGGTGAGACGATGCGCACGACGTTGGTGTCGTTCCTGAAGCCCGTCACCCGCCGCTCCTCGACGGTGACTAGCCCGAGCTTCTTAGCCTCGCGCAGGGCGTTGCGGACGGTGGTCTCGGCCACGCCCGCGATCGCCGCGAGCTGCCCCACGGCCAGTCGGCAATCGCCTCGTTTTGAGGTTTCCGTGGCGACCAGGGCCAGCACCGCCTGCTCGGCCACGGTGAACTGCGCCGCGAGCCCCGGCGGAAGCCGCCCCGAGGCGGCCCAGCGGCGGCGGCGCTTCAGAGAGGAGTCCGTGCGAGGGCGCGAGCCGATATCTCTCTTGGGAGGTTTTGCTCTGTCCTGGGTCGGGGATGAGATTGCAGCGTCGGTGCTGGGTCGCGAGCTCGCCGGTAGCCTGCGAGCCGCAGGCGCGTCCGTGCGCGCCTCGATCAGCCCAGACAGCGCTTCGGCCTCAGCTTCCGTGACCTTCCCCTCCCCGAAGGCGCGCCACAGCAGCGCCGTCACTTGCGGCAGGGTGATTCGGCTCGACGCCTCAATGGCGCGGCGGATCTCGTCTACAAACACGTCTCTCGGCCCTCATCGGGCCGCAACAGGTCGTTCCGGGCCACCGCAGGGGCGTCCGGTCCACAGGGCAAAGCCTCATCGTCGCGAGAATTGGCGTTCCCGCTTGACGCCCGGGGGCGTCTCATGGCTTGTGGGGAGTGCGTTGTGGCCCCACAGGCCCTTTTCGATTTCGACGGCCCTCCAGTTTGGCGACTGGGGGGCCGTTGGCTTTTCAGAGGTCGACTTGCGGCGGCGTGGTCTCCTGATGCTCCCGACGACTCGCACAGAGAGCGCGTCAGCCGGACATGGCATGTCGGCTGGGTCGCACGGCTAAGTCAATGTTGCCGGTTCACTCACTGCGCTTGATACGCATTCCATGCAACCACATTTCCACACAAGCTAGCTTGTGTTTTTTCATTCATGTTGACGTTCCGGCAGTTTGGATGGTGTAGATGTAGGATTGTCGGTAGCTGTGCCGGACAACCTGTGTGGGGTCACACTGATGAAGGTGGTTGCGTTGCTAGCCTGGAAGGGTGGGGTCGGCAAAAGCACCCTAACGATCAACCTTGCCGCCGCAGCGATTGAGGACGGTCATAAGGTCGGCATTATCGATCTCGACCCGCAGTCGTCGTTGTCTGAGTGGTCAGACCGGCGGGAAGCCGAGCAGCCGTTCGTATCTGACGCCAAGCCCCGCGCGGTGGCGCAGATTGTTGAGGCCGGGCGCGGGCTCGGCCTAGATCTAATGTTGATCGACACCCCGCCCAACGCGACAGATGAGGTGGAAGCCGCCCTGGCGGTAGCAGATGCTGTCGTGATACCGACCGGCGTCGCCCTGTTCGATCTGAAGGCCGTCACCCGCACGGTGCGTGCTGCCACACAGGCCAACAAGCCAACTTGCGTGGTGCTCAACAGGGTCGGAAATCGCAGTGACCGCGAGGCGGCCCGGATCCGCCGCGAGCTGAATCACATCGGTATGCCGATTTTGCGATCTGTAATCCACGATCTGAAGGTGTTCCCGCGGTCAGCCGACGCCGGCCAGACCGCGATTGAGGTCGAGCCGGAAGGGAAGGGGGCCCTCGACGTACGAGCTGTGTGGAAGCATGTTTCAAAACAAGCTAGCCTGCGTGCTAAGACACGGACACGCAAGAATGCGAGTGAGATTGTGTGATGGCTAAGCCGAACCCCCTGTCGATGGCTGCGCAGGTGGCCGAGTCGTTGAAAGCCCCAGAAAAGGCAAAGGCTGTACCGCCGGTCGTACCGGCAGTAGCGGAGCCGGTTCCGGCCAAGACTACGCGCGAGGGAAAGCGGTTCCTCGGCTACTATGTTGAGCCGCAGCGACACGATGAAATCAAGCAGGCTGCGTTAGATGAAGGCATTCAAATCCAGGAGCTTCTCCGCCAAGCTGTAGATGCCTGGATGGAGGCAAATGGCACTGAAGCCGTAGCGACTGTAGAACGGCGACGCGCACGGCGGGCCGGGAAGCAGTAAGAGAAAAGAATAGTCGACCTTTCTCCCACCCGTCACGATAACCCGACCGCTTGAATAGAACCGTTTTTGAGCGGCTTTTCGGCCACCCGCTAAGCCATTGCGAAATTTAAGGCTGGATCGCGCGAAAACGTGCGCTTATAATTTAAGCATGAAAACCGGCTATGCCCGTGTCTCCACCGACGAGCAGACTCTAGCCTTGCAGCATGACGCGTTGCAGGCGAACGGGTGCGATGTCGTCTATGACGACCAGGGCGTTTCCGGCACCGCCATGAAGCGGCCCGGCCTCGCCGCCGCCCTGGCAGCGGCCAAGGCCGGTGACATGCTGACCGTCTGGCGGATCGACCGCCTCGGCCGCACCACGGCCGGGCTTGCCCTGCTTCTGGACGAGCTGCACGGGCGCGGCGTCGAGTTTCACTCGATCATGGACGGGATGGATACCCGCACGGCCGCAGGCAAGGCGCTGTATGGCATCATGAGCGTCCTGGCCCAGCTAGAGCGCGACCTGATTTCCGAACGCACCAAGGCTGGGCTGAAAGCCGCCAAGCGGCGCGGCAAGCGGGCAGGGCGTCCGCCTTCCTTCACACTGGAGAAGCGAGAGCTTGCCGTCCGTCTGATTGAGGATGGCAAGGGCAGGGCGGAGATTGCCCGCTTGGTCGGCGTCGCGCCTGCGACGCTACGTCGGCACATCAACGCCACTGGCGCGAGGCTATAGCCAGCCATGGAGAGAGCCGAGAACATCAACCCGAGTATCCTGGCATGGGCGCGGCAGTCGGCTGGCCTGTCCCTTGAGGACGCGGCCAGCAAGATCGGCATCCAGCCGAGCGCGGTCAGCTCCGCCGCCGAGAAGTTGCAGGCCCTTGAAAGCGGCGAGCGGTTTCCGACCCGCAACCAGCTCGCCAAGATCGCGAGTGTCTATCGCCGCCCGGTTGTGACCTTCTATCTCAAACAGCCCCCGGCCCAGGCTTCGCGGGGCGAGGACTTCCGCACCCTGCCTTTCGACGTGCCGCCGCGCGAGAGCGCCAAGCTGGACGCGCTGCTCCGGGACATCCGGGCGCGGCAGGAGATGGTCAAAAGCATCCTCGAAGATGAGGACGAGGCCGCACCGCTTGATTTCGTCGGCTCCGCCACCGTCCAGCAGGGCGTTCAGGCTGTCATCGACAGCATCGCCGCAAAGCTGGAAATCCGGCTTGATACGCTGAGCCGCCGCAACGGCTCGGCCGACGACCTGTTCAAGGATCTTCGTAGCCGGTCCGAACACATCGGCGTGTTTGTCCTCCTAGTCGGGGACCTAGGATCGCATCACCACACGATCAGCGAGCGCGTGTTCCGAGGCTTCGCCATTGCGGATCGCGTTGCGCCGTTCGTGGTCATCAACGATCAGGACGCCAAAGCCGCTCGTGCCTTCACGCTCCTGCATGAGCTGGCGCATATCTGGTTGGGCCAAACCGGCGTCAGCGGCATGGTCGGAGAAGGCGAGGCCAAGACGCCCCAAGGTGCCATCGAGCTGTTCTGCAACGATGTCGCCGGGCGGTTCCTGCTGCCCGACCAGGCGTTCGCCGCCGGACCGGACTTCACCCCGGCCGATCTGCCGCGCGCCATGGCTGCCATCGCCAGAATGGCAGAGGCTTGGCGCGTCAGTGAGCCTATGGTTGCCTATCGCATGCACCGCATGAAGTGGATCAGCGGTCCGGCCTATCGCGACCTTGCCAGCCAGTACGCCGCTCGCTGGCAAGGCCAGAAGGCGCGTGCCAAGGACGACGCCAAGGAGTCCGAAGGCGGCCCCAGCTACTACACCGTCAAGCAGTTCAAGCTAGGTGCTGCGCTTGTCGGGCTGGTGCAGCGGTCCGTCCGCGATAACCTCCTGTCACACACTAAGGCCGCGAAAGTCTTGGGTGTCAGTCCAGGCGTCGTCGAGCCACTTATCAAACGATACGAATATGCCAGGGGTGCCATGGTGCCCGGCATCGGGAGGGACTGATTGCTCTACCTCCTTGATGCGAACGTGTTGATCCGAGCGGATGAAGAATATTACGGCTTCGACCTCGTACCGCAGTTCTGGGATTGGCTGCTTGGCCAATGCCAGGCGGGGCATGTCAAAATGCCACTCGAAATCTGGCAGGAAGTCTGTGGCTCGCGGACCCAGCTCGGCCAGTGGATCAACGACAAGGACGTAAAGGCCGCACTGATCCTGGATGAGGAAGCCGACCCCGCGATACTGAACGACGTTCTTGATAGCGGCTATGGCCCGAACCTCACCGACACCGAAATTGAGAAGATCGGTCAGGATATGTTTTTGGTCGCCTACGGCCTTGCCGCGCCCAATCGCACGATCGTGACAAAGGAAGTTTCTGCTCCCTCTAAGAAGCGGGCCAACCGCAAGGTGCCGGATGTCTGCAACTCGTTCGGCCAGGTTTGGATCAAAGACTTCGACCTCTATCGCACCCTCGGCTTTAAGGCGTAATTCGCACCGGCAATCTGCACCGAAGAAGCCCAACGACTTCAACGTGTGCGGCATGGTGCGGAAGTCTTGAGTTTAGCATCGGCCCTGTTGCGCGCTCTGCCGAACAGCGAAACAATGGCATAAGATAGCTCGGTCGATTAGTCGTTCTTTCGCCAGATCTCTTCGGCGAGCAGCGTCGCGAACGATACCCAGGCCACCAGTGGAATGCCAAGCTGGCCTGCGGTCTTATCGACCTGACCGGCCGTTGCCACGTAACCGACTGCGCTTGCGCCTAGGGCGGCCGATGTGACGGTGGCCCATCCCGTCGATCGCTGACCAAAGAAGACTTCGCTCCAGCCGGCGATACCGATTTGGTTCGCGGCCCAGAACGCCAAAGCCGTCGTCCGCTCAGGCGATCCCTCAGCGCGAAGCAGTCGATAACCGCCATAGGCGAGCGACGCCTGGATGCCCGTCCAGGCAACCGGGTAGACCGGCGACGGCGGTGTGTAGTCTGGCTTTGAAAGGTGTCGATACCAGCGCCTTGTCCGGGGGTGGTCAGGCGTCGGGCTAGCGCGCCGCCCGATGAGTAGGGCTGCCGTGACAGCGCCGACCGCCAGGGCCGCAGCCTGGAGTGGCGATAGGCCTCCCGTTCGAGCGTGTGATGCCATGCGGGTACTCCTCAACGGGTGTCGATCATCCATGTGGGACGAGCGCGGGCATCCACCCAGGGCATCGACTGGGCAGTGACGAGTTTTTGTTCGGAAAGGTCGGCGGCTCGCTATCAACCAGTTCCGCCGAACAAATCGCCTATCGCCTTACGGGCACGAAGGGTCACCCGCCTGCACCGCTGATGCTCCGGCCGATCGTGGTTCATGTGACACCGTTGGCAGAACGCCACGAGGTTGGCGTCTGTGTTGTCGGCTGTATCGTGGTTGCGATGTGCCGTCGCCAGCACTACGCGCGTCACCTTCACCAGTCCCGGCTCCATGCTCTCGGGAAGGGATAAGGCGCGACGCACGAAGCGACCTCGATCATCACGCCACCGCTCTGCTTCGGCATCCCACCATCTGCCGTCGCCTAGGTGCTGCACATCCTCCATGTGCGGCCGGCCGCATCCCTCGCACCGACCCTCTGCCCGCACGAAGCGGATCATGGCCGAGAGTTGCTTCCAGTCGATCGGGTAGAAGTAGCGATGCTCGCGACGGATCGGCATCAGTGACCCGCGTCCTGCATCAGGCCAGCCTTCACCCGCTTGGCGATCCGGGCAAGGGTCGAGCGGCTGCATCCGGTGGCGGCCTGGATCTGGCTCCAGGGCGAACCGGCTTTCAGCATGGCCGCGATGCCCTCATTCCGCTTCGTATCCTCCTGGCGGCCTCTGTATAGGCCCGCAGCCTTTGCCCGGGCCTGCCCTTGCGCCTGGCGACGGCGCCGATCGTCGTAATCCTTGCGGGCGACCGCCGCGAGGACATCGAGTAGCATGCCATTGATTGCCTGAAAGACCCGACCCGTGAACTCGTCGGCCGGCGTCGCCAGGCTCCAAGAGGTCGGCAGGTCGAGCGCCACGATCCGCACGCGCTTGGCGTCGATCTCCGCCCGGAGCTTCGTCCAATCGTCTGAGGTTAGGCGGGACAGGCGGTCGACCTGCTCGATCAGCAGCACGTCCCCCGGTCGGCAGTCCTTCAGAAGGCGGAAAAGTTCCGGCCGGGCCAGCGTCGCCCCGCTCTCGTTCTCGACATAGGCCGCCGCGATCGCCAGGCCGCGCTCATGCGCGAAGGCGTCGAGCTGCGCCCGCGCCCGGGTCGCGTCCTGTTCGGAGGTGGAAGCGCGCAAATAGGCGCGGACGAACATGAAACCCGCCAACCGGTTCGATTAGAATAGGTATCATGATAGTGGTTCGATTTGAATGGTCAAGCTGATTATATGAGACTGCTAATCGTCCAGTTCGATTGAGGCATACCCAAATCGAACCATGAGGATCGACTGCCTCGGGTGGGCAGCAGCTATGTTCGGTTGGGTTGGTCGCTATGATTCCGAGCAGCAGCGCGCAGGTTGTCCGCTCTCACGGGCCTCTTGGATCGGCGGACAGGGTACGTCGCCGAAGGAACAGAAGACGCAGCAGTCGCCTGCATTCGGGCGCAGGAGCGCACCGCATCCGGTGCACTCGTAGAAGAACTGGCATGCGTCGGTCGGCATCGTTTCCGTCGCCTGATGGCCGCAGCGGGGGCATGTGAGAGTGGACTGAAGCTGCATCCGCTTCACCGCATGGCCCTGAGCACCGCGGGCTCAAGGTAGGGTTCCCATACAAGCGCCAAGGCAACCAGCGCCGTCCCCATCCCGAGCAAGACAGCCGTGCGCCGTGATGGTCCGGTGCTGGCATATGGACCAGCCATGGCGCAGGCCGTTGCCCGGCGGCGGAAGAACAGCGCCCAGCCCACAAGGAGGGCCAGAGCGGCCCCGCCGAGCAGGAGCGGCCGTATGCTCGCCAACATCGTCAACCCGCCGAACACAGCCCCCGTCGCGCCGAGACCGGCGAGCGCCATCGGCAGGGCGCAGCAGGATGATGCCGCAAGCGCCCCCAGCCCGGCGACCGTGCCCAGCCCGGCAAACCAGCTCCCCGCAGGAACCGGCAGGCTGTCCCGCGGACGTGGGGCGGATCTCGCAGAGGCCGCTATGGATGGTGTGTCGGTCATGATCGTGCCACTCTGCATCCCGTAGCCACTACGGGATCAAGAGGAAAATGGTCACGGGTCCGCGCGGCCTCTCCATCGGGCAGCTTGCGGCGGCAGCCGGGGTCAATCTGGAGACGGTCCGCTACTACGAGCGCATCGGGCTCATGCCACCGCCTGCCCGCACCGGAGGCGGTCACCGGGCCTACGATTCGGCCCACGTCCAGCGCTTGGCGTTCATCCGTCACGCTCGCGCGTTGGGTTTCGGGATCGAGGATATCCGGGCCTTGCTGACGTTGGCCGCGCCCGGTCACCGATCCTGTGCCGAGGTCCGGGACATTGCCAGTGCGCACCTATCCGAGGTCCGCACCAAACTCGCCCATCTCGCACGGCTTGAGAGCATCCTGAGCAACACGATCGACCAGTGCAGCGGTACGCCGACGCCTGCCTGCCCGGTCCTCGATATGCTCGATGCTCCGATGTGATAGCCCAACCCTTTTGAAGGTCCGAATTAGGTTAGAGCAGCCGAGAATAGCGGTCCGTTAAAGGCGCATCCATAACGAACCGATGGTGCGAGTTGCGATCCGCATACCCTAATCGAGCCGTTTTGAGCGCACCCTTCTGCGCGATCGGGACTGTGTTCTGTCAAAGGCTTGTCGGGCAGGCTGCAACCGCGCGAAACCGTACCATTTTGCGCGATCAATATGTTGTGCTGGTCGCATAACGGATGCAGCGGACCGTAAGAGCCAGGACTAGAAGCGTTATGCGGCCTCAACCGGTAGCCCAGCAGCCTTCCACTCCGGAAAACCGTCCTCCAGCCGGTGCACCGTGAAGCCGCGCGCGCGGAGGACCGCGACCGTCTCGAACGACAGAACGCAGTACGGCCCCCGGCAGTAGGCAACCACCTCACGATCCGGCGGCAGCTCGTTTAATCGCTGCTCCAGTTCCGGCCAGGGGATGTTGAGCGCGCGCGGCAAATGCCCCAACCGGAACTCGCTTTCCGGGCGCACATCCAGCACCGTTACCAGCTCGCTTTCCAGGCGCTCGGTCAACTCGGACCGGGAGACCGGCTCCATCGCATCGCGGGCGCGGAAGTAGGCGGTCATCACCCGCTCGACCTCCGCCATATTGCGCTCGCCAACCTGGCTGAGAGCTTTCAGCAACGCGATCACCTCACCTTCCCCAGCCAGGCGGTAGAGCACACGCTTGCCGTCGCGGCGCGTCGCGACCAGGGAGGCCCGCCGCAGGATTTGCAGGTGCCGAGAGGCGTTGGCGAACGTCAGCGAGGCCCTTGCGGCCAACTCCTCCACGCTGCGCTCGCCCTGGCCCAGGTGCTCTAGGAGTTCCAATCGGTTCGCGTGACCGAGCGCCTGCGCGATTTCGGCCAGGCTGGCGAAGATCGCCTGTTTCGGTCCCACACTTGACACGACACCTCTCAACGTCAGAACATTCAGCAGAACGATTGAATGAGTTTGAGCCTCTCAAGGGAGGAGGACAAGTCTATGAGGAAGCAACGCATTTTGCGAGCCGGATGGTAGCCGCCATGGACGCGGAGGACCGTCGCACTCATTGGCAACGCACCTACACCGCCAAGGGCGAGCGCGAGGTGAGCTGGTTTCAGGACAGCCCCCAGCCGTCTCTCGACCTTATCACGCAGGCTGCTGCCTCTCCGGAAGCCGCCATCGTGGACCTGGGCGGGGGGGCGTCATGCCTCGCGGACGCCCTCTTGGAGCGCGGCTTTCAAAACATCACCGTAGTTGACCTGTCCGAAGCAGCCCTGACCGCTGCAAAGGCGCGAATGGGCGAGGCGGCCGGGCGTATCTGCTGGATCGCCGCCGACGTGACCACTTGGGAGCCACCGCAGACCTATGACGTGTGGCACGACCGGGCGACGTTCCATTTTCTAGTCGAGGAGGTCGACCGGGTGGCGTACCTGTCCCGCCTGCGGCGCTTTCTCAAACCCGGAGGGCACGCCGTTATGGCGACTTTCGTGCCGGACGGACCGGAGCGGTGCAGCGGCCTGCCGGTAGCGCGCTACGACGCCGACAGCCTCGCCCGAACCCTGGGCCCCGCGTTCGTGCCCGTAAGCGCTCAGCAGCACACCCACACCACCCCTTGGGGTGCGCTGCAGCAGTTCCAGTTCAGCGTGTTCCGGCACGTCTCCGCATGAATGGCATGAGCAATCACAACCTCCGCGCCCTCCCGCCGATCCTGCGCGACAAGCACCCCAAGGCCGCGTCCGCATTCACGCCGCAAAACCTCCTACGCGAGGCGCGCCGCCAGAAAGACCTTCCCGATACCCCCGTACCCGAGGTCTGCATCCTCGACCCGGACGGCGATATGGTCCGCTACCTGCGCGCCACCGGCCGCGCCCGGCCCGTTGATGGGTGGGCCTGCTATCATAGCGAGATGGACTGCTTCGAGCAGGGCGGGCGCGAGTACGGCATCATCGGCTGTGCCGTTGGCGCGTCCTATGCTGTTCTGGTGGCGGAGCAGATGTTCGCCTCAGGCTGCCGCCTGCTCGTCAGCATCACCTCGTCCGGGCAGATCACCGCCTTGCGGCCCCCGCCGTATTTCATCCTGATCGAGCGGGCGTTGCGCGACGAGGGCACCAGCTACCACTACTTGCCGGCCGATGATTACGCCGAAGCCGATCCGACCCTGATGGCGGCGATCAGTCCAGCCTTGGCAAACGTAGGGGAGCCGGTCGAGCGCGGGGCGACCTGGACCACCGATGCGCCCTACCGCGAGACCGCCGAGGCGATCACCGCTGCGCGAGCGGCGGGCATCCTGGCGGTCGAAATGGAGGCGGCAGCGCTCTACGCCTTCGCCCAGGCGCGTGCGAAGGCCGTGCTGTGCTTCGCGCACGTCACCAACCAGATGGGCCAGGCCGGGGATTTCGAGAAAGGCGAGGCTAACGGAGCCACCGCTTCCCTCGCCCTGGTTCATGCCGTCGCGGACGCTTGGCTGTACGCCGAGCGATAGCGCGCCGGTTCCTCACATCCGGAGGCTACCATGAGCAGTATCCAGCCCCACAACGAGAAGCCGGCCGGCGTCTGGAACTCCGGCGGCGGACGTTATGACGAGATCAGCCGGGGCATCGCCGACAGCATCGAGCATTGCGTGCTGCGTCTCGACCCCAAGCCCGGTGAAAAGATCCTTGACCTGGCGACCGGCACCGGCTGGACCTCGCGCCTGGTCGCCAAGCGCGGGGCTCAGGTGATCGGCGCGGACATCAGCGCCGACCTGATCGCGTTTGCGACCCAGCGTGCCACAGAGGAAGGGCTATCCATCACCTATCAGACCGGCGACGCTGAGAAGCTGCCTTTTGCGGACGGCGAGTTCGATGCGGTGATTTCCACCTGTGGTGTGATGTTCGCCAGCCGCCCGGAGGCCGCAGCAGCTGAGCTGGCACGGGTCTGCCGCAAGGGCGGGCGCATCGCGCTTACCACCTGGCTCTCGGACAGCAACCTGTTCAAGATGTTCATGGTGATGAAGCCCTACATGTCACCGCCGCCCACTCCGGCCCCGCCCTCGCCATTCGAGTGGGGCCGCACGGAGCGGATCGAGAAGCTGTTAGGCAGGGATTTCGACCTCGCTTTCGAAAAGGGCGTGTCGTTCTACCGGGAACCGAACGCCGAGGCGGCGTGGGAGACGTTCTCCAACGGCTACGGCCCGACCAAGGCCCTCGCCGTCAGCCTGGACGAGAGTCGCCGCGCGGAACTGCGCCGAGATTTCATCGCCTTCCATGAGGGGTTCTCAACTCCGCTTGGAATTTGCGTGCCCCGTGAATATTGGGTCACGCGCGGCATCCGGCGCTAAGGAGAACCAGGTGCCTTGACTTGCTCCGCAAGAGTGGAGAGCTCTTTTCCTGGAGGAGGAGGAGGGTTCCGATGGCAGACCGGAAGCAAACCTTTACCCCTGAGTTTCGTGCTGAGGCGGTGCGATTGGCGCAGACGAGCGTGCGGTCCTGCGCGGCGAGCGTACCGACGTCTTCCAGGTCCGACAAAGCTCGCTCGACGCCTATCTGCCTTGGCTCGATGCCCAGTGGGAGGCTGGCAGCCGCAACGCGACGGAGCTTTGGCGCAGGGCGAAAGAACAGGGCTTCCGAGGATCGCTGCGCGTGGTTGGGAAATGGGCGACGCGGCGTCGACGCGCCGAGCAGGCCAAGATCGAACGGCTGCAGCGCGTGCCGTCGGCACGAACCCTGGCGCGATGGCTGACGACGGGTCGCGACCGCTTGACCAGGGCGGAGACGCTGACCGTGGCCCCCGTCGAGGGCAGTGTGCCGGCGCTGGTGGAGGCGCGCGAGATGGTGAGCGCTTTCCAGACGATGGTCCGACCGATGGCACCGGATAGGCTCGAAGGGTGGCTCACGCGTGCTGGCACAGGCCTCGTCGCATCGTTCGCCCGCGGCGTGGGTCAGGACAAACCTGCGGTTCTGGCGGCGATCACGTTGCCATGGTCAAACGGCCAGACTGAAGGGCAGATCACCAAACTCAAGCTGGTGAAGCGTCAGATGTACGGCCGCGGCAAGATTGACCTGCTGCAAGCTCGCCTGATCGGCCTCACGCCTCCATGATCAGCGAGATTGCGTCAGAGCCCTTATTCCACGCCTAATCACATTGTTGTCGACATAAATGCGAGAGGGACGGTTCGAATGACAGTGCTAAGCGTGTATTTTATAAATTTAATTTTGTTCATGTTAGATCGCGTTGTGTGGCGATGTAAGGAACCTATGCGTCGTCAAGTGTTTGGTCTAACAGTGTAATATGCTTAAAATGATCTATAAAATAGATTGATCGGATCGTTCGCAAGAATGGTACGGTGCATACCGTTGCCTGGTGCTAGTGGACCTTGCGGCATGTACTTGGCTGCGGAGTCATCCTTTGTCCGATCCCGACCTGCTAGCCATAAGCTCTGGCCTGAAGCCTCTATCACGGCTCCAGCATCCGCACGACGTGATCCGGCAGTTCACGCCGAACTGGTTCACGGTGGTGATGGGCACGGGAGTTGTGGCGCTCGCGCTCGATCGGTTGTCGGCCATGCATGCGGTGCTTGCCGCCGTTTCGTTCGGCCTCTGGGTCGCGGCGGGTGCCATCTTTGCGGCCTGCTGTCTACTCTACGCGGCGCGCTGGATCTTCTTCTTCAAGGAGGCAAGCCGGATCTTCGGCGACTCGACTGTGTCGATGTTCTTCGGCGCTATTCCAATGTCGTTGGCAACGTTGCTCAACGGCCTCCTGAACTTCGGGCCGAACTGTCTCGGTCTCGCGCCGGCGGACATCGTGCTGCCACTGTGGTGGCTTGACGTTGCGCTCTCGGTGATCTGCGCGGTGGCGATCCCCTACCTGATGTTCACGCGTCAAGAGCATCGCATCGACCAGATGACAGCCGTGTGGCTGCTACCGGTCGTCGCCGCGGAGGTCGTCGCGGTCACCGGCGGATTGCTCGCGCCAGTGCTGTCCGATCCTAGCCAACAGCTCGCGGTAATCGTCACGAGCTTCGTGCTTTGGGGCGTCTCGGTGCCGCTCGCTTTGAGCATTTTGGCGATCCTAGTGCTGCGCATGGCGCTGCACAACCTACCGCCACGCGAGATGGCCGCATCCAGCTGGCTGTCGCTCGGCCCGCTCGGAACGGGTGCGCTCGGCCTGCTGGTGCTTGGACAAACTGGAGGAAATATCCTCGCCGGCCACGGCCTTCCCGCTGCGCCCGACACGCTACGGCTCGTCGGCCTGATCGGCGCATTGATCCTGTGGGGCTACGGCGCATGGTGGCTGCAGCTCTCACTTGCGGTGACTGTGCAGTATGTCCGTGCCGGCGTGCCGTTCAATCTAGGCTGGTGGGGCTACATCTTCCCGCTCGGCGTCTACAGCCTCGCAACTTTGCAGCTCGGCGACACGGTAGGCGTGAGCGGCTTCGCATGGCTCGGTGCACTCCTTGTCATGCTGCTCGGTCTGATCTGGGTCGTCGTGGCCGCTCTGACCCTGCGCGGCGCCTACCGGGGCGAGCTCTTCGTCGCGCCCTGCCTCGCCGCAAAGTCGCCTCACTGAGCGGCGCGCGCGTCGCCGTCAGACGTTAATGATCCAAACCCAGGCCGCACCGACACCCGCGATCGTCAGAATCATCGTCGCGAGCAGCACCCAGCGCATGCGATTGGACGTCTCGCCTTGCCGTGCCTGATCGACGGTCTCGACGATGCGCTTCTCGGTCATTCAATGGCCCCGCTGCGTAACGCTCTCTGTTTAATGTCCGGGGCGCCGGTGGGTTGCGCCGACCTTCGACTAACGGCACTTACTTCCATGAAAGCGCGCTCGAGGCGAGCGAACGCGGTTTGATCTGCAGCCAGATTTGCCGGGCTTGGATGCGGTGCCATAAAGACGATCGGCACGCGTTCTTGCACCCGATCGGCCAGGGTGCTTGCTTCAGCTCCCAGAAGGACCACCGCCTCCAGTCGAGGCAATAGTTCGAGCAGATCGGGAAGAACTGCACGAGCCGCCGCCCTATCGTGTGCGGAAGGCACGCCGAGGGTCCGCCCCCTGCGCAGGAGGATCCATGGTACCGCGTTCCAGAGCACGCTTTCACGGCGCGGAATTCCTGCGGCCGCAAAAAGCCGTCTTAAAGTTCTCGCTGTGCCCGTCGGATTGTCTCGCGAGGTAAATCGAATCGGTGCCAAGCTCGGCCCCGGGGTTGCAAGGAGAAACAGCAGCCGGGCGTCGACCCCACCGTCGAACGGATCGAAGTGTGGGACCTCTCCGTGCGACGCGCGCAAAGTTTCTGCATAAGCTTCTAACCGCGTGATATGTGCCGAGCCGAGCGCTGCGATGCGCTCAGCGATCGCGGAGGAGCTGTCCAGTAGTCGCTCGGTCATGCACTTGGATACCGATGTGATTACGCAAGCATGAGAAGGACCCTTTACGGCGTTCCGGCGAAGGCACGAAGAAAGAGGGCAACGCTCGCAACGCCGCCGGGCGAGAGCAGCATGAACCAGCAGAACCGGATGGCCAAGCCTGGGGTCTGTTCGAGCTTATACCGATGTTGCATCGTGTTCCACTAATCCTCCCTCGGCATCGTGGTTCTCCCGCACTTTGCATGGAACGGTCGCGGTGAGGGGGATGGCACGGGCTGATTCACTAGGGGGATGATCCTGTCCTCTTCCCTGCCGGGCTGCACCATCGAGTGCGTCATCCGGAACGACGGTCGTCTTGTTGTCTTCGCCCAGGCGCGACGTGTGCATGGGCGTTGCTCAACCTGTGGCACGACCAGCTCTGCCGTTCACAGCCGCTATGAACGCTGCCCGGCCGATCTACCGAGCGTCGGTCAGCCCATGACGCTGCGTCTGCGCATCCGACGCTTCTACTGCCATTATCGTGCCTGCCGCCGTCGCACCTTCGCTGAGTCACTCCCGCAGCTGATGCCGCCGCGAGCATGCCGGACGCGCCGCCTTGCACAGGCCCAGACTCGCATCGGGCTTACCGCCGAGGGCGAGCCCGTGGACTACAAGCGGGGTCAACTCCAACATGGCGCGAAGCCATACCTCACGGAGGACCACTTCCCAGGGGGCAGGCCACGCGAGGGGGCGGCCAGCGGAAGAAAAAAACGCTTGCGAGGCACTGCACAATTTGAGGCCTACATCGTAGCAATAATTGCTCGCTACAATTATTGTAAGCCAAAAGATTACTATTTGGATTGATCCGACCATTGACATGTCAGAAATAATTCGCTGGGTTCTCGGTGCCATTTCTTATCTTACCTCCATCGGAACCGTTGCCGGATTGAGGCGAACTCGAACACGAAAGAGTATCCATCGAATCAAACGAACAGAATAATCTCATTAATGAGTTGGACTGATTGCTCGTCGGGATGTGAGGTAGGCCGCAGACGAAAGGCCAAAATTCATGTCCGCCGCCCCATCACTCGTCTCGTCGAAAGTTCACAACTCCTCTGTCGGACAGCAATTCGTGGGATGGATCCGCCGTGTGGGACCTGGCCTGCTGCTCTGTCTCGTCGTCACGGGCATCGCGATCGGGCTCGAGTATGTCGAGACCGATCTGCTTGGCCGGGCTTGGCTCGAGGCTTTGGTGCTGGCTATCCTCCTCGGTACGGCTATCCGCACCATTTGGACGCCCTCGTCACGTTGGCGATACGGCATCGCCTTCTCGGCCAAGACGCTCCTCGAAATCGCCGTCGTGCTCCTCGGCGCGTCCTTGAGCGTTGGCACCATCGTCGCGGCCGGCCCGGCCCTACTAATCGGCATCGCTGCCGTTGTGGCGATAGCGATTGCAGTCAGCTACGGCCTCGGTAGAGCTTTCGGCCTTCCGCGTCGCATGGCGGTGCTGGTGGCCTGTGGTAACTCGATCTGCGGCAACTCAGCCATCGCCGCCGTCGCCCCTGTAGTTGGTGCGGACAGCGAAGATGTGGCGGCCTCGATCGCCTTTACCGCCGTGCTCGGCGTACTCGTGGTGCTTGGCCTGCCCATCCTCGTTCCACTCCTGCACTTAACGAACATGCAGTACGGCGTGCTCGCCGGCCTGACAGTCTATGCGGTGCCGCAGGTGCTGGCCGCCACTGCTTCTGTGGCTGCGCTCAGCGTGCAGATCGGCACGCTCGTCAAGCTTGTGCGTGTGCTGATGCTCGGCCCCGTAGTTCTCATGCTGTCCATGCTGGCAAGCCGGCTGCGCGAGGAGACCGATGAACCTGCCCCCGATGTCACGGCGGGCGACCGGCCGGCGCCGGGCCGCGTCGCGATCCACCGTTTGGTTCCCTGGTTCATCCTCGCCTTCCTAGGCATGGCAGGCCTACGCTCTCTTGGCCTGATCCCGCAGGTCATGCTCGTCCCGATCGCCACAGTGGCCACCATGCTTACCATCGTCTCGATGGCGGCGCTGGGCCTCGGTGTCGACGTGAGGGTCGTGGCCCAGGCCGGTGGGCGGGTCACAGCTGCAGTCACGCTCTCCCTGTTGGCTTTGGCCGCGATCAGCCTCTGCCTGATCCATCTGATAGGTATCACGTGAGCCAGACCGTTAGATCCGATGCCCGTAGTGCCCGGGGGCAATCGCATCCTCGAACCGCTTCAGGTATCCCTTTCCCTCACCGCCGCCGCGGTGGCCATCACAGGCGGCAGTCTGTTGTTCGAGCACGGCCTGGGCTACCTGCCCAGCTAGCTATGCCTGATCGAGCGCCAGCTCTACTAGACGGCAATGCTCGTGGCAGCTGGAGCAACGATCCTGCCCCGCATACGCCTCTAGCTGCCGAGCGCGGCACTACTCGTGTTCCTGCTAAAGACATGTCTCGGTATCTACCACGCACGCGCGGAACAGGGGCATGGCCCGATGCCGCCGATTGCATTGGATCTGGCGACCCTGTCGCAAGGCCAGTAGACGTACTCCTACAATATCGATCGAATGCCAATCGTCAGCTTCACCGAGGCAGCGTGGCTTTTTCTCGACTTTTCAATGGCTGGCTGAAACGCTGTGCTTTTACTAGGCTTTTAGCATAACTCGCCTCGTATGATCTGCGCATGACAGCCGATAGCGCTATTAAAATCTGTGACAACAACCATCGCTATTCTAGAAAGATGATTATGATGAAAATCTTTGGGGATTCTATGATGATGTCTCGACGGGATGCCATGCGGATCGGCGGTTTTGCCCTGAGTGCGACGGTGACGCTGCCTCAGCTGGCAGGCCTCGCTCAAGCTGCGACCCCCTCCATACCATTGGCAGACCTGATGCGACCGGGGCCGCTTAACGACCTATGGCTCGGTCCTGAAACTGCAAAGTGCACCATCATCGAGTATGCCTCGCTGACGTGTTCCCACTGCGCCCAATTCCATACCGAGACCTGGCCGAAGCTCAAGGAGGAGTACGTCGACAAAGGCCTCGTGCGTTTCACCTTACGCGACTTTCCGCTTGATCCACTTGCAACTGCAGGCTCCATGCTGGCACGAGCCGATAATGGAGTCAGATACTATCCAGTTAGCAATCTGCTCTTTGAGCATCAGCGTGACTGGGCCTTTGTAGACAAGCCACTCGACGCGTTACAGGTTATGATGCGCCAAGCCGG